>NZ_KV793800.1:17058-30342 GCF_001808555.1 Porphyromonas sp. HMSC065F10
TCCGACTCGTCCGACTTGTCCGACTTGTCCGACCCGTCCGATAAGATAGTGCGCCCCGTCCGACTCGTCCGATAAGATAGCGCCCCCTATACGACTGATATTACATTACTATATTACTAACAACAGTTTATTTTTCACTAACTCAAAACATTATGAGAAAAGTAACAACTACCGTTGCAGCCGCTCTCGTAGCTTTCAGCTTCGCAGCCTGCAACAAAACCAACAACGTGACCCCTGAGCAGGGGGCGAACTCTTACGCTTCCGTAAGAGTCAACGTCAAGAACTCCCTCAAGGCCATCAACGATGGTGACCAGGTGGACAACAAGGGTACCGAGGCTGAGAGCAAGGTTAGCTCCATGGCTCTCGTTGGTGCCGGCGCTACTTGGGCTGAGGCTGACATCACCTCTACCGGTAACATCTACAAGGGTAAGGCTAAGCCTGTCACTGTAACCGGTTCTATGCCCCTGGGTCTTGTGCTCAATAACAACACCCTCGCTACTGTCGCTGAGGCCAATGCTGAGTTCGGTACCTCTGCTACTGCTGTAGCTGACCTCGCTAAGGTATCTACTGACAACAAGTTCGTAATGACCTCCAAGGTTATGTCTCAGACCATCAAGCCGAATATCGCAGAGGCTGATGCTGAGGCTCAGAACATGCTTGACTTCAAGAAGGTGGAGCGTGTCGTTGCCAAGGGTATCGTACAGGAGGCTGCTGACTTTGACAAGACATCTGAGAATGGTACCGTCTCCATGGAGGGCGTGACCTACGCTGCTGTCAATGGTGCTACCAAGACCTACATCTTCGCCAACCAGGCCGGTGAGCGTAAGCTCGGTGTAGAGGATCCCAATCAGTATGACGGCTTCAAGTCTGTCATCGACGGTATCGCTCCTACCATGGAGGACGCTGCTGCCATGGATGCCGGTATGATCCGTCGTGGTAAGCTCGGTGCCGACCTCGGTGGCTACGCTGCCAAGGAAGTTAAGGATCCTGCTGTCACCGACTACACGGATGCCCACCCCGGTGTAAAGGAGGGTGTATACTTCCTCGAGAACTCCGGTGAGGCTAACGCTGCCAATAAGAAGGATGGCTTCTACCGCTTCGCTTACGCCAAGATCTACGCTACCTTCGTTCCGACCACTGTATACGATATCGACGAGGCTGCTACTGAGTTTGTAGCTAAGGCCGATACCGGTAAGAAGTACAAGAAGGACGGTGATGGTAAGTGGGTAGAGAGCACCGACGCTGATGCCCAGGAGGGTCAGCTCGTCTACAAGCTCAAGGAGGTAAAGTACACCAAGGGTACCACCTTCTACATGGGTGAGAAAGACGGTCGCTTCTATCTCACTAAGAACGCTGCTGCTCAGAGCACCATCGAGGGCGCTCTTGGTCAGAAGTCCTTCACCTACACCAAGGGTCGCGCAGGATACCGCGCCCTCTGGAATCGTCAGAGTCCTGATGGCAACGTAAAGCTTGTCAATAACGCAAGCACTCGTCGTAACAACATCTACGTGCTTAACATCAAGAAGTTCCAGAAGATCGGTATGCCCTGGGATCCCTCCGATCCTAACGACCCCGATCTGCCGAAGCCCGAGGATCCCGAGGAGCCTAACTACCCCGATAATCCTAACATCGAGGATCAGGACTCTTACGTAGCCGTACAGTGCGAGATGGTTCCCTGGAACGTCATCGGTCGTGAGGTAGAGCTCTGATCTATCTTCCACAGATAACTAAGTCCGGCGCTTAGCCGGCATAGGGCAGGCGGGCTTGACCGCCCTCCTGCCCACAATAAGAAAAGAAGCTTTATAAGACTTATGAATAAATTGCTCAGACATACGATGGCTCCCGCAGCCCTCCTCGCCCTGGCGCTCCCGGTACTCTCCGGCTGCCACGCCTCGGTGCGCGGAGTGGAGGAGCCGGACGGTACCGAGCGACCCACGGTGCTGAGCCTCCGCGTGACGGCGGGTCTCCCTGGTGAGGGAGTGCGTGCCGTAACCGACGACCAGGATCCGGATGTCGCACCGGCAGAGGATACCGGCGAGGGTAAGATCACCTATATGCAGGTCTACATGCCACGCGTGGGACTCCTCCGTCAGACCACACTCACACCCGCCGGTGTCGATGGTAAGGACTACACCGCACGCTTCGAGCTGCCGCTCAAGCAGAGCGTCCCCACCTCCTATGCCGTGCTGGTGGGCTCGCAGGATCTCGGCCTCACCGAGAGGGACTTCACCGCCGACAAGAAGGTGGGGAGCGATCGCTTCCTCGACGTCATCCACAAGGACGGCTTCATCCAGACCTCTATGTCCTCTGTCCGCGAAGTCACCATCGAGCCGGGAGTCTCCGACCCCTTGCAGGAGAACCGCAACTTCTTCACCGCCGAGGTGGAGCGCATCGTCGCTAAGGTACAGGTGTCTCAGAAGGATGGTCTCAGCCTCACCCTGCCTAATATAGGTACGCTCTCTCCGCTCACCTACTCTATGGCGGGATCGGCAAAGCAGACCTACCTCTTCCGCGACCATGCCGGCTCGCGCACCCTCGTCAATGAGACTGCAGAGAGTGCGATCTACACGGACTTTAAGTCGGTCATCAACGATAAGAAGGTCCCGACTGACTGGGACTCCAAGGATGCTCACCCCTTCCTCCAGCGCGTCTCTGATAAGGAGGGCACCGAGTACGTCCTCGACGGCTACTACCGCAACGCCAAGCCGGTGACCAATGCCACGGCATCAGCCACCTCGATCAAGGGAGGCTTCTACTTCTACGAGAACTCGATGTACGGCGGCGACAAGAAGGTAGCCGACAAGAAGGGCGAGATCAAGTACAACCGCATCGCCTACGCCAAGGTCTACACCACGCTCACTCCCACCAACGCCTACACCCAGGGCAGTGGTGGAGAGAGAGTAGTGGCCTCAGCTGACGAATTCACCAAGGAGCAGAGCTATATTGTGGATATTTCCAAGGAGCTCTATGACAAGCTGCGTAAAGATCCGGCCTACCGTGACCGTGTTTCCAGCGGGTTTGAGTTTATTCCGGGTGAGAGTGGTGGTCGTACGGTCTACGACCTCCGTGTGACTGACAAGCCCGGCACCTTCTACGAGGGCGTGGACGACGGGCTCCTCTACCTCCGCCTCCGTGATGCGGTGATGCTGGGTAAGAATACTGCTGTCCGCAAGTACGATGGTGGTCGGATGGTCTATCTCGTTCCGATGAATAGGCAGCTCGACCCTACCAAGAAGTTCGTCAACTACTGCGACACACGACGCAACAACATCTACGACCTCACCATCAAAGGTATCTCCGGCATCGGGCGTAACTATGACCCCGTCGATCCCGACGACCCCAATGTCCCCAAGCCTGAGGACAACCCCTTCGAGCCCCCGACGGATCCGCAGATCCCGGTAGAGCCGGCGGACTACCTCATGCGCATCACCGCCAAGGTCATTAAGTGGAACCTTGTGGAGAAGCACTACGCTCTGTGGAACTAATCCCTCCGCTACCTAACGAAATAGTATGATGAAGAGACAACTGACATACTTCCTCGCCTTCCTTGCGGGGATGCTCCTCCTCTCCGGATGCCACTGCATGGTCTACGAGGACCTGAGTGACTGTCCTCAGGGGGTAGACTTCGCCTTCTATGTCCAGTCGCCCTGTGCCACTGAGCCGTCCTACCCGTCAGAGATACGGCAGGCACGACTCTTCGCCTTCGACGAGCAGGGACGCCTCGTACGCGAGATCCCTGTGCCGGAGTTGAAGCTCTCCAAGGACTTCCTCCTCCGTACGGACTACTATCGCGTCGGCAAGAGTGACTTCGTCGCCTGGGCAGGCAGCGACCTGTCGCTCCTCGACTTTGGCTCCTTCACCCCCGGCACCACCACTAAGGAGCAGATGATCGTCGCACTCAAGCGTCAGGCTGAGAGCTTCGCCGGGCTGATCCCCCCGATCTACGTCGGACGCCCCGACAAGGGGACGCTGACACAGGAGGATCGCTCCGCTCTCGGCACCTTCTACGACCGGGTCGACATCCACCTCGAGCAGATCACCAATAGGCTCCGTATCACCCTCACCGGCCTCGACCCGGAGCACAAGTACTCCGTCCGGGTGGAGGATAGTAATAGCAAGTACCACATCGACGGCACTTTCGCCCCCGATACGCGATTCAGCTACCTCCCCGAGGATCTGGCGATGAAGGGGCGCACTGTCACCGCCACCATCGACGTGATGCGGCTTACCACGGGACGCGGCGCCCTCCTCATCGTCACCGATGAGACCGACGGTAAGGAGATCATGAGGAAGAACCTTGTCGAGGATCTCCTCCTCGCTCGGACCCCCGACGCCGCCGCACGACCCTACTCCCTCGAGTGCGACCACCTCTTCGACATCCGGATCGACTTCGATCTCGACCTCGACAAGGATACCTATGTCGCCGTGCGCGCTACGATCAATAAGTGGAACATCGTCTTCCGGGACGTAATACTCGGGTAATGACTTATGAAGAATAGTATGAGACATACCACTCGGCTCCTACTCCTGAGCCTCCTCGTCCTCAGCCTCGCTGGCTGCCACCAGAGCGTGGTGCCGACGGCGGAGGAGCAGCAGGCTGACGGCTGCGAGCGTCCGGTCCGTATCACGGCAAAGATCCTCCCGAGTGGGGCTCCCCTCCGTGCCAACAAAGGTGAGGTGAAGGATGATCCCGATGACGATCCGGACAAACCCTTCGAAACTGACGCTAAAGATGCGGAGTCCCAATTAGACGAGAGCCGTATTGATCACGTGATGCTCTATGTCTACGACAAGGACAAGCTGATCCGGACGATCTTCTACCACAATCCGAAGATTACCTCCGGAATGCCGACTGCCTTTGATGGACTGGAGGTGAAGAAATTTGGTACCGAGACCGGTGGGATCTTTACCTTCGACCTGATGCTCTCTCCGGGGCGCTACCGCTTTGTCCTCCTCGTCAATGACCCGAAGTCCTACGAGGAGGCGAAGAACGGCAATGTCCGAGATCCTCAGATGATCTATCTCAGTCAGATGACAGATGAGAGGAAGATGCTCAACAGTCAAATTTTGATGAGCAGAAACACCGCAAACGCAACTTCCTTGTACAAAAATGATCGCCATCCCAGATTGATCCCGATGACCGGTCAGGCGATGCTTACCATCCCTAAGGGTAATGATGACGGCACGGCCAAAACTGTGACCCCATCCATCGACCTCGAGCGCGTCTTTGCGAGGGTGGAGCTCATCCTCACGACGGCGAATAAGGAGAAGGAGTATCTCAGCCCTGAGATCGCAAATTATAGAATAGATAATCGTGAATATGTCGATGGCAAAAATTCCGGTAGGTTGACTAAGGGCAACTTCGTGGATCTTGTGGACAAGGACTGGCGTGCAGGCACCTTAGAGATGCTTCCCTCGCGCGGGGAGTACACCGCCACCGGCAGAGATATGCCTGAGGAGAGCCGACTCTACAGCGACCGTACTGACGAAGACTATCAGCAGTACTTCCGTGATGCCGCCACGTACAGGACTCAGGTCACCACTCCATATGCCGATAATCTTGATGAGAGTAATGCTTTTTATAGTGGTGGAAGCTTTAGCCCGATGCATCATCAGCGCTCTAAGTCACGATTTACTAAGTTCACCGTCAACGTTTATTACCTCTATATCCCGCCGATGTTCATCGATGGACTAACGAAGGAGGATATGCCTTACATCCTGATTGGTATCAATACCACTGGCAAGGATATTCCAGAAGATGCTCCCGCAGAAGCCGAGCAGATGACCTACTTCCGTCTCCCCATCACCACGCTCGTCTCTGCAGCGGGGGGTGGCATTGAGGAGAAGTTTGAGGTACGCCGCAATACCACCTACAGCATCTACGCCGCCTTCCGTGGCGGTCGCCTCATCCTCAACGACGGAATCAAGGTCTATCCCTGGCGTGACAAGAAATATGATTTAGAGGTGAACCCTGACGATGAGGGTGTAGATCCACTTTGGAAACAAGATCAGCCATGAAGACAACACATATTTTCTCGTCTCTTATAGTAGCACTCGCTATTCCTCTGCTCCACTCTTGCCAAAAGAGTAATACAGACGTGGTAGAGCCGACACAAGGAGAGGAGTTGAGTGGCACCTACAGGCTGGAGAAGCCCATAACGATCTCCTTCCTTGTAGGCCCCAATAAGCAGATTCGACCCATGGGTGCCGTCACTCGTGCTGTGGGCGACCTCAGTCGGGACTACACTCAGGACGATAAGGATAATGCTACGGTGAATAGTCATCTTCCAGCCTCGTATGATGAGACTGACTCTCACATAAAGCTCTACTACGACTCGAGCCTTGCCCTCTACAGGTCTGACTGGATCCGTAACATCTATATCCCTGAGCTCAGACCGGGCGATTACAAGGTCGAGGGAGTGGTACCCATCCCGGGTGACGATCTGAGTAATGTAGACGATAAAGTGAGTGAGGATCAAGTGCCCACTAAGGTCACCATTACGTTTTATAGTCTCCCAAAGCCGATGGAGAAGATGACTTTCCTGGTCAATTCTCGACTGCACGACTCTATTTATAGCTCTACTTATCCTGATCAGTATATGGATCTAGAGGAGTCTTACTTCTTAGGGATTTCGCCGTTCTATCGCCTGAGTCCAAAGTTTAAGGAGGACTTTGACAGCTATATGAGTAATCCAGATTACGTCAAGCACTCATTTCAGAATGCGATAGGGAAGTTTAGCTCTTCCATTTTTGAGCCGGCTTACCTGCCGATGTACGCACGTCTCTACAATGTCTCAGCCGCGCCATCCAAGGATGCACTTATTGCGTCTGAGACTGCTGGTGGGACACCTGAGGAGATCCGCTCCATCTACCTTGAGCGTGCCGTCTCCTTGGTTACCATCACTTGGGATCGACCCACGGATGTTAGCGACGACTTTGATTATTTCATCGATCAGATATACTTCGCCAAGCTGCCCAATGTTGGGTCTATCATTCCTAATAACTGGGAGGGAGTACAGCGGATCATGCAGGAACGAACGGGCGAACTGCAGCCCGTCGGTACACTCCAGAGGACAATTCCAAGCTTCTGGGATGACCGTAGAAACAACCAACTGAAACATAAAGGTGGCGGTGTCGACGAAAACGGCTACGCCATGACTAATCGAACCGGTATCGAGCACTTCTTTACGCCGGAGAACCTTAGCGATAAGCCGAGCACGATCTACGTGGTGCTGAGTAAGTTTGATCTCGATTCCGGCAAGGCCATCGAGCCGCGCGGCTCCAAGGTCTTCGAGTTGCCCTTTGGGGATAAGAATCCCACGACCGGTAATCTCGAGGTACGCCGCAACACCTGGTACAAGCTCCACATCAAGTTCCGCAAGGCACCCGACGGTACCGAGCAGCCCTACATCCCGGATCCGTGGGAGGATGTGGATATCCCCGCTGAGCTCTAATGTTATATACAGCATATAATTAAGATACATAGATATGAGACGTAATTTCTTTTCACTTGGCTCGTTGCTCTGCACGCTGGCGCTCCTACTGACGACCGCCGGCTGCCGTAATGAGCGACCCGAGGACTTCTACCCCGACAACGGGCGGGGCACCGAGGTCACTCCCGGCACGCTCGGTCAGCAGGAGGCAGAGATCGCCATCGACATCCCGGAGATGATGCAGAGTACCGCACTCCGATCCCTCACCAAGGATCAGGAGGGCGATGCCTCTGCGATCCGCATCCTTGCCTTCAACGTCCCCGAAGGGGTCGAGGATGGCGCTGAGACCTACGCCTATGAGCCCCGTATCAAGTCCGGCCCCGAGTTGCGGGACGGCAAGTACTATGTGACCCTCCAGGTCAGCCAGACCACGGCTCCACAGAGACTGGTCCTCCTCGCCAATCTCCCCGACGGTAAGCTCCCCGCTGCCGTCACCGAGGGAGCCACCAAGGAGGCGATCTACAAGAGTCTCGTGTACGACTACGCCGCCACGGGATGGAAGAGCGATGGAGAGAAAGCCGGTGCCACCAAGGGGACCGACTACGACCTCCTCCCGATGTGGGGAGAGAGTAAGGCGATCACCGTCGCCGCCGGTGCCAATACCTTCGGTGACTACTACTACGAGGATGGCGTCATCCGCCTCTACAGAGCCCTTGCCAGGGTCGATGTGGGGATGAAGTTTAGCACCACTCCCGAGCCCGGCAAGTCTCTTCCCGAGACCAATGAGGGCATGGGTGACAAAGACACGCGCAACTTCGACCTCACCGACGTCTATGTCTACCACCCCGCCAAGAGCTACCGTCTCGCCGGTAACATCAAGAATATCGAGAAGGCTGATGCCAAGTACAAGGCGGTGCGTCCCACCCTCCCCGAGGGTGTGGAGTACTACACCGGTAAGAAGGCTGAAGAGCTCAAGCTCCACTACGAGGTCGATCCCGACCAGGGTCGTCTCGTACGCTCTATCTACCTCCCCGAGGCACCCGTAGTAGAGAGCGGTGTCGTCAAGGAGGAGCTCGACGGCAATCCCTGTATCGTCGTCGGTGGTGTCTACAAGGGCGATAACTTCAATCCTAAGGGACGGAACAACACCGACAAGACCTACTACCGCGTCGACTTCGTCAAGGCGAAGGAGGAGGGTCAGGACAAGGCCTCTCGTCTCCCCATCCTGCGTAACCACCGCTACCGCATCAATATCCTCGACGTCGACGGCCCCGGTCACAAGACCACCGAGGACGCGATCAATAACACCACTTCCGACGTCATCTACTCCGTCTCCGTATGGGACGAGAACGAGACCTCCAAGGTCGTCACCGACGGCAACTATTGGCTCAAGCTCTCGCAGGATCAGATCAAGGTCGGCAAGCTCGGTGGTGTCCTTCCCATCACCTTCCAGACCAATCACCCCGACGGCTGGGAGCTCATCGTACCCGAGTACTACATCCCCGATCCTGAGAATCACCCCGAGAATAAGGTGAAGAACCCCCTCTACGACCAGAAGGACTGGGTCAAGACCCTATTAGGCAGTGTGGAGAGTGATGTCGAGGGCACCAAGTCCACCACCACGCCCAAGACGAAGGCGGAGGCTGTCAACTTTAAGGTCAAGACTCAGACCGACAAGGACTTCAAGGGCATGCAGGGTGCTTTCGTCGTGCAGGCCTACGGCGGACGGCTCAATTGGACCATCCGCGTCAAGCAGACCGAGAAGCTCGACCTCGTCCTCGAGATCTACAAGGATCGCGAGATGACCACCCAGACCGACTTCATCGAGGTACACGAGGGCGGTATCTCTTACGATAGGAGCATTGACTTCGACGGTCATACCTATACCCCTGAGGAGCAGGGGCGCTATACCGTCTTCTACGTCCGTGCACTCCCCTACGGCAATATCCCGGTACCGAGCACTCCGGCTGATCAGATAGACAAGAATTGGTCGCTCGACGTCACCGATGCCGGTGGTCACGACTTTAAGTTCTGGGCCTACAGCAAGTCTCATCCCGGCAACACCATCGAGGACTTCATTAGTGAGCGCGGTGACGTCGATGA
This sequence comes from Porphyromonas sp. HMSC065F10, assembly GCF_001808555.1. Taxonomy (GTDB): domain Bacteria; phylum Bacteroidota; class Bacteroidia; order Bacteroidales; family Porphyromonadaceae; genus Porphyromonas_A. The sequence goes on from NZ_KV793800.1 coordinate 26,595, forward strand.
GGATAACTTCCTCTCTTTCAATAACTACTTTGCTAAGAAGGAGAATACCAACTATAAGGGTCTGATGTTCCGCCAGGTGGGGAAAAACCTCTACGAGCTTGCCATCTCCAATGATGCCATCTCGACAAAGAATCGCGATCCCTTTGAGCTCCGTCGTAATAAGTACACCTTCACCCTTACGGTGACTGATCCCGCAGACGCAAACAAGAAGGAGAGCATCTCCAGGTCCATCGAAGTCCTGCAGCAGGAGCATAGTATCGTCCTCTACACCGATGAGGAGCTCACTAAGAGGATCTCCTATGACGAGAAGCATCCGTCGCTTTACCTAATGAATGGTCAGGAGAAGCAGGTCTACGTCAAGAGCAACCTCCCCGGCTACATCAAGCTACTCCGTCAGGGACAGGACCCCCGAGTGCGAGTGTCCCCAGAGCAGGATCCCGAGATGATCCCGATGGAGCAGATCGTCGGTCAAACCCCTGACTACAAGCCTCTCACGATCGATAAGAAAACCCTTCAGGCCAATATCAGCAAGACACAGGATATCTACTACTTCCCTGCCAACCTCGGCACGGAGGATTCGCGCAATAAGTACACCTTCACGACGCGCAATGATATCAAGGCCACCGAGAAACTGACCTGGGGCTACGCTAAATGGACCGTCAACACGACCGATCCCTTCTTCAAGTGGAAGTTTGATGACGGCGCTGAGGAGGGCGACAACTTCCGCACCGAGTTCCTCTGTGTTTCGGTACAACCGGAGGCCAATTGCTACGTCCTTGAGCTGGACAACTTTGGTGTCCTCATCCCCCTCTCCCGCATCAATCATGCCGCAGATGTATTCTACAAAGAATGGCAAAAACCGGAACGTTGGGATGAGATGATGAATAAGGGGCTTAGTGGAGAAAAAGGTTGGATTGACAATTACATAGGTCCAAAAGATTGGGGTGAGTTTATGGAAGAAAAGAACCATGGACTACACCACCTCGATGATAACGATGAGCCAACGCCCGAATTCATCTGGTCCGATGTGGAGCCTCGCACTCGAGATCTTGCACCCGGTCGTAAACCTCTTTATGACCCCGATAGTTTTGGCAATAGCAAAGGTCCAATTAAGGCGATGGAGGTGATTGATGTGCTTGGTGAGCGATACCTATTACTGATCCCGGGAAAAGATACAAATGATAATGTGGGGAATACCCTGATTGCTGTCCGCTCCAGTAAGCACAAAAAGAAACTTACGGGCATTCCCGAGGTGGATAACGGTACCAACTTCTCTGCTAATAAATTCGGCGAAAATGCCATCCTCTGGTCCTGGCACATCATTACGGTGCCTAAGGGGAAACGATCAGAATATTTATCCATTCAGAAGCCCAATGCCATCGTTTATAACAAAGGTAAAGATGATGAGTATACCCTTGAGCACCCCGGGTTCTTAGATAAAGAGTTGGGTGCCAGAAGACATGCTACCAGGTATATGACAAGTGGTCCTGCTTTACACATGGCTTGGGAACCCGGAGTATATGATATCCATGGGATGACTTATCAGTTTGGTCGAAAAGACCCTTTCCCCAATGAGGATTATAATAAAGGCATAGGTTGGGGCAGCTTAGTAGTTCCTCATCTCAAGGATGCCAATGGCAATACTTTCCATACCGAGTGGTATGGTGACAGCAAGAGGTCGTACCGCTTTACCTACAAGCAGTCTATAGAAAATCCCACAGTGGCGGTCCGTGCCAATGCCAGCGGGGATGAGCACTGGATGGTGGAGGATGGCTGGGAAACCTCCAATGGTCCTCTGAGGTCTGTATCTAAATACCAAGTCTCATATATATGGGGCGGTGTTCCTCTTGGTGGTGGGAACCGTGAAAATAATATTGGGGAGACTAAGAAGACGGTATTTGATCCCAGTCCTTATGGGTTTAAGATGCCTTCCATTGGGTATGAAACAACAATGTATACGACTTTGACAAAAGCAGTAGGAACACCTGAAGGCTTCTTGCGTGATCTGTTTGTGTCCCGCCCAAGACCTATTGCTGCAAACGGTGGAACAAAGGGGTGGAGTGGTCCTGAATCAGGAAAATGGTTTCCAGGTACTCAGCCCGAATTGTGGTTCCATACCGCCTCCCCTGTTTTTGGTGGTATGGGTCGTTCCGGAGTATTTATAATTAAGACTGGATCTCCATTTTTTTCAGGCACTTCTACTCCGGGAGATCCAATGCCTAAATATTCAGTCAATCCCTATTATCCTATTGTGGATATTACAGAGAGTGATTATACGGACTACTTCAATCCTCGAGCAAGATCCATCGGCATCAGCAATAATCGCTAATCTGTGACTGGTGATAGAGTGCCTTGAGTCTCTGATAGACCTCTCGCACTAAGCCACCACTACATTACCCTCTTTTCAGCGAGGAGCGCCCCATCCGGGACGCTCCTCGCTGCCTCTTGTGCGGCATAAGTGTCCCGAGGAGATGCTGCAAAGATACGCCCACCCTCAGGGTGGGGAGGAGGTGCTATCCTATGAGATGCTTCAGAAAAGGGGTACCTGTGAGCTACGACAAAGCTTTTCCATAAGCATCGTGATGGGGGCTCCCCACTCTGACGACTTGCAGGGTGGGGAGCCTTTTTTATGCGGTCGCTCTCGGGTAAGGCTGGACTCTATCGGACGAGTAGGACAAGTCGGACGAGTCGGACGGCGCTGAGTATAGACCTGCAGCTCTCCCCCCTCGGCTCCCTCTCAGCTGCCCCCCCCCGGCTCTCCCCCTCCCCGGCAGGTGTGGTGGCACTCGGTCTGCGCTGTCCGACTCGTCCGACCCGTCTGACTCGTCCGATAAGATAGCGCACCAGCGCACTCTATCTTGTGAGATATTTCGCTACCTTTGGGCTATGACAAAGCCTTTCCTGAAGCAGCGCGGGGGCTATCGTAGCCTGAAGGTCTATCGGGTGACCACCCTGATCTACGACCTGACCTACCACTTTGCCCATACCTATCTCTCTTGCGGTGATCGCACCATCGACCAGATGGTGCAGGCGGCACGCTCCGGGAAGCAGAATATTGCCGAGGGAAGCACCGCAGGTACTCACTCCTCGGAGACTGAGATCAGGCTCACCGATGTCGCTAAGGCGAGCTTAGAGGAGCTTATGGTGGACTATGAGGACTACCTAAGGACAAGAGGGCTCACCGAGTGGGGTCCCGGTCACCCGCGCTATGATAGGCTGCGTGCCTATGCTCGGAGTGAAGGAATCTACAGCGACTGCCCGAAGATCTTTGAGCAGATGAGCGATGAGGAGCTTGCCAACCTTGCCATCACCCTGATCCATCAGGCGACCTATATGCTGCGTCGCTTGGTGGAGCGCCAGCAAGAGATGTTCCTTGAGGGTGGTGGCATCCGTGAGCAGATGAGCCGCGCCCGCCGAGGTTACCGCTCTCCAGATAAGCGGTAGCTGGAGGCTGGGCAAGGCTGAGCTCTATCGGCTGGGGCTGGGCTCTGTCGGCTGGGGCTGGGCTCTGTCGGCTGGGGCTGAGCTCTGTCGGCTGGGGCTGAGCTCTATCGGCTGGGGCTGGGCTCTATCGGACGAGTCGGACAAGTCGGACAAGTCGGACAAGTCGGACGCCTAGCCCAGCCCTCTCTCCAGCACGCTCTCCGGGGTGCATCGGCCCTGTCCTCCCTCCCCGGCCCTCCCTCCGGCTCTCCCTCCAGCTCCCCTCTCCGGGCGGTGTGGTGGCACTCGGTCTGCGCTGTCCGAC
>NZ_KV793800.1:30442-34306 GCF_001808555.1 Porphyromonas sp. HMSC065F10
GACTCGTCCGACCCGTCCGACTCGTCCGATAAGGCAGCGCGCTCGTCCGATAGGATAGCCGCCCCTTCCGGCTATGTAGGTCTGAACTTCTGTCTATCTTTGTCGGTGGAAACAATAAGCCATGAGACTATGACGGAGACAATGACTGAGCGTGAGCCGAGGGCGAAGAAGTGGTACAGGCAGGAGTGGTTTTACGTACTCCTGTCGCTGGTGCTCTTTGTGGGACTTTCGTATGCCTACTTCTATCCCGCCGCCTTTGAGGACCGGGTGCTCTACCAGGTGGACGGGGCCGCCTCGCAGGGGACGGGACGGGATGTGGTCGACTACCATAAGGAGACCGGGGAGTGGTCCCGCTGGACGGGGAGCCTCTTCGGGGGGATGCCCACCTACCAGATCCGTCCCGACTACGACTCTCAGGCACCCCTTGTCACGCTGCGGAGTCTCCTCCGGCTCGAGTGGCCGATCGACCTGATGCCGGGCGACACCTACCTCCTCCTGATGATGCTCCTCGGGGGGTACATCTTCATGCGGAGCTGGGGGCTGAGGCGGGGGCTCTCGGTCTTCGGGGCGATCCTCTGGACCTTCTCCTCCTACTTCCTCATCCTGATACAGGCGGGGCACATCTGGAAGCTCACCACCCTCGCCTTCATCCCACCGACGATCGCGGGATTAGTCTACGCCTTTCACCGACGATACTACCGTCTGGGCTTCATCGTCATGGCGCTCTTCACGGGACTGCAGATCCTCTGCAATCACTACCAGATGAGCTACTATTTTGCCTTCCTCATGGCGGGGATGATCATCGCCTGGGCGGTGGAGGCGGGGCGTCAAGGGGAGTGGAAGCACTTCGGCAAGGCGCTGCTGGCGGTGACGCTGGGGGGCATCGTCGGGCTGGGGCTCAATGGCTCGGGCCTCTACCATACCTGGGAGCTGCAGCAGGAGACGATGCGCGGGGGGAGCGCCATCGCCACGGAGGGGAGCGGTGAAGCCTCCTCCAAGGGGCTCTCTCGGGACTATATCACCGCCTGGAGCTATGGCGTGGATGAGACGCTGACGCTGCTGATCCCGGATGCCAAGGGGGGAGCGAGCGGTGCCATCGGCTACGATGAGCCGGCGCTGAGCAAGGCGCGGGTGGAGAACCGGGCCTTCGTGGCACAGCAAAACCGCTACTGGGGCGATCAGCCCTTCACGGCGGGACCGGTCTACGTGGGCGCCTTTGTCCTCTGGCTGGCGCTCTTCGGCATGGTGGCGGGTAGAGGCCCGATGAAGTGGGCGCTGCTGGCGGTCTCCCTCCTCTGCCTCCTGCTCTCGTGGGGGCACAACTTCCCCGGGCTGACCAATTTCTTCATCGACCATGTGCCGCTCTACAATAAGTTCCGCACCCCCTCGTCGATCTTGGTGGTCCCGGAGCTGACGATCCCGCTCTTTGCCGTCTGGGGGCTGGCGCTGATCCTGGGGGAACCGGACAGGCTGAGGCGCGGCAGGGGGGCGACGATCACGGCGAGCGTGCTGACGGTCGGTGTGGCGCTCCTCGCCTACCTCTTCCCCTCCATCGGTGGCTCCTTCACGTCGCAGATGGAGCAGCAGGCACTCGCTCCCTACCTCGCGCAGATGCCTCAGCTGATCGATGCGGTTGAGGATCTCCAGAGCGTCCGGACAGCGATCTTCAGGGCCGATGCGCTGCGGTCGCTGATCTACCTCCTCGTGGGGATGGGCATCCTGCTCCTTCTCTATAAAAAAAAGGTGAAGCCGCTGCCGATGCTGGCCCTCGTGACGCTGCTCTGCCTCATCGACCTCTGGACGGTGGACAAGAGGTACCTCAATGACTCTATGTACCACCCGCGGACCGACATTGCAGCAAAGGTGCAGGAGCGGACGCCGGTGGACGATCAGATCCTCAGCGATCCCTCCGAGGCGAGGGTGATGAACCTGTCGGTAGACACCTTCAATGACGCCTCCACCTCCTACTACCACCGCTCCATAGGTGGGTATAATGCGGCCAAGCTGGGTCGCTATCAGGACCTGATCACCGGCTATCTCTCCAAGCTGGATCGGAATGTCCTCCGGGCGCTCAATACGAAGTACTACATCGTGCCCGACAGCGTGACCGGTCAGCGGCTCGTGGTCGACCCGGAGGCGTACGGCGACGGCTGGTTTGTCTCCGACATCCATACCGTCTCCGGTCCGCAGGAGGAGTATGATGCGCTCGGCCGGCTGCCGCTCGACCGAGTGGCGGTGGTGGACCAGTTGCTGGCCGAGGGGTTGCCCACCGGCACGCTCCGGGACAGCCTATCCACGGTGACGCTCACCGACTACGCTCCCGACCGGCTCGTCTACAAGACCTCCAATGCGCATGCCGGACTTGCGGTGCTCTCTGAGATCTACTACCCGCACGGCTGGGAGGCGCGCATAGATGGCGAGGAGGCAAAGATCCTTCGGGTCGACTACCTGCTCCGTGGTCTCGTCGTCCCGGCGGGGGAGCATGAGGTGGTCCTCACCTTTGACCCCAAGACGCTGCAGGTCACCGAGACAACCGCCTACGCCTCCTATGGGGTGCTGCTGCTTGTGATCGTTGTGAGTGGTCTCCTCTACCATCATCATCGGAGGAGGGATGAGGAGCGAGAGGCGTGAGGCGGATCCACCTGGCTCAGGTCGACTCCACCAATAGCTACCTCCGGCGTCGTCTCGCAGAGGAGCCGGAGCTGGAGGAGTATACGGTCGTCACCGCCACCGATCAGACCGCCGGGCGCGGTCAGCTCGGTCATCGCTGGGATGCGACGGCGGGGCAAAACCTCACGATGACCCTGCTCCTCCACCCAAGTGACCTGATGGAGGAGGGGGGGACACTCTTTGACCTCAATATCCTCACCGCTCTCGCTGTGAGAGAGGCGCTCCTGCGCGAGCTCCCACCGGGGGCGGAGGTGAAGGTGAAGTGGCCCAACGACCTCCTCGTCGGCGGGCGAAAGATCTGCGGCATCCTGATCGAGAATAGCTTCTCATCCTCTCGCCTCGATGCGAGCGTTGTCGGCATCGGGGTCAACGTCCTGCAGGAGCGCTTCGGTGAGGGCTATCCGACGCCACCCACCTCGATAGCGGCGGAGTGGCGTTGCGCCGGAGGGGTACCGCCCTCCGGTGACAGCTGGCACGACCGACTGGTCTACGAGATCCTCGAGGCGCTCGAGGCGTGGCGGAGCCGGCCGGTGAGCCGACTCCGGGCGGAGTATCACCGCTGTCTCTTCGGGCGGGGCGAGGCGCTCTGCTTCGCTCGACCCTCCGGCGAGACCTTCTACGGGATGATCGAGGGGGTGAGGGCCGATGGTCGGCTCCTGATCCGCGAACTGCCTTCGGGGCGCCGATCGCTCTACGCCTTCCGGGAGGTCTCGATGCTCCTCACGGTCTCCCTCGACCCGGCAGAGTAGTGCCCCTCGGCTCTATCGGACGAGTCGGACGGGGCTGGACTCTATCGGACGAGTCGGACGAGTCGGACGCCAGCCCCCTCCTCAGCCCTCCCTCTCCGGCCTCCCTCCCTCTCCGGCCTCCCTCCTCTGCGCTCCCTCGCCGGCACTCCCTCCTCGACTCGGGTGCATCCGCAAGGCTGCCCCCTCTGCGACCCGCAAGGGGTCGAGGATATATGTGCCGGCTGATCCACGGGTCATCGGGGCTGCGCCCCTCGACCCGGGGCTATGGAGCGGGCACCCGCAAGGGGTGCTTCGCTCGCCTCCCTACCATGCTGACCTCTAGTAGGAAAGCCCCGAAGGGATCGTTGCCTTTTACCATAGGGAGACCTTAAGCAAAACCAAAAACGTCAGCCATGGGGTGAGGCACCCTTTTTTTAGGCGTATAGGTCAAAATGGTGGGTGAAAC
>NZ_KV793801.1:0-38784 GCF_001808555.1 Porphyromonas sp. HMSC065F10
TTAACAGCTTGACCGAGAGGAGGTCCGTAGCCACGTATGGATTTTTCGATCCCTGCTATGGAAATGGTTTACCATCCTCTCAGTCGGTTAGTGCCGCTCTTCATACAACAAAGATACGATACTAACCCTGCTGTCAGGAGCACCTGCTCCCAAAAGATTTATCTCCTTTGTTTGAGTGGCGTTGAGGGGCTTTTGAGCGGGGCTCAAAAGCCCCTCAACGATCCTGTGACAAACTTACAGCTATGGGGTGGGCACCCGCAAGGGGTGCTTCGCTCTCTACTCTTTATGGTAAGGAGAGTGGCTTCAGTACTGCTCAATACACGAGGTGGCGAAGAGTGCAGAGGAGAAGACCTTTGCAAAATGGTCTTTCGCCGAAAAAGCAGCGCGTTTTCGGCAGGGACTTTGCAGAATACCCCAGATGCAAGGAACTGAGAGGGAGGGCGAAGGGAGTGTGCTTACGCACATAACCAAGCCCGAATCTCGAATGTGACGCCGCAGATGGGGTATTATGCAAAGGTCTCGAGGAGGCAATTTTAGTCAGAAAGAGACACGGAGAGACTCTGTGAGACAACACCTCCCTATGGGGGTGCTATATTTGCACCACTGAAGCTTCCGGGCAGCCGAGGTGACCGCCACTCAGCCGGGAGGATGGGGACAGCCTCCACCCCTCTCATCTCTCTATCATAGGGGTTGGTTATCTCCTTGATTTGTAGCAAAGAAAACTGCGGAAATATTTGGAGAATAAGAATTTATTACTACTTTTGTTTCGTGTTACCCCCGTAAGGGGTATAGCAAGAGATACCTGCATACTATTATATCAATGAGTAAGAATACAGACATTGTTGCCAGTCTCATTTCTCTTGGTTTATCTGAGAGAGAGGCCAAAGTCTATCGGGTGCTTCTGGGCATAGAGGAGATCACCGCCTCTGCTATCCCGAAATTCGCCGACGTGCCGCGTACCAAAGTGTATGAAGTCCTTACCTCACTTCAGAAAAAAGGCTTCTGTAGAGAGAACTCAGACGGAAATATACTGACCTATAGTGCTGTAGATCCCAAGCTGGCACTTGAGAGCCTTATGCGCCCTGAGCGAGAGCGACTCCGGGGTATGGAGGAGCTCAGTAGCACCTTGCAAGAGGAGATGGGCGTACTCTATAATAATAGTGCGTCACGGCTCAGTGACTATGAGTTTATTGAGATCCTGAAGGGGCATGCCGAGATCGTACATAGGTACAACGATCTTAGATCTAACGCTCGGGGCGAGATCATAGAGATGAGCAAAGGGGATTACTTTATCTCGGACGAGGAGGCCATCCATGAAGCTGATGCCAATGCAAAACTCATAGATAGAGGTGTTAAGCTTCAGGTCCTTTATGAGCGGTCTGAGATTGAACAATGCGGAAAAAATTACTTCCACACGAAGAATCACGAGCTTGGTGTCTTGGCTCGTATGGTGGATGAGCTCCCGATTAAGATGTCTCTCTTTGGGGGTAATACCTTGATGCTCCCCCTCTCCGATCCGGCCATTCCGGAACCCAATACTACGGCTCTGATCATTGAGCATCCCGAGCTGTACAAAACATTCAAGATGATGTTCCGCGTCTATTGGGATCAGGCGATGGAAATTGACTTTAACGATCACGCAACTATATAGACGGTCAGAGGACCTCGATCAAATCACATAAACCCTCAAAACCTTTACGGTTATGAAATCAAAAATCTTATATGCTCTGGCGGTGTTACTGCCACTGCTCTGTATCCAGTCCTGCACTAATCCGATGCTGGATGACCTGCGTCGTCGACTGGATGATCACGAGTCAAGGCTCGCTAAGGTGGAGCAAAACACCGCAGTGGCCAACCAAGAAATCCAGGCTCTGAAGAGCCTGCTCTCTGCTCAGGCGGGCAAGAAGATGGTAGATAGCTATCGTCCCCTGGACGATGGTACCGGCTACCTGCTTACCTTTACCGATGGCACCACTATCAAGCTCCTTCATGGAAAGGACGGAAGCAGCTCTGCTGTGGGGGTCAAGGAGGATCCTGAGGATCATATCTACTACTGGACGCTCAATGGATCTTGGATGCTTGATCCTAATGGGAGGAAAATCCAAGCCCAGGGCCTTGATGGTGTCGCAGGTGTCACCCCTCTGCTCAGAGTGAGCCCAAAGGGATACTGGGAGTACAGCTTAGATGGTAAGAGCTGGCATCTCATAACGACGGCTGACGGAGCACCTGTGAAGGCTACCGGTGGCACCAGCGAGAGCGGTCTTGACATAAAGGAGACCGACACTCATATCATCATTTACTTCAAAGGCCAGACCTTCATGGTCCCCAAGGGCGGAGGAACAACAGGTGGTGGCACCATTACCCCACCGGAGACCAAGATAACGCTTAGCGAGCATACGAAGTCCCTCGTCGTGGGGGAGCAATTCACCCTGACAGTAACCCTGTCACCCTCCACACTCTCGCCTGAGAATGTCGTGTGGAGCAGCTCTAGCGAGAGGGTTGCTACTGTTGCAGGAGGCGTCGTGACAGCTGTTTCTGCCGGTGATGCTGAGATCACAGCTACTCTTGGGGGTGTCTCTGCTTCCTGCATGGTTACTGTTACTGCACCCCGGAAGGTGCTGACCTTTGAGCTCAAGGCGCATGATCTCCATGCCGTTACTGGTCTTTTTGACATCATCCCGTCCGAGTCCGATATGAGCTACTACGCTTCTGTGACTGATAAGGAAAATTGGGAAAAGAACGGAGGTGCGGAAGGTATCTTTGAGTACGACAAGAGATGGTTTAGCTCCTCTGGTGCGGAGTGGACCACTGTGCTTGGCAGCCAGATCTCGACGGGAGTAAAGAAGGATCTGCCCTCTAAGGAGGTCGGAGCCACATACCTTACACCGGATACGGAGTATGTCTTCTATGCCTACGGACTGACAGAAAAGGGCGAGAAGACGAGTGACGTCTCGTTTATCACCTTCACGACACCGAAACAGGTCAATAAGGGACTCACGTTTGAGATCAATGTAGAGGACATACTTACGAATGGTATCATAGCAACCGTGCAGCCCTCATCGGATGATCTACAGTATGTAGTGGCATTGGTGAGAGATAATTATGGCAAGTTTTACTCCAAGCGCGAGGATCTCAAGGAGAAGGGTGCGTGGAAGCTTATCCACGACGAGACCATCCTGACAAAGGGGAAGTACATCATCTCACCGGAGAGTAAGGATAGCTCCAAGTATGAGCGGATGCTACCGGGATTTCAGTACTGGATAGTGGTCTTCGGCTATGATGAGGATGGCATAACCTCCGAGGTGGTCTATTATCCCTTCACGACAAAGAAAAGAGGCTGATGGTTATGAATACGAATAGACATTTTTATCCTTTACTTCTGCTCCTCCTGCTGCTATCTGGATGTACGTCAGAGATAGTCCCGCCTGCCACTCTTGAGCTGGCGGACTACACCACCATTGACTTTCCTATACAAGGTGGTGAGAGGGAGGTAGCCGTAGAGACCAATCAGACAGAGTGGACAGCTGTCTCGGGGGCATCGTGGCTTGTCATCGATCAGAGGGCAAATACAGTGATCCTAAAGGCGGCTCCCAATAGTATGATAGAGCAGCGACAGACCTATGTGCTTGTCTCCACCGGAGGTCTGTCTCGGAGGATCGATGTTACTCAGATGGCAGAGAAGAGCACTCTCAATCTCACCGGTGAGGCTCTCCTGGTCCCCGACGGAGAAGGGGGGGCAAGAGAGGTCCGAGAGAGCCAATTCGGTGGTACAGTCTCTCTGGATGTCCTGACAGAGGATCCCAGCTGGTCCTGTGAGGTTGCAGAAGGGGCTTCCTGGATCAAGGCAGACAAGGTCACCCTCGGTAGCAAGCTCCTCATTACTATAGCGGAGAATAGCGAAAGGGCCGCACGGATGGGGATTATTTTCGTCCGGACAAAGGATCAGTCCATTAAGCTCAATGTGCGGCAGGAGGGTACCCTCTACTATCTCCTCCCATTACTTACGCCTGAGTCTACTAAGGAGCAGGTGAAGGACTTTGAGGAGGCACGTCACAGTCGAGTGGTGCAAAACGCAAGCTATCTCTCCGGTGGTGCACATACCTATCATACGGTGAGCCCTCTCTTCTACGAGATCAAGTATAGCTTTGATCGGCGCAATCTACGGGAGGTCGTCATGCAGTGTCAGACCGCTTCAGAGATGCTGGATGATGAGTTTACTAAGCTACTTGAGGCCGCCGGGTTTGAGTACAAGGCCGATAGTGGCATGGAGCGCGTCTTTATCAAGAAGGTGATCCACAATGGTACCACCTACGAGATCTTTGCTAATCTCGCTTATGGGCTGCCCTCTGTAGAGCCAAAGGTGGTCTTCAATATTATGAAGAGGCAGCAGGGACCGATGCCTACATTTGACCACCTGCCAGATGGTATCGGAGAGATGAACCTCTCTCGTCAGCAGGTCCTGGCATGGGAGTCCACACATGGTGGTACCTACTCGGATAGGAACTCTAATCGCGAGGATGGCTATTACTTCTTCGATGTACTGGACAAGACCTACATTGGTCGGGACTACCTCTTCAAGGATGATAAGTTGGTCAATATGAGGATCTTCACATACGATATCAGTAAGTTCTTCTACTCACCGGCAAGGGGGACATTCAAGATGACGGATGAGTTTAAGGATCTGCTTCAGAAGGAGGGCTTCACAGAGACACGGCAAACCGGTGATATCTGGGAGCGTTTCTATATCAATCGTGCCAGGAAAATGGCGGTAAGTGCCCGCGTCACCTCCTTTGCCACCGTGCTCTCCGGTCAACCCCTTGTCGTGATGCTTTACATTCCATTTGAGGAGGATTAGAGTTATGAGGAAGTCTGATTTATTTCTTCCCTGTCTTGCCTTGCTCCTTATTGGTCTCTTCCCCTCTTGCACCACGCCTGAGTCAGGGTTGGAGCCGAAGGATCAGAGTGCGACCGAGGAGCCTATAGAGGATGGGATCTCTCACGAGGCGATACGTATAGAGGTGACAGAGGAGCTCGCCAACGCCCTTGAGCACGGCACCCTACGTGCTGATGATCCTAAGGTACAGGATTTTATGGATAGGCTTGGCGTGGTCAGTGTGACAAGGGTTTTTGACGAGGGCGAGGGGGCTTATCGAGAGCGCCGGAGGAGGGCAGGCCTTCATCTCTGGTACGATATTACGCTCTCTCCAGATGCTAAGCCGACGTCCACAAGAGCTCTTCTGCGCGCTGTAGATGAGGCAAAGGAGATAGATGGTATCGTCTATGCTGAGGCAATACCAGTGATCTCTCTTCCATCCAGTAGTGTGATCCGATCGGCAGAACCCGCCCGCTCAACTCTACGGTCTGACAACGGTGCTTCTACCATTCCTAACGATCCTCGCTTTGACGACCAGTGGTACCTCTACAATAGAGGGCAGGAGCCAGGCTTTGTACCCGGCTTTGACATTAATGTGCTTGACGCATGGAAAGAAGAGACTGGGAGCAATAAGGTAATCGTCGCCGTGCTTGACGAGGGTGTACAGGTAGATCACCCTGATCTGGTCGATAATATCTGGACCAACCCCTCCCCTAATCCTGAGATGAATGATCTCCATGGGTACAACTTTAGTAAGGAAAAGTCTGAGATAGACCCTGGTGATCATGGTACACACGTGGCGGGTGTCATAGCAGCCTCGCGCAATAACGGTTTCGGGATCGCAGGTGTTGCTGGAGGAGACGGGACTCGTGGCAGTGGTGTCAAGATCATGAGCTGTGAGATCATCTCTGACATTGCGAACCTCCGTGCGGCACCCAATGCCTTTCCTTATGCAGCGGATCATGGTGCTGTGATCACCAACAATTCCTGGGGAATGGGCGGAGGTCCGGACCCGGATGCCATCCCTAAGTCCTATAAGGTGGCGATTGACTATTTTATCGACAACGCCGGGTGCGACCCTGTTACCGGAGAGCAGCTCCCCTCCTCTCCGATGAAGGGCGGAGTGGTCATCTTCTCTGCCGGTAATGATAATAAGGAGTATTACTATATGCCTCCGGCCTATAAGAGGGTCATCGCCGTCGGATCAAATGGTCCGACAGGAGTACGAGCCATTTACTCCAATCACGGAGATTGGGTAGACATATCTGCTCCCGGTGGAGACTATCGATTTGGTAACCCCACAGCATTTATCTTGAGTACTATTGCAGATGATCTCTATGGGTATATGCAGGGGACCTCTATGGCTGCGCCATTGGTGACCGGCGTGGCTGCCTTGATCGCATCTAAGTTTGGTGGCAAGGGCTTCACCAATGAGGAGCTTATGCATAGGCTGCTTCACTCCCTTCGGCCATACGACATAGAGGAGATCAATCCTCAGTACAGAGGGAAGCTGGGAGCAGGCTATATTGATGCCACCAAGGCACTCGCAGTTGACCGGCACCTGCCACCTCAAGCCATACGGGAGGTCAAGGTTGATGAGGGCTATGACTCGCTCACCATTCACTTCCCAGCAGTGACAGATGAGGATGATGGGACAGCACTCTCGTACAACCTCTATTATGGTGAGAAACCCTTCTCGGACGTCTCTCGGATGAGAGGCGGTAAGACTGTGGAGGTCAAGGCTGCTAAGTACAAGGCTGGGGATGAGGTGGTCTACACTCTGAAGGGCTTACTCCTTGACCACGCCTACTCACTGGCTCTTGTCCCTGTAGACAGATGGGACCACGAGGGGCAGCCGGTCTTCTTCAGCGCTCGTACACGAGCCAATCACAAGCCAATTGTCAAGGGAATACAGCCGGTCTTCCTTACTGATGCTACCCCTATTACACTAAGACTAAGCATATCAGATCCCGATGGGCACGACTGGACCTACCGGCTGTCAGGAGATGCGGAGGCTGCTATGTGTCATCGAGATGGAGATGCGCTAGAGATAACCTTCAGACGCCTCCGAGGAGAGGGGCAGTACTCACTCATACTTGTCGTATCAGACGGATATGAGGAGACGATGGTTTCGATCCCCTTCGAGATAGCACAGAATAAGTCTCCTCTCGTCGTAAAGGAGCCTTCACTCATCCGCCTTAAGGGTCTGGGGGCATCCGTAGAGCTGGATCTGAGACAGTATTTTTCTGATCCGGAGGGTGATGCTGTCTCTTATGAGGTCAAGTCCTACTCTCCTCAGCTGATAGGTGTTGATCTGAGTGGTTCGGTGCTTAAGCTCAAAGGGCTGGTATTCGGGAAAGCTCATCTAGAGGTGACGGCAAAGGATGCCAAGGGAGCTTTTGTGAGGGTGCCACTTAGAGTGGATATCGTACCGGACGAACTAGCCTACAGAGTGTACCCTATCCCCTGCTATGATCACGTTGTGGTGGAGCTGTCTGAGGATATCTATTTAGCGAAGATTGCTCTGATCTCATCAGCCGGTCAAGAGGTACTTCAGCGGTATGTGACTGTCCGAGAGAATAGTGATAGGGTAGTCAGGATTGATACGTCTCACCTCGCTATAGGTCGCTACACCTTGGTGATCACAGCTGACAGCAAGACATATAGTAAGTCCATTGTGAAGAACTAAGTCTATGAAAAGAGTAATAAAGCATATGGTACACAGTACTCGGATCCTCGCTGCCTGCTGTTTCCTCACAACTTCTCTGTCGGCAACACTGGACGCACAGGAGAGTGTTTTTAGCTTTCCTTCAGAGAGTACCGATGTGGCAAGCATTGCGATGGGCGGAAACATTTCACTATCACCGAGTCAGCCACTCTACTCGCTCCCTACACTTTCTCTTAACGGCATCGAGAAGTGGTCTGCTTCCTATAGCGTGGTAGCGATACCATTAACTAAGAATGCCTCAGGAGCGACACATAGCTTTGCCGGATGCTACCGTATACGCAGAGGTCTTGACATTTCTCTCGGAGGGAGGGTAAGGAGAAGCTTACCTGTAGAACTGACAAGCGAGACCGGCAATGTGTTTGGGCATTTCACCCCTTCAGAGGGGAGTGTGGATCTCGCTGTCGCAATGGCGCTTAGCCGAAAGCTCAGTGGGTACATACGCGGCTCTTACCTTATGAGTAGTGTTGGCGTGACAGCACGAGGTGTAGCAGCCTCCATCGGTGTTGCCTATGAGGATAACTTCCGACTGGCGGATGACCAAGTCGTCTATAGTACGATGGCTCTCTCGCTCGATAATATCGGTCCTAAGCTCTCGTACAGAGGACGGACGTCAGACGGCAGCACAGATGTGAGGGGCAAGGTCAGTCTTCCCTCTGCACTTGCGCTCCGAGCCGGTCTGCATACCGCACTGACCGTTGACCACACTCTTGGCTTGGCTCTGTCCGGAGGGTATTTCTATCACCTCCGCCCCTACTATGGACTATACGGGGGCGTGGGTGGTGAGTATCTCTGGCGACAGATGCTCTCTCTACGCATAGGTGCCTCCGTGCAGATGAGGCATATGATCTATAGCGCAGGTGTCGGAGCTCACTACAAGGGTCTCTTCCTCCAGACAGCCTATACATACTGTCCTGATATGCAGCAGAGAGGTACACTATCTCTCGGTCTCTCCTATACTATCTGATCGCTATTATCACTGATGAGGCGTCCGTGAGGAGTAATGCTCTTTGCGGGCGTCTCTCTTTTATGCCTGCGGGGGAGTTGGTACCTTTGTCGACAGATATGAATAATAAGTTTTTCTACACTGTCGGGTCGCTCGCCTGCCTGATCTCGCTCTTCCTGAGGGTGAGAGGCGACCGGCTGGACATGCCCGACGGCGGGCTGCCGTGGGTGATGCACCTGATGCACCTACTGATCTGCGGCATTGCCCTCTACTACGTCTACAAGCGCCTGATGGAGCGGCCGCGGATCAGTCTCCTTGCGGTCCTGATGCTGGGTGTCGGGGTGGTCTTCAACCCCTTTTACGTCCCCGACTTCCCGCTCACCACATGGCTGATCATCGAGATCACGTCTATGGTCCTCTTCTTTGTCTGCTCCCTTAGAGAGAAGCTTCCTCTCCCCGGTGATGAGAAAAAGTAGGCTTTCTCTCCTTCTCCTCCCCCTTTTCCTCCTCCTTGTCGGATGCGGTGAGGGCGTCCCTGACGATGAGGCGATCCTCGGTGAGGTCCGCTCAGTCCAGCACTTTGAGCTGACGGAGATGGAGCTGACGGAGAGCTTCATCATCCGCGGTAGCGGCACCACGATCGATGGCATCCGCTCCCTCAGCGAGGCGGCCGACTACGTCGACAACCTCCTCCGACCCGGTGACCGCATCGGGGTCTATGCCTTTACTCATACCGCCATCGCCTATATCGACCTGAGCGAACTCGGTACCGATAAGGTGCGGGTGGAGGGGAAGAAGGTGTGGCTCACCCTGCCGCCTGTGGAGGTGAAGCTTGCCGGACGCTCTCCCACGCTCGAGGTACTCCACGAGCGAGTCACAGGCTCGAAGCGTCCCATCACCTCGGAGGAGCGAAAGGAGCTGCAGGATGAGGCCTCCCGGCGGACCGCCGCTCGGCTACGTCCGGGCAGTGCCACCTACGATATGCTGCGGCAGCGCGGGGAGCGACAGGCGACCGCCTACTTCCGGGGGTTACTGCACTCGCGTGGCTACGAGATGGTTCATATAGCTTTTGACCGCCATGAGTAAGCAGAGTAAAGGGCTGTACGTGATGGTCCTCATAGGGCTTGCCCTCCTCATCCTCGGGAGCGTCCTGGTCCTGCGGGGAGAGAGGGCTAAGGAGCGGACACGGCTCTCCCACCTCTACGATACGGTCATCACCGACATTACGGATGTGCTGCGGGTGACGGTGCTGGAGAGCGAGGAGGTGGTGCCGGTCAATTACCGCACCGGCCGGACTGAGGCCTTCGGGGTGGGGCACTACCGGACGAGGATCTACTTCGATGTGGAGCAGCTGGCGGCGGTGCAGCACGGGGATACGCTCTTCGTACGGCTGCCTCAGCCTGAGGTGGCGATCCTTGAGGATGAGACTCGGGGCTTCGTCTTAGTCGATGTCTGGAGCCGCGACTTGGGGACCAACCTCATCGGTCCAAGGCTCTCGACACAGCAGGAGAATGCGATGCGGCTGAAGGCGGTCGAGGAGGCGCGACGTCGCGTCTCCTCGGCAGAGAATCTCTCCCGTGCTCGGAGCGAAGCGGCAGCGGTCCTTGCCGATATGCTCTCCATCGTCCCCGGCACCGTCATCGTCTACACCTCCCCCTTCGATGCCCTGCCGGACTCTCCCGACCGGGTGCTGATGCCTAAGAAAAATTGACAGCTTGAGACCTTTGCAGAATACCCCATCTGCAGCGTCACTTTCGAGATTCGTGCTTGGTCATGTGCGTAAGCACACTCCCTTCGCCCTCACTCTCAGTCCCTTGCATCTGGGGCATTCTGCAAAGTCCCTGCCGAAAAAGCGGTGCTTTTTCGGCGAAAGACCATTTTGCAAAGGTCTTTGCTTATTGCTTCTCCGGGGTGCTGAGGTGAGCCTTGGCACCGAAGTGGGCGGCTCGGGCGGTGGCGGCTTCCACTTCGCCCTCCGCATTCTTTATCCCCACGTAGGTGCGGAAGTAGAGGTAGGTGGCGCTGATCGCCTCACGCGCTCGGGCATCGAGGGTAAAGCTCTTGCCCTGAGGCCCGAAGGAGGCTCGGATGGCAGTCGATGCGGGGGTGGCGTGGACAAAAGCACCCAGCCGCTCAGAGGCCTCGAGGGAGAGGGTCAGCCGCTCGTGGGTGACGCCGCCGGTGCGGAAGCGGTAGTTGAGCGCCTTGTCGTAAGGAATCGTGTCGCTGAGGACGTAGGTCCCTCCGGCCTCCTCCATCAGTCGGAGGTAGGTGACGCCCTGAGCCTTGGGGGCTGAGGTGCCAGCGATGAGCTGTATCTTGCCGTCTGCCTTGATATAGGCATCGAGGAAGTTTGCCTCAGGATTGGCAGCTGAGGGGTCGTAGCCCCTGTATCGGAGGATGTTCTCATCCGGCATGCGGGGGTACTCAATCAGCTTGAAGAGCCGCTGCAGCGAGTCGAGGCGGGCGACGCCCTCCTCGGCGAGCGAGGTCATCCGGATCGAGTCGCGCCTTGCCGTGGCGGTGCGGACCAGCTGCTGCAGGTGGAGCGCCACCTTGCGCGTCTCCACGGCCCCGCTGTAGGTGCGGTGGAGAGAGTCGAGGAGCTGAGCCGAATGGCTGTAGTCGGAGTCCTGGTAGGCAATCTGCGCCTCGGCAAGGAGATGCTTGGCGGCGCGCTCCTCCTTACTGACGCAGCCGGTGAGGAGCAAGAGGATGATAAGTGCAAGTGTCGGTCTCATGGTGATAGTCTGTCGTAGGTATGATGTCCTCGGAGGTGATACTCGAGGAGAATGGATCTAGGATAAAGTCGGCTGTAGGCGCGCTCCAGGTCGCTGCCACTGCGCACGGGGCGGAGTCTCCGTAGCTCTCTCCTGGCGCGCAGCACGGCCCGGGCATCGCCGAGGTGCCCGCGGAGGAGGAATTGGAGAGCGGCGATGTGGTCGAGCAGCCACCGCTTCCGCAGCGTGGAGCGGAGGACCCGGGAGGGGAGGTTCTTCTGCAGCATCAGGATGTTGTTTCGGAAGTTGAGGAAGGTCTTCCGCGGGTTGTCGGCGCTGAGCGACTTTCCACCCCAGTGGTAGACGACGCTCTCGGGGATGACGTAGAGGTCGTGCCCGGCAGCCTGCCAGCGCCAGCAGAGGTCGATCTCCTCCTGATGGGCGACAAAGGTCTCATCCAGTCCACCGGCGGCGAGGTAGGCCTCTCGTCGGCAGAGCATACAGGCACCGCTGGTCCAGAAGACCGGCATTGGCTCCGTCCCGTACTGCCCCCGATCCTCCTCGAGTGTGGAGAAGAGTCGCCCTCGGCAGAAGGGGTAGCCCAGCCGATCCATATAGCCTCCCAGTGCGCCGGCGTACTCGAGCCGCTTCGGCTCACGCTCCCAGCGGATCGTCGGCTGGACGGAGACCACCTCGGGGTGGCTGTCGAGGAAGGTGACCAGCGGCTCCAGCCAGCCCTTGGTCACGAGGACGTCGTCATTGAGGAGGCAGATGTAGTCGTACCCCTCCAGCTGAGCGATGGCCCTATTGTACCCGGCGGCAAAGCCAAGGTTGCTTCCGAGCGGAAGCGCCACCGCCCGAGGGTAGTCCCGCGCCAGTATCTCAAGGGAGTCATCCGTGCTGCCGTTGTCTGCCTCGATCACGTCTGCCAGCTCCGGGTCGGTATGCTCGAGCAGGGTCGGGAGGTAGTGCGGGATCAGCGTGGAGCCGTTCCAGTTGAGTACGATGACGGCAACCTTTTTCCTCATATCAGTACGCCCTCTACCAGGTCGGGATGTCCCGGCACCACGTGATCTGCCCGGACCGTGACCACCTCGCCCACGAGCCCCGACTGATAGGGGATCCGGACGCGGAGGTAATTCTCTGTATAGCCATAGAGCCACTCTTGCTCCTCCGGCTCCTCCACCAGCAGTCGACGCTCGCTCCCCACCTGGCTCCGGGTGAAGTGGCTCAGCTTGTGGTCGCTGATGGTGATCAGCCGATGTGCACGCCGGTGCTTCTCCTCGGGCGAGACCACCGGGGTGATCCGCAGCGCAGCGGTGCCCTTTCGCTCACTGTAGGGGAAGACATGGAGCTTGGAGACCGGCAGCCCGGCGATGAAGGCAGCGCTCTCCTCGAAGTCCGCCTCCTCCTCGCCCCGCATGCCGACGATCACGTCCACGCCGATGTAGGCGTCCGGCATCAGCTCGTGGATCAGCTCCACCTTGTGGGCAAAGACCTCCCGCCGATAGCGCCGCCGCATCAGGCGTAGCACCTTATCAGAGCCACTCTGCAGGGGGATGTGGAAGTGTGGGGCAAAGCGCTTGCTCCCCCGGACGAAGTCGATGATCTCGTCGGTGATGAGATTGGGCTCTATGCTGGAGATGCGGAAGCGGTCGATCCCCTCCACGTTGTCTAATGCCTCTAAGAGCCGGAGGAAGGAGCTCCCGGTGTCTCGCCCGAAGTCGCCCACATTGACCCCCGTCAGGACGATCTCCCGTCCCCCGTGCGCCGCCACCTGCTCGGCTCGGCGGACGAGGTCCGATACCTCGCCACTGCGGCTGTGGCCTCGGGCAAAGGGGATCGTGCAGTAGGAGCAGCAGTAGTCGCAGCCGTCCTGCACCTTGAGGAAGTGGCGTGTGCGCCCCTCCGATGAGACACTGGGGACAAAGGTGGTCGCCTCCTCGTAGGGAGACACCTCCACCGTATCGACCGCACTCAGGTGGTCAAGGTAGTGGAGTAGGGCGCCCTTCTCCTTCGCTCCTAGCACCAGGTCGACGCCGGGGAGCTTGGCGTACCGCTGCGGCTGGAGCTGTGCCGAGCAGCCGGTGACGACGATCACCGCATCGGGATGGTCGCGGTGGGCTCGGCGGATCAGCTGCCGGCTCTTCCGGTCCGCCACCGAGGTGACGGAGCAGGTGTTGACCAGCACTAAGTCGGCAGACTCGCCCTCCTCGGCGAGGACCATACCCCGCTCTAAGAGTGCCTGCCCGAGGAATGAGGTCTCGGCAAAATTGAGCTTACAGCCCAGCGTGCAGAGGGCGACGCGCCGCCCCGTGTATGTAAATCCTTGCTCACTCATAAGTAGCACAAAGGTACCAAAAAGCAGTCCCGCCTTCTATCTCGGGGCTTTTGGGTACCTTCGCTTAGAATATATGGGACCTTTGCATAATACCCCATCTGCAGCGTCACATTCGAGATTCGGGCTTGGTCATGTGCGTAAGCACACTCCCTTCGCCCTCACTCTCAGTCCCTTGCATCTGGGGTGTTCTGCAAAGTCCCTGCCGAAAAAGCGGTGCTTTTTCGGCGAAAGACCATTTTGCAAAGGGCTTTATATGTTAAATGAGCCATATCGTATTATGAAGAAGTCTCAGTCTCTACTACTAACTGTCGCCCTGCTGCTCACCCTTGCCCTCTCCGCCTGTGGTGGACAGAGGAAGGAGAGCACGCAACTGCCACCGCTAAAGATCGGTGCGATGTCCTCGATGGACTACCTGCCCTACGTGGTGGCTGAGAAGATGGGGATCTACGACTCACTCGGTCTGGAGGTGGAGATCGTCAAGTTTTTCTCCGCCAACGATCGGGATGCTGCCTTCCGTGCCGCCCAGGTGGATGGTACCGTCATCGACTATACCGGCGCCGCGATCCAGCATGCCGCCGGGATGCCTCTCGCACTCATCACCGCTCACGATGGCTACTTCGAGATGATGGCAACCGGCGGGCTCACCACCATGGAGGATCTGAGAGGGAAAAAGGTGGGCGTCTCCCGCAATACGGTGATCGACTACTCTACCGACCTGATGCTCCGAGCTGCCGGCATGGAGCCGACGGACGTCGAGAAGCCGGAGGTAAATAAGATCCCCCTTCGGCTCGAGATGATGGTCGGTGGAGAGCTGGACGGCTCAGTCTTCCCCGACCCTTTCATCACCATTGCGAAGTCCAAGGGCTTCGCCTCCCTCTCCTCCACAAGGGCGCTCGGCATCTCTGTCACCGGTACGATGATGCGGCGTGAGGCTCTGGACGAGAAGGCGGAGTCCGTGAAGCTCCTCCTCAGGGGGTACAATCTCGGCGTAGACTACCTCCTCTCTCACCCCCGCTCGGAGTGGCAGTCGATCCTCGTCGAGGATGCCGGCATCCCCGAGGGGCTGGCTGACCGGGTCACCCTGCCGGACTATCGTCATGCGGTGCTCCCCTCAGACAAGGATATGGAGGAGACACTCACCTGGCTCCATGAGCATGACCTCGTCCCGGCGGACTATGCCGGAGAGGGACTGGTCGACGGCTCTTATCTCCCACAGTAACCGAGCCTATGAGTCGGGTGACGATCAACCATCTCTCGGTCGCCTATAGGGGGCGACGAGGCGAGACGGTGGCGGCAGAGGATCTCTCCCTCACACTTGAGGACGGAGAGATCCTCGGGCTTACCGGTCCCTCGGGGTGCGGTAAGTCTACGCTCCTCCACGTCCTCTCGGGGATCATCACCGACTACGAGGGGACAGTGCTGATCGATGATCTGCCCCCTGACCCCAAGGTCCACTCCGTGGCGCTGGTCCCTCAGGGACTGGCTCTCCTCCCGTGGATGACGGTGCGAGAGAATATTCTCCTTCCCCATACGCTTGGGGGAAAGGAGTGTCCCAATCTCTCCCACCTGGATGAGGTGCTGGAGACCCTCGAGATCGCCCCCTTCGTCGATCGCTATCCGCGCGAATTAAGTGGCGGGCAACAGCAGCGGGTCGCTCTGGCGAGAGCGATGGTGCAGGACCCGGACCTGCTGCTCCTCGATGAGCCCTTCTCGGCACTCGACATCGGGACGGCAGAGCGGAGTAGGGCGCTCCTGCAGCACTTCCGCCGCAGGCTCGGGCTGACGACGATCCTCGTGAGCCACAATGTGGAGGAGATCGCCGGACTGGCCGAGCGGGTGATCGTCATGGGTGGCACGCCGGGACGCATCCTCTCTGAGACGAGAGGGGCATCGGCGGAGCGCATCGCAGAGGAGATCAAGTCATGAGACCCGACAGCATCACCTACCGCTTCCTCGTCGGCACGCTGCTGATCAACGTGATCTGGTACGTTGCCTACCTCCTCATCGGAGAGGGGGCCTTCGTCTCGCCTCTGGTGGTATACCGTCATCTGCCGGCACTTCTGGCGGGGAAGATGGGGCCGCACCTCCTGGCGAGTCTCTATCGGATCCTCCTCGGCATCCCCATGGCACTGCTGCTCGGTCTGGTCATCGCCTGGCTGATCTACAGCTATCGCCCCTTCGGGCGGGCGATGAACGCCCTCACCTACCTCGCCTATCCGATCCCCAAGCTCGCCCTCCTGCCTATCGTGATGCTGATTGCCGGGCTGGGGGACGGCGGTAAGGTGGCGATGATTGTCCTGATCCTGGTTTTCCAGGTGATCGTCAACGTCCGCGACAGCCTCACGAACATCCCCCGGGAGAGCTTTCACATCGCCCGCTCTCTCGGTGCCGATAGGTGGCGTGTCCTGCGGTACATCCTCCTGCCGGCTGCGCTGCCGGATATCCTCTCCACCCTGCGTGTCGCCATCGGCACGGCGATCTCGGTCCTCTTTGTCACCGAGACCTACGGCACGGAGCGCGGCATGGGGTACTTCATCACCGATGCGTGGATGCGCTTCGACTACATCGACATGTACGGCGGTATCGTCGTCCTGAGCATCACCGGATTTATCCTATTTATCCTTACAGACATAGCAGAGGAGCGCTTCTGTCGCTGGCGCTCTGCAGGTCACTAAATGCACTTCTTTATCTTATGAAAAAAGTACTACTCTCACTCCTTCTCCTCCTGACGCTGGTGCCGGCCCTGTCGGCACAGGGGCACCACCACTTCGATAAGGGAAAGCGTCTCGAGATCCACGGGTATGGTCAGGTCTACTACGATGCCCTCTTGGGACCGGGAAAAAATTCTTTTGGCGTCAATAAGTCGGAGCTTATGGGGACGATGCGCATCACCGACCGGTGGAGTGCGGCTGTCCTCTTTCAGCTCAATAGTCCCGCGATGCTCAAGGAGCTCCATATGTCCTACCGCTTCGCCCCGGAGCTGAGTCTGAGGGTGGGGCAGATGAAGACGCCCTTCGGGCTGGAGAACCAGGTGGCTCCCTTCCTCAATCCGCTGAGCCTCGGTGGGACTATGCCGACGGTCTACTTCGCCGGTGTGGGGATGGATCCGCTCTACTCGGGCACCTCTGGGCGGGACATTGGTCTCGAGCTGTCGGGTGACCTCTGGGGCAGGGTACTCTCCTACAAGCTGGCGGTGATGAATGGTCAGGGGATGAACACCCTCGACCTTGGCACCTCTAAGATGTATGGCGGTGCGCTCTACCTACGCCCCACCTCCATGCTGACGCTCCACGCCTCTTACCTCGGTGGCGAGCTCCACGCAATGGCGGCGGGCAAGGGGGTTGAGGCGGGTGCGCCCTATATCCGTCACCGCGTCAGCGGCGCCGTACAGCTGACCACCAAACCGGTCTCCCTTACGGCTGAGTATATGTATGGCAAGGATGCCGAGGTCAGTGGCCAGGGCGCCTACCTCACCGCTGTGGCACACATGACCAAGCGGTACGACTTCGTCGCCTCCGTCGACTACCTCAAGACCGGTATGGGTACCGGCAGTCTCCTCACCAGCACGCTCGGTGTGCAGCACTGGCTGAGTAAGCTCTCCCGCTGGCAACTGGAGTACCGCCTCGTCGCTCCGCAAGGCGAGGGGCACGGTCCGATGGATCACCACATCCGGATGCAGTTCCAGTTCGGCTTCTGATGGTTGAGTTTTTCTGGCTAACTTTGGTCTGTAAATAAAACCGTTAGCCATGAATAGACTTACACCCCTTACTCTTCTACTCGCTCTGACCCTCCTCGCCACCTCATGCGGCGGGGGTCGGAGCGAGTCGCTTTTCCCCTCCGACGTGATGAGTCGTGCGGAGAAAGCCCTCGAGGCGAAGATCGACACCCTCGGCATCGTCTCTCCGACCGACTCCCTCCGCTTCCTCGACGTGACCGCCGAGGAGCGGGACGCCATGACCTACCTCTACGCCTACATGAGTCTGCCGGACCTGATGGATCACAGCATTGCCTACCATCTGGATAATGTCTGGGTATCGCTGCGGGCAAGGGAGGAGATGCCGTGGGGGAAAAAGGTCCCCGGGACGCTCTTCCGCGCTTTTGTCCTCCCCAAGCGGGTCAATAACGAGGTGCTGGATGACTTCCGGACCACCTACTACGATGAGTTGTCTGCCCTTGTCGATACCATGACCATGGAGCAGGCGGTGCTGGCGCTCAATCGCTGGGCCCATAAGCACATCACCTACCAGCCCTCCGATGGGCGGACCTCCAGCCCCATAGCCACGCTGCGGAATGCCCTCGGCCGCTGCGGTGAGCAGAGTACCTTCGTCGTCGCAGTGCTCCGTACCGTCGGCATCCCGGCGCGACAGGTCTACACGCCCCGCTGGGCGCATACGGACGACAACCACGCCTGGGTAGAGGCTTGGGTCGATGGTAAGTGGCACTACCTTGGGGCAAGCGAACCCGCCCCGGTGCTGGACAATGCTTGGTTTGACGCCCCGGTGATGCGGGCGATGATGCTCCACACCACCGCCTTCGGTGACTACGATGGCGATGAGGAGGTGCTGAGCAAGAACGATTGCTTCACCGAGCTCAATGTGACGCCCAATTACATCCGCACCGCACCGATGACCGTCCGTGTCCTGGACGGGGCCGGTAAGCCGGTAGAGGGCGCCACCGTCACCTACCGCATCTACAACTATGCCGAGCTCTACCCCCTCGTCACCCGCACGACTGATGACAGAGGGGAAGCGGTGACCAACCTCGGTCTCGGGGATGTGGTGATCTTTGCCTCCAAGGGCAAGGACTTAGTGGCGATGGAGAAGATGACCAATAAGGAGGGCGGCAGCACCCTCGAGCTGACCCTCCGACCACTCGACACCATCCCGGCAGAGCAGCACCTGCGTCTCACTCCGCCGGTGGAGCAGACACCGGAGGTCCGCTACACCGAGGCCCAGGCGGCAGAGAATGCCCGCCTACTCGCCGAGGAGGATGCCGTCCGTGAGGCCTACACCTCCACTTTCCCCACAGCAGATCAGGCCGCCTCGCTGGCGGACGAACTGAGCGCCACCGGCGAGGATCGCACCCTGCTCCTTGACCTCTTCCCCAAGAGCCGCGGCTACCACGCCACGATAGAGAGCTTCCTCCGCCATGCGGCTGAGAGCGGTCGTCTGCATCACGCTCTTCTCCTTCTCTCCTCCCTCACAGAGAAGGACCTCCACGACGTCTCCATCACCGCCCTCGAGCAGGTGCTCGACCGAGATCTCACCGCCGCCGACTGGCAGCAGCCGATGATCTACTGCCCGCGAGTCCTGGACCGTGAGCCGGTCGCGGCGCAGCAGCCGGAGCTGGATCTGATCTGCGAGCAGATCCTCGGCAGTGAGGAGCTCAGCCGAGAGGAGCGGGTCACACGGATCCTCGAGCGGGTGGGACAGCTCTCCTACGACAAGCAGTACAATCCGCTCAACCTCCCTATGACGCCCGCCTCCACCTGGATCCTCCAGCGAGGCAACCAGCGCTCCCTCACCGTCCTGCTGATCCGACTGCTCCGCACGGCTAAGGTGCCGGCGTGGTTTGACTTCGGCAACAGCGTTGTCCGCTACCGCGATGACGAGGGTAGGGAGCGGGTGATCCCATTCTTAAAGGAGGAGAAGGAGTCCACTACCGACTGCCCCCTACAGCTCACCTACGAGCAGGGGACGAATACCGTCCGCACGCCCCACTACACGTCTCACTTCACCGTCGGCTACTTTGACCCTGCCGATGGACAGATGAGCACCTACTACTTCGATGACATGGTCCCCTACACCGACCTGCAGGGCAAGTCGCTCCTCTATCCGGACAATTTCCTCCTCACCGGCAGCAGGCTTGCCGACGGCACCGTCCTCGCCTCCATCCGCAGGATGAGTTGCGAGAAGCCTATGGCGATCGACTTCGACCGGGAGGAGGGCGCTCTGGCAGTGATCGGAAACTTTGACTCAGAGTCGCTCTACGAGGATCTCTCGGGCGAGGAGCGCTCTCTCCTCAGCACCACCGGACGGGGCTACTACCTCCTCGTGCTGGCACGCGATGCCCATGAGCCGTCCGACCACATCCTCCGCGACCTCGGCGCCATCGCTGACCGGTCCGGCAAGCTACCCATCTCGACCGTCGTGCTCACGCGACAGAAGCCCTCTGAGGCGCTCCACGGCCTCCTCCCGGGGGCTGCCTGGGGTGTAGATACCCAGGGGCTGGATAAGGCGCTTGCAGAGGGTCTGGAGCGCTCCCTGCCGCTCGACTACCCAGTGGTGATTGTTGCCGATACCTTCAATCGTGTCGTCTACTTCCACCAGGGCTACACCATCGGCATAGGCGAGCAGATCGCTGATGTCCTCTCACGGTTATGAATAAACTCTCCTACCTCACGCTCCTGACCCTCCTACTACTCCTTCCTGCGTGCCAAAAGCAGGCGGAGCTGATCAAGGAGCCCGAGGGGCGTATCTACCCCGACTTTGTCGCTACGGTGCCCCTCCTCCGTGTCCTCAACGATCGGTGGGAGGCGGGCGATCAGATCGGGATTTTCTCCTCACGAGAGACCGATGTCCCCTACGTCACGGCGCATGGGGACGGCACCTTTGTCCCTCGCGGTGATCGGCGTATCTCCATGGCTCCTGAGGGGGAGACCTTCCACGCCTACTACCCCTACAGCTACGGTGGTGGGGGATCTGTCTCCTTTGACCTGCGAGACCAGTGTCCTCTACTCTATGGGGAGGGAAAGGGAGTCCGGGGGGAGACGCAGGTGGAGCTCTCCTTCTCTCACCGTCTCTCGCAGCTGCGGGTCCGCCTCGTCTCCGAGATCGAGGGGCTTGACCTCTCCGATGCGAGGGTGGAGCTGCAGGGCTACCGCTCCGGTGGACTGATGGAGAAGCGGAGTGGCACCATCGATCCGGGGACCGCTGTCCACCCGCTCCCATCGTCACGGATCGGCAATACCTTCCTCACCTACATCCTACCCGGGGAGACCATCGGTGATCCCACGCACAAGATACAGATCGAGGTGGGGACCAAGTCCATCCTCCTCACGGAGCCCGCCATTAGCGGGGTCACCGAGACGGAGAGTGGCAAGTACTACGAGATCATCCTGCACCTCAAGCGCTCCCCCTCCGAGCCGGCCACCGGCGATCTCTCAGCCTCTATCCGCTCCTTTGTGGAGGGCGGTACGATCGAGGGGGACATCATCATCGACCCCGAGCTCTCCCCTAAGCAGTCCATCCTGCTGGAGGAGCACTTCGACTCCTCCCTCGGAGAGATGACCAACCACACGATCATCGGCAAGGGGATCGGATTTGAGGCTAAGGAGGGGTGCGCCGTCGTCACCGGTCGCCGCATAGGGATGACAAAGATCCTCCTGATGTCCCCCGCCTTTGACTTCACTGACGTCTCAGGGGCGACTCTCTCCTTTGTCCACAGTATCAGCCGGGGAAAGCGTCCGTCCGAGGAGCAGATGCTCTACGTGACGACGGAGGAGATCACGCCCGACTACCCCGAGGAGGCGCGCTGGACGCGGTTGGAGATCCCCAAGTACCCCGCAGCAGGGTCGGAGGACTTTGTGCCCAATTCGATTCCCCTCCCCAACTTTGTCTACGGGCAAAAGCAGGTACGCTTTGCCTTCGTCTACAAGAGCCGAGAGTACCAAGAAGCGCTCTGGCGTATCGATGATGTGGTGCTGAGGGTAGGGGAGAGCGACATCCCGCAGGAGGGACCCGTCACTCCGGGTCCCGGTACTAAGCCGAGTGAGGGGCTTCTCTTCCCCGGGGCTGACTGCGAGAGCGAGCCTGACCTCCGCGCCGCGCTCGGCAAGCAGGGTCTCCGCTCCTATGCGATCCTCTCTCGCGACCACGCTTTTCCCGATCGGGGGCAGGTCCTCTCAGTCGTCAAGCAGCTGAGCGGCAACGACTACCTCCTTTCCTTCAAGGGTGCCATACCCTCCGGGGCGAGGTTGCTCAGTTTTCTGCTCAAGGGCGCCAGCTCCGCCCGCTCCCTCTCGGTCAATGTCTATGGTGATCGGCTTGGCACCAATGGGCAGCAGAGCTACGTCTGCTACAATCTCGGTGACGCGTCATCGCACGATAAGGTGCTTCGGGCTGAGCCGCGAAATCTCTACAAGGGGACCATCGACACGCGAGGGCAGTGGATCACGGTCACGCTGGACCTCACCTCCGTCGATCTCAATACGGATCCCGCGCGGGAGATGCTTGCCATCAAGCTGGGCGGTGCCTCCGATGTCGCTCTGATGCTGGATGACTTCCGCTTCCGGTAGATCCGCTCCGTATAGACTTCGGATCTAACACCCCCATTAGCCAGTTTATTATGAATCAAGAGAAAATGGTCGTCGGGATTGGCGAGGTCCTCTGGGATCTACTCCCCGAGGGAAAGAAGATCGGTGGTGCACCCGCCAACTTTGCTTACCATGTCTCCCGGCTCGGTCTTCCCGGCTGTGTCGTCAGCGCCGTCGGGGAGGACGCTCTGGGCAGTGAGATCCTGGATAACTTCAGTGCCAAAGGGCTCGGCACCCATATCGCCACCGTCCCTTACCCGACCGGTACGGTGCAGGTGGAGATAGATCAGGTCGGCGTGCCTCAGTATGTCATCCGGGAGGGTGTGGCGTGGGACAATATCCCCTTTACGTCCGACCTCAAGGCTCTCGCACAGAGGACCACTGCCGTCTGCTTCGGCTCTCTGGCGCAGAGGAGCAGCGTCTCTCGCGCGACCATCAACCGCTTCATCGAAGAGATGCCCAAGGAGAAGGACACTCTGATCGTCTTTGACGTGAATCTCCGGCAGGGGTTTTTCACCAAGGAGATCCTCGATCAGTCGATGAAGAAGTGCAACGTGCTGAAGATTAATGATGAAGAGCTGATCGTCATCAGCCGCTTGCTCGGCTATCCCGGCACCGACCTCCGGAGCACGTGCCGGGACTTACTCAATCGGTACCACCTCCGGATGCTGATCCTGACCTGCGGGGTCAATGGCAGCTACATCTTTACCCCGGAGAGCATGACCTACCAGGCGACGCCTAAGGTCGAGGTTGCCGATACCGTCGGAGCCGGGGACTCCTTCACTGCCGCCTTTGTGGCGAGTATCATAAGGGGAAAGTCTGTCTCGGAGGCGCACCGGAGGGCTGTCGAGGTCTCCGCCTACGTCTGCACTCAGGCAGGCGCTATGCCGACCCTCCCGGCCAAGTTTACCACCTGATCCCACCCCCGAGGAAGTCCGGTGCTGCTCACCGTTGCTGTGATCTACACCACCGTTTTCGTACACTCCCCCATTTCGTTTTGAGTAAAAGCCCATGAAAGTTAGAAAAGAGATAGAGGCCCTCGCCCCCAAGATGAGGGAGTGGCAAGAGCATCTGCATAAGCATCCCGAGGTGGCTCTCGAGGAGGTCAACTCCGCCAAGTACATTGCCTCTGAGCTTCGAGCCATGGGCTATGAGGTGGAGGAGGGTATCGGTACCACGGGATTAGTGGCTACGCTCAAGGTGGGCAACGGCTCCAAGAACCTCGGTATAAGGGCGGAATTTGACGCACTCCCCATAGAGGAGGTCAATGAGCTCCCCTACCGAAGCGTCATTGAGGGCAAGTCGCACCTCTGTGGGCACGATGGGCATACCGCCATGCTGCTGGGAGCAGCTAAGTACCTGATCGACACCAAGCGCTTCAGTGGCACCCTGACCCTTATCTTTCAGCCCGCCGAGGAGACCATGCAGGGCAGCCCCGGCATGATTGCCGATGGGCTATTCGAGCGGTACCCGGTGGATGCCGTATACGCGATGCACAATATCCCCGGTCTCGAGAAGGGTAAGCTCTACTTCCGTGAGGGAGCCACCATGTCGGCCGTGGACAATTGGGAGATAGAGTTGGTCGGTAAGGGCTCGCATGGCTCTATGCCCGAGCTGAGTATCGACCCCGTGGTGGCAGGGGCTTCGCTCGTGATGGCACTCCAGACCATCGTCTCACGCAACCTCAGCCCCTGGCACAATGCCGTCGTCACCATCGGGGCCTTTATCGCTGGAAATGCGGGAAACGTGATTGCCAATAGTGCCATCCTACGTCTCTCAATACGCAATATGATTGCCGAGGATCGGGAGCTGGTGCTGCGTCGCATCCGTGAGATCACCAAGGCCCAGGCAGAGTGCTATGGCTGTACCTACGAGATCAGAGAGGGTCAGCCCGGGGCTGTACTCGTCAATACCCCCGAGGAGACTGCCTTTGCCACCCAGGTAGCGATAGATACTTATGGTGCAGAGAATGTAGTCAACCCGGCTGCCTCCTTTATGAGTAGTGAGGACTTTGCCTTTATGCTCCAGGAGAAGCCGGGCTCCTACCTGATGATTGGAAATGGGGATACCCCGATGGTGCATCATCCCAAGTATATCCTGGATCAAGAGATCTTCCCCATCGGAGCCAATTACTGGGTTTCGCTCGCTGAGGCCTACCTGAAGTAGCGACCAGTCACATACGCCCTCGGCTCCCCCTCTCCTGAGATAGGCTATGGCGTGATGGGATAGGGGAGGGGTGCCACGCTGCCGTCTGATAGTGTGACGCCCTCGCGGGTCAGAAACCCAATCATAGACGAGTGGCCTTAGGAGGTATCTTATGGAAGCATAGACGCTATGATGTCTTTAGGATAATAACAGGGGACGTCTGCCTTTGTTTCTGTTTTGAGGAACAATATCGTGTGTACCTTTTGCCCCTTCTTTACGAAGGGTAAGCGGCCGGCACGGCTTGTCAATTGCTCATATACGCTCTGTGCCTCGTCACGCTCTCGCCATTTACACTCTGCCACGAGGATGTGCTTCTTGTCTATCGACTCAGCTACAAGGTCAAGCTCCACCTGCTCATAGTCGTTGCTACCATTCTCTTTGGGTATGCCGCCCCACCACCGTGAGGCGATGCCATAGACTACACCATCGATTTCATTACCTGTGACGAAGTCGCGACAAATCTTTTCCCATATCTGACCAACGTATGTACTGAAGTCCTTACGGATGATATCCATTACGAGATCCTGGCGGTCTAGCTCGATAAGATATCTATTGGGATTGATAAATCTGTAGTAAAAGGAGAGGAAGTTGTCACCAAGGCGATACAGTCCTTTTTTGCTGCTCTTTGGGTTGTCCCCAAAGGGGATATCTTTCTCCACATAGCCCAAGTCGGTCAGTATGCTGATGGGCTGGGAGAGGTTAGTAGCAGGCTGCTGCATGCGACCGGCTATTTCCGAAATACGATTTACTCCATTGCCCACCGTAGTAAGCAGGGAGAAAGACGTAGCCGTATCTCTACGCTCATCACGGAGCAACCGAGTTGGTTCGTCGTACAGTGTGCCATAGTTATTGACTAGCAGATGGCGCACCGCCTCTTCCATGCTGTTATAGTCGGCACGAAGTTCCCAGTAGCGAGGCACACCGCCCCAAATAGCATATTCTTCTATGGCTTCTTGGTCAGAGCAGTGCAAGGCTTCTTTTATATAAGGCAAGCGCAGTTGCTTTAGCTTGGGCTGCCACGCACAGCGTTGATATAGAGGAGACTTCTCATTGAGGACCAGTGAGTGCATCATCAGCTGGGAGGAACCACACAGGATCAGATTGTATTTCAGCCTTTTGTTGTCCACTAATCTTTGGATGATGGAGGGCAGTGAGGGATCGCTCTTTACGAGGTAGGAAAACTCATCTAAGCAGACCGATGTGTTATCCCCTGCATATAGATTGACGCAGGTAAGCACTGTCTCCCAGTCGTTGTAGGATACTCGATCAAAGCCGTCAAACGTAAAAGAAACAGTCTTGGCAAAGGAGTCGATCTGTTGCTGAGTCTGTGCTTCTTCGCTCAGATGGTATACATCCTGCTCTGTCAAAACATGCTTGATGAGCTCTGACTTTCCGATGCGCCGCCTACCATAAATCACAATCAGCACAGGCCGGCTAAGGCTTAGCGTGCGCTTGAGCGCTGCTGTTTCTTCTACTCTGTCTATAAATTTCATACCCTCAATAATTATCTTTGTCAAACATTATCTTTTGCAAAGATAATAACTTGATCGGTACCAACACACAAAATCACTAATGAATTTTGCTCTGCGAAAAACTATGTTTGACAAAGATAATGTTTGGCGAACATAATAAGGCCGGTTCGCAGTCTGCTGAACTGGGAGGGAGAGGAGAAAGAGATCGCATTTGCTGTGGAGACCATAATAGAACGGTGTCCAATGCCCGGTGGATAGGCGCTTGATCTAATACCGATATTAGTGATCACTAATATCGGTATTAGGCATCACTAATATCGGTATTAGAGATTTCCCTGAGGCTTTGGTAGGAGTGACCGAAAGCGACGCCTCAGATCGCATTTGATTAACTTCCAGAAGTCTGCAACTGAGTTGCGAGCGATAGTACCTACCTTTGCTAGTGATAAGGGGAGGCGATTCAGTACACAGTAGATAAGTATAATGAAGCGATTATTTTTATTGATCTCCCTGCTGATGATGGTAGGGAGCCTGGAAGTTTCGGCACTAGATCTCCGTGTAGTAGTGTATGACGAAGCCGGGGAGCCCATCCCCTACGCCACCATCAAGGTGAAAAGTATTGACGGCACCAAGGTGCTCACAGGAGGCGTAACCCGTGACGATGGCTCCTTCACTCTACAGATCGAGCAGCATCAGTTGCCCCTCTTACTTGAGGCAAGCTTGATCGGCTTCACCCCCAAGGAGGTGAGGTGCGAAAGCTCCACCGACTACAAGATCATACTACAGGAGAGTGCCTTAGAGCTTGAGGAGCTCTCCGTCACCGCCAATCGTATCCCACACCGGATGGTCGCCGGCGGCATCAGCACCTCCATAGAGGCCTCACCGCTCGCAAATCTATCGGACGTCTATAGTGTGCTCAGAGGCGTGCCACTCGTCGAGATCGAGGGTACCGAAGTGCGGGTAGCCGGCAAGGGGACCCCCATCATCTACATCAACGACCGACTGATGACCGACCCCAATCAGCTGCGCAACCTCAAGCCCTACCTCATCCGCGACATAGAGGTGCTCACCAATCCCGGTGCCAGGTACAGCTCCTCCACCGAGTCGGTGATCAAGATCTACACCAAGCGCGAGCAGGGCACCGGTCTCAGCGGCGAGG
This sequence comes from Porphyromonas sp. HMSC065F10, assembly GCF_001808555.1. GTDB lineage: Bacteria > Bacteroidota > Bacteroidia > Bacteroidales > Porphyromonadaceae > Porphyromonas_A. Next base: position 26,753 of record NZ_KV793801.1, read on the forward strand.
TAAAGCTCGATCTAAATAATCAGATAGGTAGCCCCATGGGTTATCAGCCCTACCTTCGGCTCAATTATCGGCTCAATAACTGGGACTTCTTCACCAGTGTTATGTACAAGGACGAGCAGACCAATCACTCCTTCCCCTCCCTGCGCACACACGGCAAAACCGATCAAAGCGAGTGGATCAACCAATCCACCACCAAGCACAAGGAGGGTGTACAGACACAGGAGTATACGGTGGGCATCAATTACGAAGATGAGGTGCAGAGCGCAGGCTTCAGATACCGCATTGCCGCCGATAAGGAGGACTCCTGGATGTTCTCCGACCTCACCAGCAACCACCTCAGGCCCACACCAGAGGCGGTAGAGCGCTACTTTGGCAAGTCACAGACCCTCAAGCCATGGAATGCCTCGCACCGCCCCAACCTCTACTACCTCAGGAGGTTTGGGGACTGGAAGGCACAGATCGACCTCGACTACTTCCAGACCGGTATGAGCCACTCCACCGAGAGAGCTGCTGAGGGGCATACCGAGGCGTACGAACTCTCCGGTGTGGAGAATAGCCATGGGGCGAAGTACCAGTCTGCAGGAGGACGCTTGGACATCTCCGGACCACTCTGGGGCGGACGCCTCGAGATGGGTGGGGAGTACTCTAAGGTCCATAATCGCTTTTACAATCATCTCGATGCCAGCCTCAGTCTCACCGACCTCGATACCGAGCAGCGAGAGCAGCTGCTGGCTCTCTACTTAGAGTATCAGCGCAAGATAGCCTCCGAGTGGAGCGCCACCGCAGGCTTACGCATGGAGCACCTCGAGAATAAGTATATCGATAAGGGGGTATTGGATCCCGATAAGAGCCATACCACCACCAACCTATTCCCCACACTGGCAGTCTCAGGTCGCCTCTGGGGTGTGCGCACCGAGCTCTCCTTCAGGAGCCGGATCAATCGACCAAGCTACGTACAGCTGCAGCCACAGTACCTCTACGTGAGCCGATACGAGTACAAGGTGGGCGACCCCAACCTCAAGGACGCCATCGACTACTCCACGGCTCTCACCCTCAGTAAGAGCTGGCTTACCACCATCCTCAGCCACACCTATAGCCGCGACTGTCTCACCCCGGAGACCGCCCTCTTTACCGACCCCACCACCGGAGTCGTGCGGCCCTATATCACCCTATACAAGACCGTCAACGCCCCTCCACACCATGCTCTCTCGGCGGCGATGGTAGCCAGCCCTACGATCAAGTGGTGGAAGCCCACCTTCACCCTGCGCCTCTCCAAGATGATCGGCTACGACCTCTGGAACTTTGAGGAGCGGATCACCAATCGCAAGCCCACCCTCGCCCTCAGCGTGGCCAACCAACTGACGCTCCCCAGGGATATCAGCATGGTATTCAACGTTGGCTACACCCCATTTGGCAACGAAGACAATATGGAGTTCACCGCCCCCATCCTCACCAGCTACGCCGAGATCTCCAAGCAGTGGCTCAAGGAGAAAAATCTCCTCACCACCCTCTCCATCAGCAACCTCTTCAATACCACCCACTCCGTACGTACCGCCACCAGGTACAGTGTGATGGAGTCCACCGAACACGTGCCACCACGTATTGCCTTCACCATCTCCTACCGCTTCAATAGCTCCAAGGACAAGTACCAAGGCACCGGCGCCCTCGAGTCAGTCATCGACCGAATGACTGCGGGACACAACTAACCGGTGCACCACCGTGAGGGCACCTCACCAGGGGGACAAGCCCGGTCAGGGGTGACGCATACTTATGATGCACCCGATCCCGCAGGGGCAGTGCCCCGTAGGGATCATCGCTTCCTGGCCCGCGTGTCGAGACACGAAGTGCCGAGGCCCACGGGAAAGAAGACCTCAGGAAAGATATACGACTCCGCCAGGGTGTCGCACTGCTTGAATAGGCAACAAGTGCGAAACCCTGGCGGGGTCGCTGGAAAGGGGGATTTCTGCTCGGCGACCCACAAGGAGTCGAAGGGGTAGGGGCGAGCCTCGGCACATCGGTCACCGCTTCGCGGATGTCCGATGCCTATGGAGCGAGCACCCTTCGGGAGCCTCCTGGATGTGCCCCCCTTGGTATATGATTAGAGACTGTTGCACGAAGTGCCATTCTCAATTACCCTAATGCCCTAATACGTCAGCCATGGCGCTGCCGGGACAGGTGTCACGCGACGGCGCAAATCTGCGTATCTTTGTAGGTATGAGACTATCCTATGACATTATCGTGGTCGGTGCCGGCCATGCCGGCTGTGAGGCGGCCCATGCGGCTGCCATGCTCGGCTCGCGTACCCTCCTCATCACCATGGATCTCGACAAGATCGCCCAGATGTCGTGCAACCCCGCCGTGGGGGGCATCGCCAAGGGGCAGATCGTGCGCGAGCTGGATGCCCTCGGCGGTCTGATGGGGATCATCACCGATAGGTCGTCGATGCAATTTCGGATGCTCAATAGGAGCAAGGGACCTGCGATGTGGAGCCCCCGCTCTCAGAGCGATAGGGGCCGCTTCTCGCACCTGTGGCGAACTTATCTCGAGCAGACGCCCAACCTCTCCCTCTGGCAGGATGCTGTCGTGCAGCTGCTCCACGAGGGTGGGGAGGGTGGGGAGGGTGGGGCGGTCACCGGCGTAGTCACCGCCATGGGGCTTAGGATAAGGGCGAGGGCTGTGATCCTCACCAATGGGACCTTCCTCAATGGCCTGATGCACATCGGCAGCGTGCAGATCCCTGGGGGACGCATCGCAGAGCCGGCCTCGCTCCGCCTCTCGGAGCAGATCGCCGGGCTGGGCTTCAGGACCGATCGGATGAAGACCGGTACGCCGATACGGCTGGATGGTCGGACGATACACTTTGACCTCTGCGAGCGTCAGGATGGTGAGGAGGGATGGCACCACTTCTCTTTCCTCCCCGAGGTGTCCCGACTGGAGACGCCCCAGAGGCCCTGCTTCCTGACGGAGACGACGCCTGCGAGCCACGAGGTGCTGCGGCGTCACCTCGATGAGGCGCCGCTCTACAATGGCCAAATACACAGCATAGGACCTCGCTACTGCCCCAGCATAGAGACGAAGATCGTCACCTTTGCCGGGAAGGATCACCACCCGCTCTTCCTCGAGCCGGAGGGTGCCGACACGACGATGTATTACCTCAATGGCTTCAGCAGTTCGCTCCCCATAGAAGTGCAGGAGGAGGCGATCCGGCAGATCCCGGCGCTGCGGGATGCGACGATCATGCGGCCCGGCTATGCGATCGAGTACGACTTCTTCGACCCGACGCAGCTGCATCACACGCTGGAGACGAAGTTGGTCAAGGGGCTCTTCTTTGCCGGTCAGATCAATGGCACGACAGGCTACGAGGAGGCGGCCGGGCAGGGCTTCGTTGCCGGGGTCAATGCTCACTTCGTTGCCCAGTCCCTTACCGATACTTTTACCCTCGCTCGGGACGAGGCCTATATTGGGGTGCTGATCGATGACTTAGTGACGAAGGGGGTGGACGAGCCCTACCGGATGTTTACCAGTCGCTCAGAGTACCGCATCCTCCTGAGGCAGGACAATGCCGACAGACGACTAACGCCCAGGGGGATAGAGCTTGGGACGGTCGACGCGAGTCGTGAGAGGCGACTGGAGGCGAAGCTGGCGCTGATCGATCGCTTTGAGGAGCTGCTGAGGGACACTTCCGTAGCCGACAAGCCCGACCTCGCGGCATACTTCGAGCGGGTAGGGGAGACTCCGCTGAGGCATCCGCAGAGGCTCCGTGAGGTGATCCTTCGCCCCCGTATCACGCTTGATGGACTGGTCCCCTTTGTCCCACAGCTGGCGAATTTCCTCGAGCAGGGGCAGCTGGCGGAGGAGGTGAAGGAGACGATAGAGGTGGAGGTGAAGTATGCCGGCTACATTGCCCGCGAGCATCAGGCAGCCGAGAAGGCTCGCCACTTAGAGGACATCCGCATTGCCGGGCACTTTGACTACCTCTCCATCCAGTCGCTCTCGACCGAGGCGCGGCAGAAGCTCGACCGCATCCGTCCGGAGACCATCGGTCAGGCCTCCCGGATCCCCGGCATCAGCCCCTCGGATATCAATATCCTCCTGATACTCATGGGACGATAGCCCTCTTTGTTTCACGTGGAACCCTATGCTGATAGCCAAGAAAGACATACGCAACAGCCTATCCGTGATCCCCGAGTCGCCCGGAGTCTACATCTACCGCGACAAGGAGGATAAGGTGCTCTACGTCGGTAAGGCAAAAAATCTCCGCAAGCGGGTGGGGCAGTACTTCCAGCGCGAGTCGGACCGACCCAACGCTCGGGCAATGCTGCGCGTCTTTGAGACCGTGGAGTATATCGTGGTCCAGACGGAAACAGATGCGCTCTTGCTTGAGAATAACCTCATCAAAACGCACCAGCCGCCCTACAACATCATGCTCAAGCATGGTAATTTCTACCCCTATATCTACGTCACGAGGGAGCGCTTCCCGCGCTTTGGGACCACACACAAGCCGGAGCAGGGCGGCAGTACGGAGTACTATGGTCCCTATCCCAATAAGTCGATGGCGTATCAGCTGGTCCAGCTCTTCCGCCGGCTCTACAAGTTTCGTACCTGCTCGTATAACCTCTCTCCGGAGAATATTGAGCGGGGGAAATTCCGTGTCTGCCTGAAGTACCACATCGGTCGCTGTAAGGGGCCTTGCGAAGGTCTGCAGACGGAGGAGGACTACGATAGGGACGTACGGGCGGCTAAGGAGATCCTGCGAGGGCATATTACGGAGGTGAAGCGGGATATCAAGGAGGTGATGACAAAGGCATCCGAGGAGCTGGACTTTGAGACAGCCCTGCAGATGCAGAATATGCTCTATACGCTGGAGAACTACCAGGGGAAAAGCACCATCATGAGCAACGTCATCGGTGATGCGCTGGTGGCTACCTATGGCTCTTCGAGACGCTCCTTCTTCGTCAATTACCTGCTGACGAGGGACGGGCGGATCATCTCGGGGCGAACCATGGAGTATCGTCGAGGGATAGAGGAGGAGGATGTGGAGCTCTTTGCCTCCGTCCTGAAGGATCTGCTTGATTCGCTGCCGCTGGAGGGCACTCGCGAGCTCATTCTCCCCCTCATGCCGGAGTACCTCGACCTCTCTGCCTATCGCGTCTCAATCCCTCAGAGGGGCGACCGAAAGCATATCCTGGACCTGAGCCAGCACAATGTGGATCAGTTCATCAAGGATAAGGATCTGCAGGCGGAGAAGCTCAACCCTGCCCAGCACAATATGCAGATCTTGCGAGACCTGCAGAGCTCGGTCGGTCTGCCTACGCTCCCGTGGCACGTGGAGTGCTTAGATAACTCCAATATCCAAGGAGCGGAGCCGGTGGCCGCCTGTGTCGTCTTTAAGGGCGGCGTCCCCTCCAAGAAGGACTACCGACTCTTCCACATCAAGACCGTCGAGGGACCGGATGACTATGCCTCGATGCACGAGGTGGTGGTGCGTCGCTACAGCCGCCTGCGTGACGAGGGGGAGGAGCTCCCCGACCTCATCATCACCGATGGAGGCAAGGGACAGATGGGGGTGGTGCGAAAGGCGCTTGACGAAGTGGGGGTAGAGATACCGATCCTCGGTCTCGCCAAGGACGACCGCCACCGCACCAGTGAGGTGCTCTATGGAGATCCGCCTCAGGTGATCGGCATTATGCAGCGCGGGCAGGTCTTTCACCTCCTTGAGAGGATACAGAATGAGGTCCACCGCTTCGCCATCACCTTCCACCGAAATGTCCATGCTAAGAAGTCGATCTCCTCTGAGCTCGATGCCATTGCAGGTATCGGCCCCGCCACACAGAAGAAGCTGATCCGTACCTTCAAGTCAGTGAAGCGGATACGCGAGTCTGTCTCCCCGGACGAACTGACAGAGGCTATTGGTCCTGCCAAGGCGCGCCTCGTTTGGGACTACTTCCACCCCGACAGCGAGTAGCTGCGCGGTGCCCCCTCATTCTGTCGACCCGCAAGGGGTCGAGTCAAAATACGAATGCTTATACATCAGTCGTCGGCACTTCGAGCCTTGACCGATGCCTATGGAGCGAGCACCCTTCGGGTGCCTCACGGATGAACACCCGTCTGTATGCGATTACCCTAAAGCTTAAGCCCATCACGCCTTGCAGGGGCAGAGGCATAATCAGCGGTGGATAATACCCGAAAATCCCAAAATTGTAAGGTAGAGGTGCGGAGGTGTTTACATAAGTCATTCACCTCCTTTTGGAGCGCGGGACAATCCACCCCGACAGTGGTGCACGCTCTTTAGCGGTGATGATCAAATGCGTCAGCCCTGATTTCTTTTCTGTGCCGACCTCCAATTTGTCCTAAAGTGGTATCTTTGGACTATGAGAGCAGTTATTCAGCGTGTGAGCGAGGCGTCCGTGACGGTCGATGGGTCAGTGATCTCATCGATCGGTCCCGGGATGCTGGTTTTACAGGGAGTGGAGGTTGGCGACACCGCCGAGGACATGGACTATTTGGTCCGCAAGATCATTGCCCTGCGTATCTTTGACGACGAGGATGGGGTGATGAATAAGGACATCCGGTCCATCGGTGGGGAGATCCTGCTGGTCAGCCAGTTTACTCTCCTTGCATCGACGAAGAAGGGCAATAGACCCTCCTACGTCCATGCTGCGAAGGGCCCAGAGGCAGAGCCTTTCTATGACCTTATGGCGCAGGCTCTATCTGCAGAACTCGGGTCAGAGGTGAAGAAAGGGGTCTTTGGGGCCGATATGAAGGTCCGGCTACTCAATGACGGCCCTGTGACCATTTGCATAGACTCGCGAAACCGATGACTGACACACCCAGCCCCACTCTTAGAGAGGTCCAGTCGATAGTCGACCGGTGGATCCGCGACTATGGGGTCCGCTACTTTTCCCCTCTCACCAATATGGCGCAGCTGACTGAGGAGGTGGGAGAGGTGGCGCGTGTAATGGCGCGCACCTATGGGGATCAGAGTGCAAAGTCCACAGACGATCTCTCCAAGGAGCATCTGGCAGACGAACTCGCTGATGTCCTCTGGGTCCTCGCCTGCATTGCCAATCAGACCGATTGCGATCTTACGGAGGCCCTTGAGAGGAATATAGCTAAGAAGACAGCTCGCGACAAATTCAGACATTTATCCAATCCCAAATTATACAACCATGAGTCATAATCACCACGATACCGACTTCTTCCCCTCACAGGACAAGTACAGTGAGGCCTTCGGAAAGTTTACCTTTGACCTCAGTATGGAGGAGGTGACGGCAAAGGTGCAGGAGTGTGTTGACAAGCACTATAAGGAGCTTGATACCAGAGATAATATCAACCTCATCCATAGTATGATCGACCTCACCTCGCTTACCTCTGAGGACAACGAGGATAAGATCTATAAGCTGACGCAGCAGGTCAATAAGCTGGATGATGACCACCCTGACATTACCCCGGTGGCAAGTATCTGCGTCTATCCCAACTTTGCTCAGGTGATCAAGGAGAATCTCACCGTTGAGCAGTGCCATATCACCTGCGTGGCGGGTGGCTTTCCCTCGTCGCAGACCTTCCTTGAGATCAAGGTGGCTGAGATAGCCCTCGCCATCCACGATGGGGCGGAGGAGATCGACATTGTGCTCCCGGTCGGTGCCTTCCTTGCCGGTGACTACGAGACCGTCTGTGACCAGCTGCAGGAGCAGAGACAGGCCGCCAAGGATGTGATCCTAAAGGTGATCCTTGAGACCGGAGCCCTCCAGACGCCTGAGAATATCGTTAAGTCGTCCATCCTCGCCCTCTTCTGCGATGCAGACTTCATCAAGACCTCTACAGGAAAGGGGTACCCCGGTGCCACGCCCGAGGCGATCTACATCATGGCCTCTATCGTCAAGCAGTACTACGATCAATTTGGTCTCAAGAGAGGGATCAAGGCTGCCGGTGGAGTGCGTACGACGGAGGAGGCGCTCAAGTACCTCTGCATCCTCAAGGAGGTGCTTGGTGATGAGTGGCTCACCCCCGAACTCTTCCGCTTTGGCGCCACCTCTCTGGAGGCTGACACGCTCAAGCATCTCCTCTGATCTACAGTCAGAAATCTATAGGTTCGCAAAGCTCCGCTTCGTCAGCTTTGCGAACCTTTTTTATGTCCTCAGACGCTACTTACTAAATACCTGTCGCTTGCGCCGTTAGACCCGTCCGATTAGGTGTCGTACTGCTTGAGTAGAGGACTACCAGCGCAGTGCCCTTGCGTGGTTTTCGGTATGGGTGATTTCTGTTCGGCGACCCGCAAGGGTCGGAAGGGCAGGGGACGGCCTTCTGTACATCGGTCACCACTTCGCAGATGACCGATGCCTATGGGGCGAGCACCCTTCTGCCTCCCGCATGACCCCCCTTTGTATATGATTACCCTAACGCCTAAATGCGTCAGCCCTGTATCTAATGTGAGAAAAGTCGCTTCTAATCGGGGTGGGAACGGGACTTTCTACTATATTTGTGACTATGAAGTTGCTCACGAAAACGGCTTTTGCCTCGTCTATTGAGGTAAACCTCCCTCTGTCGAAGAGTGAGGGCATTCGCTCATTGATCTCCTGTTACCTCCTTCGGCGGGGTAGGGGAGTCAATCAGATGCCCCATAGGGATCTCTTGAGTACAGATGCCCCAGAGGACCTCTACACCATCTATGATGGTCTCCAGGCGCTTCTCTCGGGAAAGTCCGACATCACCCTCACAGCCTCTGCCAGCGTCGCTCGGTTCCTACTGGCTCTTGGTGCAGCCGAACCGCGCAGAACGGTCTTTCATCTTACGGATCCTCAGCTGCTCCGTCGCCCTATGGGTCCGCTCCTCGACTTTCTGCAGAGAAGGGGAGTCACGATTGATCGTACGGACGACCGGTGGATTGTCAACTCACGATGCCAGGTGGTTCCACGTGAAACAGAAGTAGACGCAAGAGCGTGGGAGTCAAGTCAATTTGTCTCGGCAATAATCTATTTTTCGGTAGCTCAAAACTATCCTTTGAGTATCCGGAGACAGCATTCTGATCCCAGTTCAAGGTATATCGCTCTGACGATCGACTGTCTCAGTCAGATCGGTATAGATCTCGCTTGGGATGCGGATCGGATTAAGTTTGAGCCTACACGTGATACAGGTTTGGTAACTCTCAATCCTGATGATCTGACCCTCCCAGTCGATTACTCCTCCGCTGCTTTTTGGCTGGAGTTGCAAACGCTCCATCCGGAGATCCAAATGGTGGTTTTGAAGGAGCTGAATCCTAATTCTCCCCATCCGGATGCCCGAGTGCTTGACTTTTTCATGCCATTTCTGGACGTTGTTACGACTGATCACTCTGTGCGACTGAACCGATGTAATGAACCGACTGAGGTAGAGCTGCCATTAAGTTTTGACTTGTCTCAAAACCCTGACCTCTTCCCTGCTCTCTTTGCCACAGTGATTGGCTTAGGAGTGCCTGCCACTTTTAAGGGACTGTCCTCACTGGCCTACAAGGAGTCGGATCGTCTCGGTGCGTCCCTCTCTATCGCACACTCTCTCGGCTGGTCAGCTGATGCCTTCGTCAGACTATCGCCGGACGGCTTTACCTACACGGGCGTTCCACGTGAAACGATCCCCGATAGTGTGACGCTCAATCACAGAGGGGATCATCGCTTGGCTATGGCCTTTGGAGTCCTTGCTACCGCACTGGAGGGGACACAGGTGATGGTACCGGATGATGTAGCTGTGACGGCACGGAGTTATCCCCACTTTTTTACCGACCTTTGCAGGCAAGCCCGTTGAACTTATGATGAAGAACAGACGTCGATCTCCATGGCTCCACCTCTCTCTCCTGATAGGCGGAACGATTGCCATAATCTACGGATGCGCCAATAGGGTGGCGCCGGATGGCGGCCCCTATGACGACCAGCCCCCGAAGCTCGTCCGGAGTCATCCGGCGGATCGTGAGCTCAATGTCTCGTCCAAGAAGGTGTCTCTCTGGTTTGACGAATTTGTCACCATCAAGGACCCGCTCAAGAAGATCATCGTCTCCCCGCCTCAGCTGCAGCAGCCGGAGATCATCTCTTATGGAAAAAAAGTGGTGGTCAGCCTCAAGGACACCCTCACGCCCAACACCACCTACACGATCGACTTCACCGATGCGATCGTCGACAATAACGAAGGCAATCCGCTGGAGAACTTCTCTTTCGCCTTCAGCACCGGGGACCGCATCGACACCATGGAGATCGCAGGGACGGTCCTTAATGCTCGCACGCACGAGCCTATGCAGGGGCTTCTCGTCGGTCTTCATCCCGACACTGCCCCGAGGAGTGCCTTCCACGACACCACGTTTCTCCGCACCAGTCGCACGTCTGACAAGGCAAAGTTTGTGATCCGCAACGTCCGTGAGGGACGGTATCACGTCTATGCCCTCAAGGAGAGCGATGGAAACTACCGCAATGATATGGTGGGGACCGAGGGTGTTGCCTGGCTCGATAGTGCCGTCCTCACCACCTGCAAGCCCGACATTCGCCCCGACACCCTCTGGGTCGACTCGCTCACCATCGACACCATCAAGCAGGTCCCCTTCACCCACTACTACCCCGATGATCTGGTCCTGCTCTACTACGAGCCGCGCGACCCGAAGCGCTTCCTGAAGAAAAGAGAGCGCCCCGCCCCCTACCAGCTGAGGCTCACCTTCAACGCCCTCCCTGACAGCGCCATCAAGCTCGCTAGGGTCGACTCCCTCGCTCTGCCGACCGACACGATGACGCCCCCTTACGTCATGGATAAGAGCAAGGATGGTGTCGTCAACTTCTTCTTCACCGACACCACCTGGAGCGCCCACAGCACCTTTGCGCTCACCTACCTCTCCGTTGACAGTCTCGGCCTCCCCGCCTACAAGAGCGACACCCTGCGCATCGCCTACAAGGCGCCCAAGATCGATAAAGAGGAGAAGAAGCGGAAGAGCGCCGAGAGCGACTCCACCGCTCATGCTGTCGAGAGTCCCTTCTCCATCAAGATCGAGCATAAGGGCAAGGGCGGCATCTCCGACTCGATACTCTTCGCGTCGACCCTTCCGATAGACACGTCGATGCTCCGCGCCTTCGCCCTCTACGATGCCAAGGACTCGATCCTCCAGCCGCTGCGGATCGATACCATCACATTCTTTGACGGTAGCGTCACCTCCGGACTCATCAGTGCCCGTCTCAGCTACGGCGGGCAGTACGAGCTCCATGTCGACAGCGCTGAGATCGCCGACATCTACGGCCACCGCCTTGATAAAACTGTCGTTGATGCCTTTAAGGTCAAAGAGAAAAGCGACTTCTCCTCCCTCCGCGTCACCATACACGACATGCCGGACTCGATCATAGGCGAACTCCTTACCCCGGATGACAAGCTGGTCTGGACCTCCTACAGCCGAGCAGGGGAGATCTTCTTCCCGGATCTCGACCCGGGGAAGTATGGCCTCCGGATCATCTATGACCGAAACGGCAATCATCGCTGGGACCCGGGGGACTACGATGCCTCCATACAGCCTGAAGCGGTCTACTACGCCCCCAAGGTCTTTGAGCTTATGAAGAATTGGGAGGTGAAGGAGAATTTCTATCCTCTCCTGACACCGCTCCTCACACAGAAGCCTCGGACGATGATCCAGACAAAATTCAATGAAGAGAAGCGCAAGGACCGCAATAAGGAGCGCGAGGAAGAGCTGCGTCGGCGCCGAGAGGGTGGCGGAGACCAGCAGCCCGGTGGCAATCCCTTCGGTGGACAGACACCGGGAGGCGCCCTCGGTGGCATGCGACAAGCCACCCGAGGCTTCTGACCACTGCATCAGTGACATAGCCCACCCCGGTTATGCCCTCCGCAGGACCCCGGTCTGATCTCTGCCTGAGCGTGTCGTGCTCGGCCTATGCAGTGGCATTGTATGGTGCAGGTTTTTCCTCCCCTCCACCTGCGCTGATGATTTCCTCAGTGCCTATTCGGGATCTCTACCGGTCTCCCTTTGTTCAACATAGGCCATCCGAGACCTTTGCATAACACCCCATCTGCGGCGT
>NZ_KV793801.1:38884-57057 GCF_001808555.1 Porphyromonas sp. HMSC065F10
TTCCTTGCATCTGGGGCATTCTGCAAAGTCTCCGCCAAAAAAAGCACAGTTTTTTTGGCGAAAGACCATTTCGCAAAGGTCTTCATCCAGTAACTGATCCTCCGGGAGTACAAGATCAAGCCGTAGGAAGCATATGAGCTCACATCATCCCTCCTCTTCCTTGCGTGTCACAGGTCACCGGGGAGAGCCTGTGTATAGGACGGGAGATGGTGGGCTCTGCCTTGTGCTTGCTCAGCCCTCCACCCAGCGGATGAGGGGGAGGTGGTGGCGGAGGAGGTAGTCGTTGGTCTTGGAGAAGGGCTTGCTGCCGAAGAAGCCTCGGTAGGCACTTAGGGGCGAGGGGTGTGGCGCACGGAGGATCCGGTGGCGCTCGGGGTCGATGAGGCGCGCCTTCTGCTGCGCATCCGACCCCCAGAGGATGAAGACAAGATGCTCCCGCCGCTCAGCGAGGAGCTCTATCGCCCGGTCCGTGAAGTGCTCCCAGCCCCAGCCGTGGTGGCTGCGCGGCTGGTGGGCGGTGACGGTGAGGGTCGCATTGGGGAGGAAGACGCCCTGTCGCGCCCAGTGGGTGAGGTCCCCGGAGAGGGGCTTCTTCACCTCAAGGTCATCGGCCAGTTCCTTATATATATTGTCGAGAGACGGCGGGATCATCACCCCCCTTGGGACGGAGAAGGCAAGGCCCATTGCCTGCCCAACGTTGTGGTAAGGGTCTTGCCCGACGATCACCACCTTGACTTGGTTAAAGGGGCAGAGGTTGAAGGCATTGAAGATCAGGGGAGCGGGCGGGAAGCACTGCCCCTCAGCGTAGGCCCGCCGCACTCGGTCGGTCAGCTGTCGGAAGTAGGGTTGCTCGAAGTCTTCCCTTAGCACCTCCTTCCACGAGGACTCTATCTGTACGTTCACTATCTGAGGTACTCCAGCAGTTCGGTCAATTCTTCCCCCACCCCCTTGCGGAGCGGGTCTTCCTCCTTAGCACGGGCATTGGCGAAGCGTGCTATGCGCTGTCGCATCTCGGGCTGACGCTCGGCGAGGCGGGAGAGTGCACGGAGGATGTAGGTCGCCTGGAGCGGTCGCTCCTCGGAGAGCACCTCCTCGGCGCGGTCGAGAGAGTGCTTGACGAAGCGGGTAGAGGCGCTACCGGCAACGGCGAGACGGGTCAGCACGACCCACGGCAGGACCGCCTCGGGGGACTGCTTCGCCACCTCCGTAGCCACCCTCTCCTCCTCACCGGAGCCGATCAGCAGGAGGGTGACAAATTGCTCCGCCTCCTCGATCGTGCGACACTCGCCCGCGAGCGAGAGGAGATCCTTGCGGGTCAGCTCCTCCCGGGGGCGGATCATCAGGGAGAGGAGGCGCATCTCGCGGACCTCCTTCGTCCACATCAGGTCGGCAAGGGAGCGGTCGCGGGGCTGCTCTGCAGCGATCTCGCGCAGGTCGGGCAGACTGACGCCAAAGTTGATCCCATACTGCAGCCCCTTGTCGCGCATACTCTTAGAGACATCGCCACTCATCCGCTTGCGGAGTCGCTGCCGGATCGCATTGAGCCTGTCGTGCCACTTCCCCTCGCCGTAGACCTTGTGCTCCTTACGGAGAAAACCCTCTAAGGGCAGTGCCAGCGTGCGGTACTGCTCGCTGTAGCGGAGGTTTTGCTCGATAAATCCCTCGGTGTAGTCGATCTCCACGCTCTCCCCGCGGAGCGAGAGGCGGGGATTGACAAAGCCGATATAGGGTGCCATGCCGGTGGCTCGGTCGCGCCGGATCGCCTCCTCCCTCAGCTCCGGATCCACCTCGGTGCCAAAGCGGGCAACCAGGTCAGCAGCCGCCTCGTAGTCACCCCAGCTCTTGATGCGCTGCAGCTCTCGCAGTAGCTCACCAAAGATCTCTCTCAGCCGATCGTAGTCGTGGATGAGGACGAAGTGCTCCCCCTTGATCGCCTCCAGGGTCACCGCCTCCGGGTACTGCAGGGCGTAGCGGGCGATGAGGGCGCGGTTTTGCATATGCGCCTCCCTCAGCACGGTGTCCTCCCCGAGGCGGGAGAGCTGAGTGATGAGGGCGGAGGTGAGGTAGCGGTCGTACTCCGCCCGATAAGCGTCAGGCGAGGGCAGGATCCCCAGTTCGACCAGCTTCGGGTCGGCGATGAAGTAGAGGGCATTGATATCCGCCCTTGCCTCCTCGATGCAGGAGTCGTACTCCCTCAGGTCGGCACCCGAGATGCCGGGGAGGAGCTTCCCCGAGCCGTGACCGATGATCTCGTGGAGGTCGGTGTGGAGCATGTCCGCCTCGGCACCATAGCGCCTCAGCCGCTCCTTCACCTCCTCACCGTGATAGAAAAGGTCGATCGAGGCAGCGCTGCGGTAGCGGTCGATGGCGAGGGAGATATTAGAGAGGGTGACGCTCTTGCTCCCCACCTCGGCCCGCATCCGCTCGTCATTGGGGAGGTTGATCCCAAGTGGCGAGGCGGGGTAGCTGTCACCGGCCAGCATCACCACGTCGATAGCGCGGGCGGCACGGCCGAGGGGCTCTGTCCGCTTGTAGGCTTCGTCGATGGGCGACTGCTGCTCAAAGTAGCCCGCCAGCTCGACGATCCGGCGCACCCGCTCGGTGCCCTCGGGATCCTCCAGCTCCACGATCCCCTCGTAGGAGCCCTTCAGCCCGAGCGGATCCTCATAGGTCTCGATAAATCCGTGGATCAGGTCTACCGGCTCCAGCAGCCGCACCCAAGCCTCGCTGTAGTCGGCAAAGGCATCGATGTCCCCGCTCTCGTAGTAGGCGATCAGCGTCCGGAGGGTCTCCCTTGCCGCTTCGCTTGGGGCGTAGGAGAGCGCTGCAGTAAGCTGTCGGACGATCGCCTGCAGGGCGTCGCCGTAGAGCCCGTCGGTGTAGGCGGTCAGCTCCCGCAGCTCGCCTTTTTCATCCTTCACAAGCCGGCTATTCAGTCCTGGGGCGATGCGGTACTTGTCTTTTCGCTTTTCGTAAAACTCCAGCGCCTCCGCTGTGGTGACACCGGGGCCGTAGAAATTGACCGCTGACCGCTCCACTAAGGTCTCCCGATCCCCGTCCGCACGGCGAAGGGGGGCCTTTCTCGGGTCAAAGATCATCTCCTCCAGTGCGTCAAGGGTGAAGCCCTGTGCCTCGAGGTACGCCTCCACATCGTACGGCAGCTGCAGCACCGCCTCGTGGAAGTAGGTCCGGCTAAAGGCGGGGACCGTCTTGGTCTCCTTGTAGTGGTGGTGGAAGCCGGAGTACATCCAGAGCTGCGTCAGGTAGTCCTCCATATCGTGATTGCGGAAGGTCCCCTGCTCCCAGATCGCCTCAAGGATCGCCCGTGCGGCGAGCGACATCGGGTGGTGCTGCAGGTAGAGGATGTCCCGGCCGTAGAGGCACGCCTCGGCGAGATGGTAGACGTAGCGCTGAGCCTGTGGCTCCAGAGACTCCCAGCCGGGGACCCGGTAGCGCAGGATGTCGATATGCTTGGAGTGGTAGACGAGATCGCTTACCGTTGCTTTCTGTGTCATAGGAGAAGAGAAGTAGGTTATCGGTCCCGATAGCTGCTGCCGCCGATGAACTCCCTCAGGAGCGACCCGTGAGGGAGCAGCTTCTCCGGGATCGGATCGAAGAAGCGCAGCTCCCGCAGGAGCCGAGCCGCCACCGGATAGACCGGACTCATCTCCGGCACCCGACTGATCGCCAGCTCTGCCTGCTGCCTCAGCGCACCGAGCTCGTAGACCATGGCGCTATTGAAGATCACGTCCGCCTCCTCCTGGTAGGGGAAGACCCACTTCTCCTCACCGGCACGCACATCGGGCCAGGAGGTAAGCGTCTCCTCGGGCGGTTTGTTTCGGTACTTCACATCCCTCACCATCCGACGCAGCAGGCGGTTGTCGCTTGTGCTGAGCCAATTGTGCTTGTCGTAAGAGATGGCTGTCAGGGCGGAGACGTAGATCTTGTACGACGATGCCTCCACGGCATCAGTCAGGATGATCGGGTTGAGCCCGTGGATCCCCTCGATGATGATCATATCCTGCTCGGTGAGCTGAAGCGTATTCCTCGGGTCCATCACCCGCTCACCGAGGACAAAGTCGTACCGCGGCATCGGCATCTCCTCTCCCCGGACCAGCCCCCGCAGCGTCTCCCTGAGGAAGGGCAGGTCAAGGGCATAGACCGACTCGTAATCCGGCTGTCCCGCCTCGTTGTGCGGGGTGATCGCCCGATTGACATAGAAGTCATCAAGCGAGATCGGATAGGGCCGGATGAGGTGTGTCAGCAACTGGGTCGTCAGGCGGCGGGAGAAGGTGGTCTTCCCCGACGATGAGGGTCCCGAGATCAGCACCGCCGACACCCCTTTGTCCCGATGCAGTCGAGCGATGTGGGAGGCGATGGCAGCGATCTGCTTCTCCTGCTGAGCCTCCGCCACCTGGATCATCTGCGTGGCTTTACCGGAGCGGATCAGGAGATTGAGCGGCGTCACGTCCTCCACGCTCAGGCCGGTGATGAGCCGATGCTGCGAGTCAAGGGCCTTGAAGAGCTTGGGCTGCAGCTCTTTCTCGGCGAGCTTTGTGGGATCCCGGCGATCCGGCACCCGGATGAGGAAGCCATCATTGGCCGGCTCGAGGTCAAAGAGGTGGAGCTGCCCCGTCCGCAACAGCACCTGGTGGAGGATATAGTAGTAGTCGCCCTGCAGCTCCCAGAGGATCACGGAGTAGCGCCCGGAGTCGCTGATGAGCGCTGCAGTGTCGACGTCCCCCTTCTCCTCCATATACTTGATCGCCTCCTCGGCAAAGAGCCTCACCCTATTTATCGGCAGGTCAGCATCGATGTACCTCTGGATGCAGGCACGCACCCGCTCCAGCTCCTCCGTCGTCGGCCGTCGGTCACCGATGGTGCCGTAGTAGCCCTTGGCGAGGGCAAATTCGAGCTTCAGGGTAGGCAGTTTCAGCTCCCTTGCGGCAGCAGTGAGCAGCAGTGCCAGGGTCCTGATATAGGCTCTGCTGCCCTCCTCCGAGCAGTAGTCCGCAAAGGTGAGCCGGCAGGACTCCACGATGGGCCTCTGGAGTGCCCATGGGTGATTATTCATCGTGGTGGCAAGGGCATCACTGATGCCGATCGCCTCAAAGTCCTCGCGGAATCGGTCAAAGACCTCCGCCGGGCTCAGCAGCTCCTCCGTCGCGAGGCTCCGCTTGATCTGTGGGAGAAATATCGTCTTACCTGTAGTCATACTCTATCGCATTCACTTTTCCCAAAGGTACTACATTCCGCCCTATCCCACGCAGCGCCTCCCTAGCTCCCAAAGGGACGTTAAGTCTGTGGGTTAGGAAAAAGATTGATTAACTTTGCGCCAAAGAGGGTCACCACCCCTCAGTAGACCATATGTAGGCCCGGTATGAGTCATCACCACAGCCTCCGCCGGATACTCTGCATACGAATCGGAGTTTTTACCTTTTACAACTTTATAATGAAGAATCTACTATCACTCCAAAGCAGGCATTTCCTTCTGCTGCTTATGTGCTTGGTGTTTGCTCTTCCGCTGTCGGCGCAGAGCAAGCTCACAGTGAAGGGCCATGTAGTGGACGAGCAGAATGAGCCCATCATCAGCGCCACGGTGGTCGTCATCGGGCAGGCCAATATGGGAGCAATGACTGACATTGATGGAAACTTCCAGATAGCCGAAGTCCCCTCCGACGCTACGCTACGCATCTCCTACGTGGGATATAAGACGATCGAGGTCCCTCTGAATGGACGCACCTCTCTGACGGTAGTCCTCAAGGAGGATAGCGAGCTCCTCGATGAGGTCGTCGTTACCGCTCTCGGCATCAAGCGTCAGACCAAGGCTCTCGCCTACAATGTCCAAGAGATCAAGGGCGACCAGCTCAGCTCCCGTAAGGACCCCAACTTTGTCAACTCTCTCAACGGCAAGATCGCCGGTGTCACCATCAATACCAGCTCCGCCGGTATGGGAAGTGCCGCAAGGGTGGTCATGAGAGGTACCAAGTCCATCCAGGGCAATAATAACGCCCTCTACGTGATCGATGGCGTGCCGATCTACTCCCTGACCCAGGAGCAGGGCTCAGGTCGCTTCTCCTCCTCCGGCTCTACGGAGAGTGCTGCGGACATCAACCCTGACGATATCGCCTCGATCTCTGTCCTTACCGGCGCCTCCGCAGCCGCCCTCTATGGATCGGCAGCTGCCAATGGTGCCATCCTCATCACCACGAAGAAGGGTCAGGCGGGAGCGCCCAAGGTCTCCTACGCCATGAATATGGACTTCGGGCGACCGATGATCCTGCCGGAGTTTCAGAATCGCTACGGCAGTCAGGGCAACCTCCTCTCCTGGGGCTCGCTGATCCCGGAGGGCGACCCGAGATGGGATGTGGATGACTTCTTCCGCACGGCATCCAATATGACGCACTCCATCTCCGTCTCCGGAGGTACGGAGCGCAACCAGACCTACGTCTCCGGCAGTGTGACCACGACGAAAGGTCTCGTGCCTAATAACAGCTACAATAGATACAACCTGTCGGCACGCAATAACACCTCCTTCCTTGAGGATCGCTTGAATATCGGCACCTCGGCAGGTCTTGTATTCGAGGACCATATGAACCTCATCAACCAGGGTGAGTATATGAACCCCCTCGTGGCCGCTTACCTCATGCCGAGGAGCGAGAGCTTGGAGTCGGTCAAGAACTTTGAGAAAGCCGACCCCAGCCGCAACATTTATGTCCAAAACTGGGCCTACGGCAACGGGGACTACACCCTCCAAAACCCCTACTGGATTGCGTACAGAAACCTCCGCGGCACCAAGCGCGAGCGCTACATCCTGGGGCTGAATGCCAAGTACGACATCATGAAGTGGTCCGAGTCGGACTTCTGGAACGTCGCCGGTCGTGTCCGGTGGGATCGCACGCTCGTCAAGTCTACGGACAAGCGCTACGCGACGACCGAGAAGACCCATGACGTCAGCAAGAATGGCTACTATGGCGAGCTGAAGGGAAGCGAGAGCCAGACCTACGCCGACCTCCTTACGACGGTAAATAAGGGATTTGAGCTGCAGAATGACTGGCGGCTCAATGTCAATGCCACCCTCGGTGCCTCCATCCAGGACACCCGCTACGACGACACAACGTATGGCGGTCCGCTGCGTGAGGCTGGTATCCCCAACGTCTTCAATATCTTCAATATCGACCAGGGTGCCCAGAAGACCAAGCCGATCCCTCACGGATGGATCGAGCAGACGCAGAGTATCTTCGGGAGCGTGGAGCTGGGGCTCAACTCCTACCTCTACCTGACCCTCACGGGACGTAATGACTGGGCATCACAGCTCGCCAATTCGCCCCAGAAGTCGTTCTTCTACCCTTCCGTGGGTCTCTCCGGTGTCATTACCGAGATGCTTGATGAGGAGACCTACCAGAGGATCCGTCCGGTGCTCAATTACTTCAAGGTGCGCCTTGCGTACAGTTCGGTCGCCTCACCATTCCAGCGCGGTCTGACGACCCCGGTATACCTCCCGGATGAGGACAGCAAGAAGTACAAGACCCAGACCTACTTCCCCATCGGTCAGCTCTATCCGGAGCGTACCAACTCGTACGAGGTCGGTATCTCCTCTCGTTGGTTTAACGGCCTCCTCACCCTCGACGGAAGTTGGTACCTGACTGATACCAACAATCAGACCCTGCGCGTCGCCGCCTCTCCCTCCTCCGGCTACGATGCCGTCTACATCCAGACCGGTAGCGTACGCAACCAGGGTGTGGAGCTTGCCCTGGGACTTCACCTGGGCAAGGATGAGGGCTTCCGCTACGACGGCAACTTCACCTACGGATACAATCACAATAAGATCGTGGAGCTGGCCGATAACTACTACAACCCCCTCACGAAGGAGCAGGAGTCACAGCCCTTCCTCGACATGAACAGCATGGGCTCGATGCACTATATCCTCAAGAAGGGTGGCTCACTCGGTGACATCTACACCACACAGGACTTTACGCGAGACGCTAAGGGACGGGTGCTGGTCAATAAGAATGGCTCCCTGAGTGTCTCCAACTTCAAGGACGACCAGATGGTTAAGCTCGGCAGTGTGCTCCCGAGCCACAACCTCGGCTGGACCAACGAGCTATCCTACAAGGGACTGAGCTTGGGCTTTGCCCTTACCGGCCGTGTCGGAGGCGTGGTCGTATCCATGACTCAGGCAGCCCTCGACCACTATGGCGTCTCTGAGGCGACTGCTGCAGCGAGGGATCTCGGCTTTGTACCGGTCGATGGCAGACCTATTGATCCTCAGAGCTACTTCATCGCGCGGGGTATGAATCGCCTGGCACAGTACTACGTCTACGATGCCACCAACTTCCGTCTGCAGGACCTCCACATCTCCTACAGATACAAGTTCCCCGCATCCATTTTCATCTCCGATGCCACGCTGTCCCTCTATGGGAGGAACCTGTGCTTCATATACAATAATGCTCCCTTCGATCCCGAGTCTGTCTCCTCGACGGCCAATTACAACCAGGGTATGGACTACTTTATGCTGCCGTCCCAGAGGACTCTCGGATTTAGTCTAAGTCTCAATTTCTAAGTCACACACTTGAGCTTTTATGAAAAATATAAATCTCACCCTCACCGCTTTTTTGGGCTTCACGCTCCTCGTAAGCGCCTGCACGAAAAAGTTTGAGGACTACAATAAAGATCTCTCAGGCATCACGGAGGCAGAGATGTCCCGTATCCCCATCGGTGGTGCAGAGCTGTACCAGCTCATCAACTGGGTCATCCCCAATCAGGAAAA
Organism: Porphyromonas sp. HMSC065F10; assembly: GCF_001808555.1. Taxonomy (GTDB): domain Bacteria; phylum Bacteroidota; class Bacteroidia; order Bacteroidales; family Porphyromonadaceae; genus Porphyromonas_A. The sequence continues at coordinate 47,655 of NZ_KV793801.1, forward strand.
CGGCTACCAGATGGACTACGACCTCCCGGGTGTCTTGTCCGGCTTTGTCGGCTCTCCCAATTTCACCTCCGACTTTGCCCGCTATGCCCCAAGGCAGGGATGGAATGACTACCCCTTTGACGACACCTTCGGGGGACACCTCTACACTCAGTACAATGTCCTGAAGCGGAAGAGCGAGGGCGATATGACTAAGCCCTACTTTGCGCTCGGCACCCTCCTCCGCGTCGCCATAGTCCACCGCGTGGCAGACTGCTACGGGCCGGTACCCTACTCCAAGGTCACCGGAGTGGATCTCCGCGTCCCCTACGATACTGAGGAGGAGCTCTATACCGCCATGCTCGCTGATCTCAAGACAGCCGTAGAGGCGCTTGACGAGACTCCCGTGGGTGACCTCTCGTACAAGGACTACGATGAGGTCTATGGCGGCGACATGCATAAGTGGGCCACCTATGGTCGCTCGCTGATGCTGCGCATGGCGATCCGCATCTCCGGTGTGGCTCCCTCCATGGCCAAGGAGTATGCAGAGTATGCGGTGCAGAAGGGCGTCATCGAGAGCAATGACCTGACGGCTGCCCTGCCATCGATCGACAACCCTGCTGTCAAGATGAATGACTGGAACGACTCGCGCGTAGGGGCTGATATCGTGGAATATATGCTTGCCTTTGGCGATCCGCGCACCTCCGCCTACTTCACTGCCGTACGTGGAGAGAAGCCCTTCGGCCTTCACGTGCCGCCCGTTAAGGGCTTTAAGGGCGATCCTAAGCAGGATGAGTACTCTCGTGTGAATGTCGCAAAAGACTCGCCCATCTACCTGATCACAGCCGCCGAGGTCTCTTTCCTCAGAGCTGAGGGTAAGCTGCTCGGCTGGAGCGTTGGCGACAAGAGTGCTCGCGAGTACTATGAGGAGGGGATCCGCCTCTCCTGCGAGCAGTGGGGCGTAGAGGTAGGCGACTATCTCTCCAGTGTGGAGACCAGAGGAGGCTTCCAGGATCTCGTCTTCCCCGATGCAGATGTCCCCTCATTCTCGTCCGATATCACAGTCTCGTGGGATGCTGCTGCCGGTGACAAGGAGAGGGAGCTGGCGCAGATCATCACCCAGAAGTGGATCGCGCTCTTCCCCTACAACACCATCGAGGCGTGGTCCGAGTGGCGCCGCACCGGGTATCCCAATCTCCTCACCGCTACCATCAATGAGAGCAAGGACTGTCAGGACATCGTGTGCAGAGCCGATGGCAAGGACTATGGCGGCATGAGGCGCTTCGCTTTCTCCAATAAAGAGAAGGTCAACAACCTGGAGAATGTGAATGCCATCCTCCCCTCTCTGAATGGTCCGGATACACACGCCACCGATCTCTGGTGGGCACTCAAGAAGTAATCCCTCCTATTATCAAGATAGTATTGTATGAATAAGAATAGATATTTCATCGCACTCCTGCTGCCACTTCTGGCCCTCGGCAGCTGTGCGGACTGGACCACGCAGGAGCCCATCCCCGTGGAGGCTCCCGTACTCCGTCCGGCAGACAAGGTCGTCAGGCAGTACAAGGCTGATATTTTCTCTCGTCCCATAGTCATCGGGATGATGCACGACTGGTGCAAGCAACCACTCCACTGGCTGTCGGAGACCCCGGACAGCCTTGACGTGGTGATCCTCAAGGGGGTGACGGATGAGCTCACCTCCACTCAGAGCTACGACCTCGCAAGCGCTCAGAGTGCCAAGCACACCAGGGTACTCCTCGGCATGGATCTCAGTCAGTACGATGTCAGCGGCTCCAAGGAGCTCGACCGACAGCTCACTAAGGAGCGAATGAGCCTAAATGCCAAGTGGGCTGCCGCTGCGACCGAGGTGACACCCGAGGAGAGGGAGAAGGAGCTGTCCGCCATGACTGAGAGAGTGACCAAGGAGCTGCATGACAAGTGGCTCCTGTCTGCTCGGCAGGAGATCGTCAGAGGTCTCGGGCTGCTCTCTGTGGGGTCCTTCGATGGCTACTCGATCAAGCTCCCCGTGGACTTTGCGCTCTTTGACAAGGCTGAGATCACCGATATCCTCGCTGACCTCTACAAGCGTGCCTCCTCGCAGAGGGCTAACTACCTCATCGCCGTTGAGAGCCCTTATGCGGAGGCTGCCTCCTTTGTGGAGAAAGCGACCTGGGTGCTCTACAGCTGCACCGCAGTCGACCCCACCCTCGCACACTTTACCGAGCAGGCATCACTGTGGTCCGGCAGTCGATTTGTCCCCACCATCGATCTCTCGGATAAGAAAAACACCATCGGCTACCCCGACAGCCCTATCTTCTCTGCCGACAAGATCTCAAGGGACAGGGAGCTTATCCACTGGACGTCTGCCAATAAGGCCGGAGTCGCCTTCGATCACATCGAGGTGGACGCCGGCAATAAGTCCGGCACGGAGGGCTTTGCTCTCCTCAGGGATCTGATCAATGCCAATAGTCTAACGAAGTAAACCGAATGCCATGAAACAGATAACTCTGAACTCACTTCTCCTCTCTGCCCTCCTGGCACTCGGCTTGGCGGCATGCGACAGCAAGAGTGACCTCGAGCCCGGCTCTCTCACCGGCGACACCGCTGCGGTGCTCAATCTGGTGAAGGACGATGGTAAGATGAGCCAGTCCTCCCCCTACAAGATCACCAGCTTCGTGATCAGCGACCCGGAGATCACATCACAGGACGTAGTGATGAATGTGCAGCTCTTCAGACCCGCAGAGGAGACCCGCAAGGTGACCCTCGCCGTGGATAAGGAGGCTGCAGACCGCTACCAGCAGCTACAGGGACAGGCGTACAAGCTCCTCGACCCCTCCTTGATCACTCTTCCGGAGCAGGTCGTGGTGAAGAAGGGAGCAACCTACTCCGACAACTTCACGATCAAGGCCGGTGTCCCTGAGACCTTGGAGCCCAATACCAAGTATCTCTTTGCCATCGCGCTGACCGAGGTTGAGTGCAGCAAGGTGATACGCCCGATACACAGCATCGCTCTCTTTACCGTAGAGCGCTTCGTCGAGTCCGATGACATCCTAAAGTCAGTTCGCCTCACCCGTGACCTCTACTTCACCTTGGCACAGCCCTTCGGCTCCAAGGGGGACGAGGCCATGACCTTAGAGACGCTGATCAACGTGGAGAAATTCCGCACCCCGGAGGATCCCGGAGAGGCAAGCATCTCCACCCTGATGGGTGTCGAGGGAGGCACGCTCCTGAGATTTGGCGACAGCGGCGTCCCCGGCAACCAACTGCAGGCCAATGGCACAAGGGTTGACTTTACCTTTGAGACCAGTAAGTGGTACCACATCGCCATGACCTGTGCCGATGGGATCACCAGGGTGTACATCAATGGCGACCTCAAGGCGACATTCCCCAAGAGAGGCTCACTATCAGGTGGCAATCCCTTCCTGATCGGTCGGAGCTGGAGCCAAGGGCGTGGCATCCAGGCTCGACTCTCCGAGACCCGTGTATGGTCTGTGGCCAGGAGTGCTGAGGAGATCAAGGATAATATGTACAAGGTGGACGCCAAGTCCAGTGGACTACTCGCCTACTGGCGTATGATCGCAGCTGACGGCTCCGTCGTCACCGATGCCACCGGCAACAACTACGACCTCCTGCTGAAGGGTCAAGCCGGCAAGAGTGGCGATCAGCCCGTGGAGATCTACGAGGAGTCCTCGCCCATCACTATTGAGTAATAGAAACTTTACGATGATTATTTCGATGAAAAGAAGATATACCGTCTCAGGGCTGGTGGCTCTTGCGATGCTGACGGCATCGTTGCTGACTGGGTGTAGTCAGCAGGAGCCCATCCTGCTCCCTGCTCCCACGCAGTCGGCAACCACTCCCGCCCTCAAGCCCTACTCAATCTCCTCTCAGGATGGAGACGAGCAATTCACGAGTGTCTACCACTCCAGGACGGTGGACCTGAGGGTGGCTCTCCCCTATAAGGGCTGCACCGTGCAGCTGCTTCCTACGACAGACGAGGAGGTCAGCTCGATCACCGACAAGCTGGAGCACTTCACCCACTTAGGCACCTTCTCTCTCCTCTCGGAGGAGCACAGCACCACCGAGTGGGTCGATGACGCCAAGGATCCGCTCGTCAAGCACCTCAAGGTAGCCCTCACCGGCATTGAGGACCTCGACTATGGCTACTATGTGCTGCCGATCAAGGTGCAGGCGGCAGAGTACACCATGAGCCACTACATACTGATCAATCGCCTCGGGGATGTGGTCCCGCTGGACGAGGCGACGAAGAGACTCCCCCCGGATCTCTTGGGCGGTCCCGAGCGGACAGAGCCGATGAAGATGGTCGCTTATGTCGAGACGAATGATAATGACATCAGGAACTACGGCAATCTCATCCTCACGGGCAGCCGTCTCCCTGTATTTGACTTCATTGTGCTCTTTGCAGCCAATATGAATTACGATGCTGTCAAGGGGAGGAGGTACATCTCCTTCAACGACAAACTCCAGCCCATCGTACAGCACCCCGAGATCTACATCAAGCCATTGACAGATCGTGGGATCAAGGTGATCGTCGACATTCTGCCGAATCACCAGGGCGTAGGGTACAGAAATTTCCAGAGCTACGAGGAGGCCCTCGACTTTGCCAAGGAGGCGAAGATGTGGACCGACAAGCTCGGCATCGACGGATGGGATATAGATGAGGAGTATGCCGAGTACGGGAAGCTCCCCTCCTTCGGGCACCCCGATATGTCTGCCCTCTGGATGGTCAAGGCCTTCAAGGAGGTTATGCCCGACAAGCTCATCACGCACTACGAGTTCGGTAGCCCCTTCCGTGCCGACCTGACCGATGAGGACGGGAAGTCCGCCATAGACTACATCGACTACAGCTGGTCAGACTATGGTGTCTCCTCACTCAGCTTCATCGACATGCCTAAGCTCAGGTATGGCAATAGATCCATTGAGGCCAATCGCTCATGGGCAGTCGCCGGAGCCGCCTCATCGGCTCGGTCGGTCCTCAGCTCCGGGCTCGGGCTCTTTATGTACTTCAATCTTAACCCCGAGGCGCTCCACAACGGCAGCCAGATCGGATTCCTCAGCGAGGTGACCAAGATCTTCTACGGAGAGTCCTGTGACTTCGTGGGACCACTCTACAAGGGCCCGGCTAAATGACCAAGACAGCAATGGATATGAATAAGATACTTAATGCAGCCCTACTGACTGCCCTTACACTCTCCCTGACCCTCCTCCTCGGCTCCTGTAACTGCGGCGTTGACATCCCTGACGCTCCCCCTGCGATCACCCTCGACCACACCGAGGTGACCGTCCCTTGTGGCGGGACCGCCCAGGTCATCGTCACGGAAGGGTCGGGAGACTACTCTGTGGTACTCCCTCAGGTCACTACCGCCACTGCGGTTACACATGGAGATACGATCATACTCCATGGTAAGGCTGATGGCCAGGTGAGCGGCGTGGTGAGAGACAACCGGTCCGGGCAGACGGCTCAGCTCAAGGTCTCCGTCACCTCAGCACAGCAGCTCCTCCGGCTCTCTCAGTATGATGCCGGGCTACCCATCGGTAGCTACGTTACCCTATCGGTACTCTCCGGCAGTGGCGACTACACCGCTGAGGTGGCCGATGAGGCCATTGCCTCCGCCAAGATAGTACCCTCAGGGATCCGCATCGTGGGTCTCAAGGAAGGCAACACCACGGTCTCAGTCAAGGATAATGCCACCGGAGCAGTAGGCAAGTGTGAGATTACCGTCTCTATGAGAGCCTTCAAGCTCGACCTGCCGGAGCTCCCCCTCACCTTCCCATACGGCGAGAGCCGTATCATAGGCATCCTCAGCGGCAATGGGACCTACGGTGCCAAGAGCGCAGAGCCCGCCATCGCCAGCGTAGAGTACAAGTCGGGGCAGTTTGTCATCACCGGTATTAAGGCCGGTACGACGACAGTCACCCTGACGGATGACATCTCCGGGAAGAGCTATGAAGTACAGGTGGTTATCACGCTCAAGCCACTCCTCCTCGACTTCCAGAATGGGTTGGTCGAGGTACTCCAGGGCTACGACACCACCCTCAGGATCATCTCCGGCAACGGAGCCTACGAGCTGACCGCTGACGAATCACTCTTCACCGCCGAGCTGAGAGATGACCTAATCATCCTTACGCCCAAGAGTAATGGCGACGGCAAGCTGATCATCAAGGACACAAAGAGCGGAGAGACCAAGGAGCTCACCGTCCGAGTCCGCGACCTGATACACTCCGGTAGGGTCAACCTCTCCTCCGTCACGGTACGTGTGGGTGAGACAGTCAAGATCGAGGTCCTCAACGCCAATGACTGGGACTACTACGAGTGGAGTGTCAAGGATGGATCACTTGCCTCGCTCTACACGCGAGGCGGGTGGGGAGAGCCCTTCTCTTGCACCGTGAAGGGTATCAAGCCCGGCAAGACGATCATCAAGCTATCTACCAGCAGCTGGGGTGGCGGTAGAGTGATCGAGGAGATCCCGGTCACCGTCACCGAGTAACCCCTCACTATACCCGCTTATTAATGGGGGTGTGCCGAGAGTCATCTCAGCACACCCCCGTTTCTCATTCCTCTTAGGGATTGCTGAGGGGAGGGTCTATTGTCCCTTATTGCGGTAGACGTAGTCGATGCCTACGAGACCGCCCACGAAGGTCATCACCTCGCCGTAGGCTACCAGCACGCTGGAGTCGATGACCCCCTGAGGGGGCATCCAGAGGGAGGTGAAGAGGAGGGTCAGGCCGCTGGCGCAGAGCGTAGAGGCCCATATCAGTCGGAATCGGTTGTTTCTTTCGTTCATAGTCGTATTGTGTGGATAAGTCTTTGCCATAGTATTCTGAGTAACAACGCCCCCAGTAGGCCCATCAAGAGACCTACCATAAGGGTCCGTATGGAGGAGGACCGGTGACTCAATGGTTGCTCTATAGTTGTCTCCCTCCTCTCCTGCGTGGCTTTGGTCTGCTCCATCTGCTTGGTGACCTGATGCCTCGCAAGTACCACCTTTTGTTTCTTAGCCGTTCCAGGCATCGGCAGGGTATATAGAGGAGTGGATGGGGTATTGCCCCACCACTCGATCGCCACGGTGTCCCGGAGGTCCGTACTTGTGATCTCTCTCATCTCGTGCTGCACTTCTGCCCGCAGTGCCTTTTCTCTGCCCTTACAGCCCACGGTCAAGGATAGCAGGAGCAGGCAGGCGATGCTCACTCGGAGACGACCCATGACTTATTGTAGAGCTTGGCGTCAAAGCAGGGACAGAGCTTGGTCCACTCGTCCGGCGTGATGATCCCATCGTGGTTTCGGTCTCGCGACAGGTCTCGGTGACCCACGACGTAGGCATCGGGGTAGAGCTCCAGCAGGCGGTGTATCAGCTGTGTCAGCGCCTGTCGCTGCATCGGTGTGCGGGTGTCTGCTGGCACGCACTTATGGTCCAGTCCGCCCTCGTAGCAGATGCCTATGGAGCGCCTATTGAAGCCCCTCACGTGGGCACCGGGTAGCTCTACGGGACGCATGCCATACAGCGATCCGTCCTTCGTGATGTAGTAGTGGTACCCGCACCCCCTAAATCCCCGCTGCACGTGATCTCGGATCAGCTGCTCGGGGGAGTAGTTGTCGCAGTTGCGCGTGGCGCTGCAGTGGATCACCAAGAGGTTAATGGCCCTCTCGGTGCGCCTGATCTCCTCGGGGCGGGTGAGTAGTGTGGGGCCACCATAGTCTTCTAAGGGGTCGGGGGTGAGCTTATCGGTAGCTACGGGTGCGGTGTAAACTTGTGTCATATCGCTTGTTTCATATAAGGTGTGTTACTGTAGTGGTGGGGTGAGGAAGTATCACCCTCCTCACCCCTGTGAGCCCTACGGACGAGTGGGCTCAGGACTCTTCAGTGGAGCCGGCATCACAGCCCGCTATGGTCCGACTCCTTATTCTCCTTGGGCTTGACGCCCTCCTCAGCCTTCTCATTGGCCTCCTCGGCCTTCTTCTTCTCAGCGATGAGGGAGCTGATGCTTCGCACCGGCACGGTAGCCATCTCCGCCAGCATGATTGGGCTGGGCGTGTAGCGGATGTGGACCTTCTTCACATTACTTGAGGAGAAGTCCTCCGCCTTTGCGGCCGCCTTACTGCGGAAGCGTAGGGCAAAGGAGCCCAGCTCGCCCAGTCGCACGGAGAGTCCCTGAGAGAGATACTCCAGGACCACCTCCGGCAGTACGGTGAGGACAGCGTTGACGTCCGCACGGTGGACGGTAGACCGCACCGAGATGCTCTTGGCGATCTGGTGGAGAGGCACGACGCCCATCATACGCGAGGTGGCGACAGCCACGCGGGGCATCTTGGCGTTGGGGATGGAGTTCTTGCGCTCAGTTACACTGTAGATAAATGCCATAGTTAGTTTTTATTGCAAAATAGATGAATAATTAGTAGGCGATCCCCCGCTCCTCTTCGGCACCCGCACGAGCGGGCATCTCTCCTCCTCGCAGTAGCGTCTGCAGCCGTACTGATCTCTTGGAGTCTATGACCGGAGAGGGTTGTCGGTGATCGTGATGCAAAAGTACGATCCGCCTCAGGGGTGATTGTCTCTTAGGATCACCTACTGTCTCTTTGAGGAGAAAAAGGTCAAGTGTTGCGTAATGTATGAATAATACATACCTTTGCAATGTCTTAACTACTAAACCATGAAAGAAGAAAAACAACAACATCCGGAGCCGATGCTCAGTACCTCCGATCTCCGACTGCTGGAGGAGATCAAGAGCTGGGAGCCTCTCAAGGGGGACTTGAGCGGCATCGTTCCCGTCAAGCAGGTAGCGCTACAGTACTACCCCGACTACCACCCGCAGAGCGCCTCGAGGGCGCTCCGTATGTCTATCAAGAGCTATCCGCTCCTCAGCCATGCCCTATCCTTAGTCGGCTGGACCAGTCCCAAGCGAAACTTCACGCCTCGCCAGACTGCCGTCCTCGCGCACTATCTCGGCACCCCATAGCCGCCCACCACTCCTATATATAGAGACTGTTGCACGAAGGCGATCTGCTGCGTTGCTTTCGGAATTCGGTCTCGGTCACGTACGTGAGTACGCTCCTTTCGGTCTCATCCTCAGCGCCTTGCATCTCATCCTTCGTGCAAAGTCTCAGCACATTTGAAACAAATGTGCGAGAATGGCACTTCGTGCAACATTCTCATATAAGGACCAAAAAAACGTCTGCGCTGCCATCCTTGAGCTCATCCTCGGTCGTGGCAGCGCAGCTCGCATACTATCAACGATTGTCAGCACTCCATCCGCAAGGGATGTCGAGGGGCGTTAGGCAGGGTTGACGCACTTGAGTAGTGCAGAAGCCAGCCATCGCATCATGAAGAGTGGGGGAGGGGGGCACCCCGTCAGGGGTGCTCGTTTTTTAGCCCCGTGGTCGAGGGGCGTAGCCCCGACGACCCGGGGA
>NZ_KV793801.1:57157-58044 GCF_001808555.1 Porphyromonas sp. HMSC065F10
GAGGGGCGTAGCCCCGACGACCCGGGGATCAGCCATTGCAAGCGGTCCCGCGACCCCGCCAGGGTGTCGCACTCATTGTCTGACTGGTGAGTGCGACACCCCTGACCCTTGGTCGAGGAGGGTTAGGTCTTGTGGGGGGTTATGTCTATATTTGTGTGACCCACTCACTTAATACTAAGTACTAAGACTATGGACAAGAGAAAAGACTTACATGTGACCCACCGCAAGTCGGATGGGAAGTGGCAGATCCTCAGCGAGGGTCAGCCCAAGGCGCTCAAGCTCTGCCCCACTCAGGAGGAGGCTATCCAAGCTGCCCGTGAGATCGCAATCGACCGAGGTGTCTCGGTTGTCATCCATGGTATGGATGGGAAGATCCGCGAGGTCTACTCCTACGACGATAGGAAGCAGAAGTAACGCCGCTCACGCTGCCTCTCCTGATTACCCTCCTGGAGATCTATTTTCGGGACCCTACCGGGGGTGCTCGGAATGAAGGTCACATAGCGGGAGCGACACCCTATCGGGGTCGTGTCATAAAGGTGAGACGCAGGAAACCCGGGGTCTTCGACACTTCGTGCCTCGACCACCGGGTTATGCAAAACGGACCCCTGCCGGGGTCCCCGGCTGGATCGTTAGGCGGGGTGCTGTCAGGCGGGCTACACCCCTGCAGGATCGTTAGGCGGGGTGGACCTTATGGGCGGATACCAGGTGTCTGTTGCGCTGTCCGACCCGTCCGACTCGTCCGATAAGATAGTGCGACAGGCGGTGGTGGCACCCCGATAGGGGTGCATTTTGCATAGCCCGGGTGTCGGAGGGGCGTAGCCCCGACGACCCCGGGTAAGCATAGCCCTCTTTTATCCCACGACCCCGCCAGGGTGTCGCTCGTAATG
>NZ_KV793801.1:58144-64392 GCF_001808555.1 Porphyromonas sp. HMSC065F10
CACGACCCCGCCAGGGTGTCGCTCGTAATGGTGATCGTTAGAGGGACCGACACCCTGGCGGGGTCGTTTATCCCAAAATACATCCTCGTTTCCCCGGGGTCTTCGGCACTTCGTGCCTCGACCACCGGGCTAGGCATAACGGACCCCTACCGGGGTCCTCTGCAGTATCGTCACCTGGGGACCGACACCCTGGCGGCGTCGTATTGGAGTATTTGCGCTATATTTACAGACAAGGGGGACGGAGAGGCACGCCTTCGCTTTCCCCTCCACTATAGCTGTACGTGATCATGAGCAAGAATAATAATACTACCCTTCCCACGCTGATAGCGGGTGTCGTCGCTATCCTATCCATCGTGGGGCTCCTCAGGGCGACTAATTGGCTGGTCTTCTGGATTTCCATCGGTCTCCTCGCTGTCTCGCTGATCGTGATGGTCCTCCTTGTGCTCAGGCCGAGGCGGGTCCGTCGCGCTGACTACGAGCGACGGGTCTCCGATCGCATGGCTCACCGGGATCGCTAAGCCATGTACCGTCATCGCGCCATATCGTACGAGAGCAGCTTCGGCGAGATCCTCAGGTACCTCTTGGCACTGGATCATGGCCTCTCGCGGGAGCAGATCCACTGCGTGCTGGAGGTGCTGAGACGCTCCTTTGACCGTGGTGCTTACGAGGCGAAGAGCATCGATAGCCTCAAGACGCAGCTCCTCACCGCTGTCTCTGCCGTTGAGGAGATCGGTCTCCACTCCACCTCCCTCCTTGCCATCCTCCTCTGGCGTCCGCTCAGCTGCGGCGTGGTGACGGAGGAGCAGATCGAGCAGAGCTTCGGCGCCGACACCGCTCACCTGGACCGCCTGCTCCTCCGTGTCTGCGAGGTGTACGACCCGACGGAGGTGATGACGAGCGACAATCTCGGGCGCTTCCTCCTCTCCTTTGCCGAGGACGTGCGGATCATCCTGATCTTGATAGCGGACCGGCTGGTTCGGCTGAGGCTGGCCGGTCATCTCCTCGGCGAGGAGGAGCAGCGGGTGCTCTCCGACGAGGTGCACACCATCTTTGCCCCCTATGCGCACCGCATGGGACTCTATGCGGTCAAGAGCGAGATGGACGACCTGGCGCTGAAGTACACCGACCGCAAGGCTTACACCTATATCAAGGAGAAACTGGCCCAGACAAAGGATGCTCGCGACGCTTACATCGCCGCCTTTATCGAGCCGGTGGAGAAGCGGCTGAGGGAGGCGGGGCTGAGGTTTCATATCAAGGGCAGGACCAAGTCCATCTCCTCCATTCACCACAAGCTCCAGGTGCAGAAGTGCGCCTTTGAGCAGATCTACGACCTCTTTGCCATCCGCATCATCCTCGACTCGGAACCCAAGGATGAGAAGGGCGACTGCTGGCACGTCTACTCTATCGTCACCGACATGTACCAGCCCAATCCCAAGCGGCTCAAGGACTGGATCTCAATCCCGAAGAGCAACGGCTATCAGAGCCTTCACATCACCGTGATGGGGCCCGACCACCGCTGGGTGGAGGTGCAGATACGGACCGAACGGATGGATGAGATCGCCGAGCGAGGACTGGCGGCGCACTGGCGATACAAGGGGATCAAGAGTGAGACCGGGCTGGATGACCTGATGACGGAGGCGCGCCGTGTCCTCGAGATGGGGGATAAGCTCCCCGAGGACGAGGTGATCAAGGACTTCCGGATGGATCTCTACGATGAGGAGGTGTACGTCTTTACCCCCAAGGGGGAGGTGCTGCAGCTGCCCAAGGGCGCCACGGTACTTGACTTCGCCTTCTCCATCCATACCAATGTCGGCAGCCACTGCGTCTCCGCCCGCGTCAATGGGCGCAATGTGGGGCTGCGCTATGTGCTGCAGAATGGCGACTCCGTCAGCGTCATCACCTCCGACAGCCAGGCTCCTAAGGCGGACTGGCTCGACATCGCCCAGACCTCGAGGGCGAAGAGCAAGATCCGCAGCTACCTCCGCAATAAGGACGAGGAGCGGGTGGCACTCGCACGGGAGGACCTGCAGCGAAAGATCCGTAACCGGAAGCTGGAGTGGGACGAGGGTGAATTTGCCCGACTCATGAAGCGGCACGGCTACAAGGGCGAGAGCGACTTCCTCCTCGCTGTGGCGGACGGGCGCTACGAGGTCAATCAGGTGCTCGATGACTACAAGGCACTCCTCGAGGAGCGCACCGAGAGTGCCAAGGAGAGTAGGCCAAAGGTCTCGGCAGAGGACTACGAGCGGGAGACGGAGCTGGAGCAGCTCTCCACGGCGGATAAGGATGTGATCCTCATCGATGGCAAGCTCACCGGCATCGACTACGAGCTGGCGCAGTGCTGCCACCCGATCTATGGCGACCGGATCTTTGCCTACGCCTCCCGCACCGGCATGAGGATCCACAGCTATGACTGCCCCAATGCCACCGACCTCTTCACCCGCTACAGCTACCGCATCCACAAGGCGGAGTGGGCGGGCATCGCCGCCGACAGGGCCGCCCGAGAGGTGACGCTCAGGGTCGTCGGTGAGGACGACATCGCAGTGGTCAATAATATCTCCACCCGGATAGGGCTGGAGAAGGGGGTTAAGCTCAAGAACTTCCGCATCGAGTCCAATGACGGGCTCTTCCTTGGCTTCTTTACCCTCTATGCGGATGATGAGCGGTCGCTCAAGCAGCTTGTCCGACTCATCCGGCAGGCGAAGGGGGTGAAGTCCGTCGACCGCATCGAGTAAATCAAGTACCCCGTCTCTGCTGCCTTATCGGACGAGTCGGACAAGTCGGACGAATTGGACAGCGCAGGAGACACCTGGTCTTTGCCAAGGAGGCCCGCCCCACCTGATGCGCTGCCTTATCGGACGAGTCGGACGAGTCGGACGGGTCGGACAGCGCAATAGACACATAGGATTGGACAAGGAGGTCTGCCCGCCTGACGATCCCGAAGGGGCATAGCCCCGGAGGGATCATCGTCGTTTAGCCCGGGTGTCGAGGCACGAAGTGCCGAAGACCCCGGGATCACTTGATTTGTTGGGCGGGTCGCCCTATGCCTCCTTCCGGAGGAGCTCTGTCAAGAAGAGGTCCAGCTCCTCGCTCGCTCCCTTGAGGAGCTTGTCGTGCCGGATCCCGTCCCAGGTGCTGTCGCTGTGGGAGTAGAGTGTCTTGTCCTTAGCCCCGCCACTCTGGTAGACGATCGTGACATCCATCGCAAAGGGGTGTTGCTCAAAGAATCCTGCCGCCGCCAACCGCCGGAGTGCCTCTCGGACGGTCAGGAGAGCCTCCTGCTCCGTCACCACGGCACGCTCCCCATCCTCGGAGAGCCAGCCATAGACCACCTCGCTCTCGCTCTGACCACTATCTGAGGAGAGGAGGATCTCCCCCTCGACGAGGTCAAAGGAGGTGATCACCTTGTGGACCGACAGACAGCCACCCGTCAGCAGAGTCTCGCGGAAGTGACCGAAAAACTCCGCCACGATAGCGGCGGTACTCATCACCTTGTCATGGATCTCTGACTCCATATCGTGCTTGCTTCGATTACTTGGGGGAGGGATGGCTTACTGCTGCTGCTCGAGGAGGTCGAGACGCTCTTGGGCGCTCTTCAGCTTCTCCGTCGCATCGGAGACCTTCTTCCGCTCCATATCGACGACAGCCTGCGGGGCGTTGTTGACAAAGCCCGGGTTGCTCAGCTTCTTCTCTATCCCGGCTATAAATCCGGTGTAGTGCTTGATGTCCTTCCTCAGCTTCTCGATCTCGCCCGAGATGTCGATCAGCCCGCGGAAGGGGACGCCATAGACGGTCGTCTCCACGAGGAAAGTCTCCACCTCAGCGTCTCCGCTCGTCGGTGCGACGGTGAAGTCGGAGATATTGGCGAGCTTGCGGATCACCGCCTTGGAGGCATCGCTCAGGCGATCCTCCGGCATCAGCAGCTCCACCGCCTCGCGGGGTGATACGCCGTGGTGGGCGCGCAGTCCGCGGACGCCGGTGATGATGTCGCTCGAGAGCGCCATCTGGTGGAGGATCTCCCGGTCAGGCTCCGACTCGGCAGGCAGCTGCTGCGTCATGATGCTCTCCCCGTCTGCGCGGTCGACAAGGTTTTGCCACAGCTCCTCGGTGATGAAGGGCATAAAGGGGTGCAGGAGGAGTAGCAGCTGCTCGAGATAGCCCTTCGTGGCGGTAAGTGTCGCACTGTCGATCGGCTTGCCGTAGTCCGGCTTCACCAGCTCGAGGTAGGTGCCGGAGAAGTCGTCCTTGACCACGCGGTAGAGCAGCATCATCGCATCACTGATGCGGTACTTGGCGAAGTGGTCGTCGAGCGTCTTGCGGGTGTCGCTCAGCACCTCCGCAAACCACCGCACGGCAGCCGCCTGAGCAGCACTCTGCTGCGCAGCCTCGCTCTCCTGCCAACCCTGTACGAGGCGGTACGAATTCCAGATCTTATTGCTGAAGTTGCGCCCCTGCTCGCACATAGACTCATCGAAGAGGATGTCGTTGCCGGCATTGGTGCAGCTCATCAGCCCCATCCGGACGCCATCGGCACCATACTCCTTGATCAGCAGGAGTGGGTCCGGGCTGTTGCCCAGCTGCTTACTCATCTTGCGTCCCTGGTGATCGCGGACGATGCCGGTGAGGTAGACATCCCCGAAGGGCTTCTGCCCCATATACTCATACCCTGCCATGATCATGCGGGCGACCCAGAAGAAGAGGATGTCCGGTCCGGAGACGAGGGTCGAGGTGGGGTAGTAGTACCGGAGCTCCGCATTCTCCGGATCCTTGATCGGATTGGCGAAGACGCTCATCGGCCAGAGCCAGGAGGAGAACCAGGTGTCCAGCGTGTCCTCGTCCTGCTTCAGGTCAGCGTCGGTGAGGGCGGGGTCGATCTTGTGAGCCTCCTCGAGCGCCACGGCACGGCTCTCCCCGACGACGATCTGCCCATCAGGCAGGTAGTAGGCGGGGATGCGGTGCCCCCAGTAGAGCTGACGGGAGATATTCCAGTCGTGGATATTCTCCATCCAGTGGGCGTAGATGCTCTTAAACTTTGGCGGCACCAGGCTCACCTCGTCCTTCATCACCGCCTCGTAGGCCGGCTTGACGAAGTGATCCATCCGGAGGAACCACTGGGTGGAGAGCTTCGGCTCGATCGGCACATCGGTCCGCTCGGAGAAGCCGACCGTATTGTCGTAGTCCTCCACGTGGTCCATCGCCCCGATCTCCTCCAGCTCTTGGGCAAAAGCGTCCCGCACCTCGAAGCGGTCGCGACCCTCGTATTTGCCCCCAAAGCCATTCAGCGTACCGTCGTCATTGAAGACGTCGTACTTAGGCAGGTGATACCGCTCACCGATGGCGTAGTCGTTGATGTCGTGACAGGGAGTGATCTTGAGGCAACCGGTACCGAAGTCTATGTCCACGTAGTCATCCATGATGATCGGGATCTCGCGACCCACACCCGGCACGATGACATGCTTGCCCCGGAGGTGGGTGTACCGCTCGTCGGAGGGATTGATGCAGACCGCCGCATCGCCAAAGATCGTCTCCGGGCGGGTCGTCGCCACGAGGACATACTGCTCCGGATCCTCCACGATGGTGTAGCGGACGTAGTAGAGCTTGGAGTGCTCCGCCTTATGGATCACCTCCTCATCGGAGATCGCCGTCTTGGCTGCCGGATCCCAATTCACCATCCGTATGCCGCGGTAGATCAGCCCCTTGCGGTAGAGGTCGCAGAAGACATCATTCACAGTCTCGCTTCGCTGCTCATCCATGGTGAAGGCGAGGCGATCCCAGTCGCAGGAGGCGCCGATCTTCTTGAGCTGGCTGATGATGATCCCGCCATGCTCATGCGTCCAGTCCCACACCTCGTCGAGGAATTGCTCGCGCGTGAGGTCGCTCTTCTTGACCCCCTGCTTCGCCAGCTTAGCCACCACCTTCGCCTCCGTGGCTATGGAGGCGTGATCTGTGCCGGGGACCCAGCAGGCGTTGAAGCCGGTCATCCGTGCCCGGCGGACGAGGATGTCCTGGAGGGTGTTATTGAGCATATGCCCCATATGGAGCACGCCGGTGACGTTGGGCGGGGGGATGACGACGGTGTAGGGAGGTCTATTGTCCGGATGAGAGGCGAAGAGCTTATGCTCCGTCCAGTATCCATACCACTTATCCTCCACCTGGGAGGGATCGTACTTAGCGCTTAATTCGTGCGACATATCTCGTCTGTAGTTATCTGTCTTTAGGAGACCTTTGCATAATACCCCATCTGCGGC
>NZ_KV793801.1:64492-83156 GCF_001808555.1 Porphyromonas sp. HMSC065F10
TCGGCGAAAGACCATTTTGCAAAGGTCTTTTTAGGTGACAAAGATAAGACAATTTCCCCTCCTAAGCCCCCTCTTGCCGTCTCATCCGCCAGGTGTGGCGAACCATGTAGGTAGACACGAGGTGTCTATTGCACTGTCCGACCCGTCCGACCCGTCCGATAAGGTAGCACTCCTTAGCATACAGAGAGGGGGCACAGCGCAGAGAGTGATCTCTCTCTGTGCTGTGCCCCCTCAGGTATCAGGGACGGGGGATTACTTCTCCTCCTTCATCGCATTCTCATTGGAGATAAGCTCGCCGGCAGGGATGTAGCAGCAGACGAGGTTGCGGTCGCCGTAGCCGTCGTTGACGCGAGCAACATTGACCCAGTGCTTCCAGTCGTGGAGGTAGGGGAGGTCAAAGGCAGCCTTCTCCCTCGTGTAGGGGTGGCTCCACTCGTCGGTGGCCACCTCGTAGAGGGGGTGGGGGGCATTCTTGAGGACGTTGTCCTCCACGTCGGCCTTGCCATCCATGATCTCCTGGATGTCGGCGCGGATGCGCTTCATCACCTCGACGAAGCGGTCGAGCTCCTTGAGGCTCTCACTCTCGGTCGGCTCCACCATGAGGGTGCCGTGTACGGGGAAGGAGAGCGTCGGGGCGTGGTAGTTGTAGTCCATCAGTCGCTTGGCGATGTCGAGGTCGGTGATGCCGACGGAGCCAAAGTTGCGGCACTCGACGATGCACTCGTGACCGACGAAGCCGGTCTCACCGCGGTAGAGGACGCCATAGTCCTCCTGCAGACGTGCGGAGAGGTAATTGGAGTTGAGGATCGCTCCGGCGGTGGCAGCCTTGAGTCCCTTGGCGCCCATCATGCGGATGTAGGCGTAGGTGATGCCGAGGATGCCGGCGCTGCCGAAGGGCGCTGCGGAGACGGGGATGCGGTCCTCGCCATGCATCAGCGGGTGAGAGGGCTTGTAGGGTGCGAGCTTGCTCGTCATGCAGATGCAGCCCTCACCGGGACCGCCACCACCGTGGGGGATGGCGAATGTCTTGTGGAGGTTGAGGTGGCAGACGTCGGCACCGATGAAGCCGGGGTTGGTCCAGCCGCACTGACCATTCATATTGGCACCATCCATGTAGACCAGACCACCACGCTCGTGAACGATCTTGAGGAGCTCACGGATGTGTACCTCGAAGATGCCGTATGTACTCGGGTAGGTGATCATGGTGCCGGCGAGGCGGTCCTTGTGCTGCTCCGCCTTGGTGCGGAAGTCCTCTACGTCGATCTCGCCATTCTCCGTCGACTTGACGATCACCGGCTCCAGTCCGGCGAGGGAGGTGGAGGCGGGGTTGGTGCCGTGAGCCGACTCGGGGAGGAGGATCACCTTGCGGTCCTCCTGCCCGTGGTCGATGAAGTACTCGCGGATGGTGCGCAGACCGGCGTACTCACCGGCGGCACCGGAGTTGGGCATAAAGGAGATGTCGTCAAATCCTGTGATCGTGCAGAGCATCTTGCCGAGCCCGTCGATCATCTCGAGGTAGCCCTCCACCTGCTCTGAGGGAGCGTAGGGGTGGATGCAGGAGAAGTGGGCATTGGAGAGGATGAAGAGGGAGGCGGCAGGATTGAGCTTCATCGTGCAGGAGCCGAGGGAGATCATCGAGTCGGCAAGGGAGAGGTCACGCCGACCGAGACGGGTGCAGTAGCGCATCAGCTCGGTCTCGGTGTGGTAGAGGCTGAAGACCTCCTGCTGCATGAAGTCGCCCTCGCGACGGACCTTCTCGTCCATCGGCAGCCACTCAGCGGGGATCTCCGGCACGTCGACCTCAGAGTCGGCCTTCTTCGCCTCGGTGAAGATGTAGAAGAGGGTAGCGAGGTCGCTCACCTCCGTGGTCTCATCGAGGGAGATGCCGATGGAGGTGCCGTCAGCGAAGTAGCGGAAGTTGCAGCCACTCTCCTCGGCGATGCGACGGATGGCGTCGACCTTCTCCTCGGAGAGGTCGACGATCTTGAGGGTGTCGAAGTAGAGCGTATTGGCCTGCTTGTAGCCAAGCTTGCGGAGCTGACGGTCGAGGACTACGGTGTAGGTGTGGATCCGCCCAGCGATGTCCTTGAGTCCCTCCGGTCCGTGATAGACGGCATACATACCGGCGATGGTGGCGAGGAGTGCCTGAGCGGTACAGATATTGGAGGTGGCGCGCTCGCGCTTGATGTGCTGCTCGCGGGTCTGGAGAGCGAGGCGGAAGGCCTTGTGATCCAGACGGTCGACGGTCACACCGATGATGCGTCCCGGGATGATGCGCTTGTACTCATCGGTGGCGGCGAGGTAGCCGGCGGAGGGACCACCGAAGTACATCGGCACGCCGAAGCGCTGAGAAGAGCCGAAGACAATGTCGGCACCCAGCTCACCGGGAGGGGTCATCAGCACGAGGGACATCAGGTCGGCAGCGACAGCGACACGGACGCCGGCTTTCTTTGCCTTCTCGAGGAAGCTCTTGAGCTCGATCACTTGACCATTGTCATTGGTATACTGGACGACGGCACCGGCGAAGGTCTCGTCGAGGGTGATCTCATCGGGGCAGCCGTAGACCAGCTCGCAGTCCCACTGCGAGGCGCGTGTCTCGATGACGCGGCGGGTGGTGGTGAAGAGGTTGTTGGAGACGAAGATCTTCGTCTTGGTCTTCTCCTCAGCCCGCTTACGGACATTCAGCAGCATAGCGCATGCCTCGGCAGCTGCGGTCGCCTCATCGAGGAGGGAGCAATTGGTCAGCGGGAGGCGGGTAAGCTCGGTGATGACGGTCTGGAAGTTGAAGAGCGCCTCCAGTCGACCCTGCGACACCTCTGCCTGATAGGGCGTGTAGGAGGTGTACCAAGCGGGGTTCTCGAGGATATTACGCTGGATGACGGCGGGGGTGCAGGTGTCGTACCAGCCCATACCGATGTAGGAGGAGAAGATCTGATTCTTCTCGCCCAGCTCATTGATGTGCTCGATCAGCTCGCGCTCGCTCATCGGCTCGGGGAGGTCCAGCTCCTTGTCGAGCAGGATGTCCGACGGCATGACACGGTGGATGAGGTCATCGACGCTCTTGACACCGATGGTCTCGAGCATCCTCTTCTTCTCCTCGGGGTCGGTGACGCCGATCTCGCGGATGCTGAAGTCAGTTGTATTCATGAATCGATTGTATAAGTATTTGGTTAGATGATTTTTAGTGGCAAAAAGGTCGGGGCCAAACTCCGACAGTGTAAAATTAGCCATTTTCCCCGAGAGAATAAAAAAGCGGTCTCCATCGGCCGGGTCGGCCGGGCGAGCGAGGACCAAAAGGGGAGAAGCACCCCCGTCGGGGGCCCCTGCGGGATCGGCAGGTGAGGCGGACTTCCTTGGCGGATCCCAGGTGTTGCCTGCGCTGTCCGACTCGTCCGACTCGTCCGACCCGTCCGATATGACAGCGCGTCCGTCCGACCCGTCCGATAAGGCAGCGCAGAGGTGGCAAAAATCTAATACCGATATTAGGCGCGACTAATATCGGTATTAGTGATCTCTAATATCGGTATTAGAGTTTTCTTTTACCGGTATTAGATTTCTCCCACAGAAAAAGGGGGG
This sequence comes from Porphyromonas sp. HMSC065F10, assembly GCF_001808555.1. Lineage (GTDB taxonomy): Bacteria > Bacteroidota > Bacteroidia > Bacteroidales > Porphyromonadaceae > Porphyromonas_A. The sequence continues at coordinate 68,069 of NZ_KV793801.1, forward strand.
GAGGACAGGGTTGACGGGGGACTATCGGTGGAGGAGGTGCTCCTCGCGCTTTGACTCGATCCAGCGGACCACGATGCGGGGATAATGGTCGCGCTCGAGGAGGTGGATCTTGGCGGCGATCTCCTCCGGTGTATCCTCGGGGCTGATCTCGGTGCGCGCCTGGTAGATCGTCCTCCCGCGGTCGTATTGCTCGTCGATCTCGTGGATCGTGATGCCGGTCTCCCGCTCGCCGGCGGCGTGGACCGCCTCGTGGACGTGCATGCCGTACATCCCCTTGCCTCCATACTTGGGCAGGAGGGCGGGGTGGATATTGAGGATCAGCCCCGGATAGGCCTCGAGGAGGAAGTGCGGGATGAGCGCCATATACCCCGCCAGCACGATCGCCTCCACACCCCGCTCGCGGAGGTAGGGCAGCAGCACCTCCGGGTCGGCCAGCTCCGCGCGGGTGAAGTACTTCACCTCGATCCCAAGACGCTCTGCTCGGTGGCGTACATAGGCCTCTTGGCGGTTGATCACCACGCAGGCGACGGTGAGCGCTGCCTCCGGGTGGGCGACGAGGTACTCAGCGATCTGCTCCATATTGGTTCCGTTGCCGGAGGCGAATATTGCTATCTTAGTCATAATGCGAAAATGCACGAACTTATTTCATTGTGCAAATTATATGTATCTTTGCCTTGTCTAAGGGTGAGGTATGCTGTGCGTTGATCCCATCCCTATGAGACAAAGATACGTTTTTTCAATACTTAATCACTAAATAGACATACCAATATGACACGTGACGAAGTCGCAAAGAAGGTAGAGGACATCATCGTTGACAAGCTTAATGTCGATGCCTCTGAGGTAAAGGATGAGGCTAACTTCACCCTGGACCTGGGTGCTGACTCTCTCGACACCGTGGAGCTGATCATGGAGTTTGAGAAGGAGTTTGACATCAAGATCGAGGACGACGAGGCTCAGAAGATCCAGACCGTCGGCGACGCTGTGGACCACGTCCTGGAGGCTGTCAAGGATCGCTAATCGAGACCTTTGCATAATACCCCATCTGCGGCGTCACATTCGAGATTCGGGCTTGGGCATGTGCGTAAGCACACTCCCTTCGCCCTCACTCTCAGTCCCTTGCATCTGGGGCATTCTGCAAAGTCCCTGCCGAAAAAGCGCCGCTTTTTCGGCGAAAGACCATTTTGCAAAGGTCTTTAATCATCGATCACCGGAGCCTCTGTCGTAGGGGCTTTTTGCCTCGGAGAGAGCTGTCCCGATGCGGGTACGGCTCAGTCCGTCTGACAGATCTTAGGGGGTGTGTCCGTAGCTGCGGACCATCCCCTTTGCTCGTAAGGGGGAGCCGGGGGAGATCGGATGTCCGCATGGACTTCACCGCACAATCAATCATATATACATGGAGCTAAAAAGAGTAGTCGTCACCGGAGTCGGCGCCATCACACCGCTCGGATACGACGTGCCATCGACGTGGGCAGCAGCCAAGGCCGGGCGTAGTGGTGCCGGGCCGATCACGCTCTTTGAACCGGAGCACTTCAAGACACACTTTGCCTGTGAGGTGAAGGACTTCCAGGTGACCGACTTCCTGGATCGTAAGCTGGCCAAGAAGTGCGACCGCTACACCCAATTTGCCCTCATCGCTGCGAGGGAGGCCCTCGAGGACTCTCAGCTCGATCTGGAGCGGGAGGATAAGGATGAGATCGGGGTGATCGTCTGCAGCGGCATCGGTGGGATCAGTTCACTCGAGGAGAACCTCCTCGACTACGATGCAGAGAAGGGACCCCACTTCTCTCCCTATATGGTGCCTAAGCTGATCAGCGATATGGCTGCCGGGGTGATCTCGATTGAGTATGGCTTCCGGGGACCCAACTTTGGGACCGTCTCCGCTTGCGCCTCCTCGACCCACTCCATCATCTCTGCGGTCGACAATATCCGTCTCGGCCGCACGCCCATCTGCCTCGCTGGTGGTGCGGAGGCGGCGATCTCCGTCAGCGGGCTGGGAGGCTTCAATAGCCTCCAGGCGCTCTCGACACGCAACGACAGCCCCGAGACCGCCTCTCGGCCTTTCTCCAAGAGTAGGGATGGCTTCGTCCTCGGTGAGGGCGGTGCGATCCTCGTGCTGGAGGAGATGGAGCATGCCGTGGCACGCGGGGCACGGATCTATGCGGAGATCGTCGGTGTCGGCATGAGCGCCGATGCCTACCACCTCACCGCCTCTCACCCTGAGGGGCTGGGCGCTCGGCTCGTGATGACGCGAGCCATGGAGGATGCGGGAGTCACGCCCGACAAGATCGACTACATCAATGTCCACGGCACCTCCACCCCCGTCGGGGATATCAGTGAGGCGCGCGCCATCGTCAATCTCTTCGGTGATCACGTGAGCAAGATGAGCATCAGCTCCACGAAGTCGATGACCGGTCACCTCCTCGGTGGTGCAGGAGCCGTCGAGGCGGTGCTGTCGATCCTCGCCCTTAGGGACGGGATCATCCCCCCGACGATCAATCACGCTGCGGATGACGATGATCCGGACTTTGACCCGAGGCTCGACTTTACCTTTAACACCGCCAAGGAGCGCCCCATAGAGTATGCGCTCTCCAATACCTTCGGCTTCGGTGGGCACAACGGCACCATCATACTCAAGAAGTGGAAGTAAGACGGGTGGCCATGAGCCACATGGGACACCTTCTGGACCTGCTTAAGCAGAGTGTCCGCACTCTCGGTCAAGCCCCCGCCAAGAGGCGGAGGATCACACCGGCTGAGGAGTACCGACGTACTGTCGAGAGCTTTGTCCGCGAGGTGACTGGGCAGAGGCCGACCGACTGGAGGATCTTTGCCCAGGCACTCACCCACTCCTCTTATGTCGGCAGTAACGGGGGGAAGCAAAATGAGCGGCTTGAGTACCTCGGCGACAGCCTCCTCGGTGCCGTGATCGCTGCCGCTGCCTACCAGCTCTATCCCGATGAGGATGAGGGTGGGCTGACGCAGATCCGCTCCTTCCTCAGCAGCCGCAAGCAGATCAATAAGCTGGCCCGCAATATGGGGATCGATAAAGTCCTCAGGGTCTCTCCCGGGGTCGACCTCGAGCATAGTGATGTGCCGGGGAATGCCCTCGAGGCCTTCATCGGGGCGCTCTATCTCGACAAGGGATTTGAGGCGACTGCCGACTTTGTCAAGAAGCAGGTGGTGATCTCGCGGAAGAATATGGATAAGGTCTCCCGCCAGGAGGAGGACTACAAGTCGGCCTTTATCATCAAGATGCAGCGGGAGGGCACGCCCTACCTCTTTGACTACCTCGGGGAGACGGAGGAGACACCCGGCGAGGTGGTCCACCACATTGCGCTCCGTGTCGGGGCTGAGGGCGAGATCCTCTCCCGGGGGAGTGGTCCCAGCAAGAAGGCTGCCGACCAGATGGCAGCGCAGAGCGCCCTCCGCCTCCTCGCTGACCGCTGACATTACCTCCCATCCATCCACCGTCCGACAGCGGTGTCGCACTCCTCAGTCAGGAAGTGACTAAATGATCTCCCTTGTGGGTGAAAGAAGCAGAGAGACGATACACCCACTTGGATGTATCGTCTCTCAATGAATGCAGAGTGGTTCCTACTCGCTTACTTACTTGCTATATGTAGGATAGGTGCTGGTAATTGGCCACCCCGGGTTCTGATAGAGGTTGCTCTGAGCAGGGTCTCCCGTGGGAGAGCAGAGCTCCATCTCCCTCACAGAGAAGGGCGAGAGGTAGTAGACGGGATAGAAGGTGTATCCCTCATAGAAGGGGTTATTCGCCTTGATCACCTGGTAGGGGCGGTGATACTTGCTCAGCTCCTTGGAGGAGATATTGGCCTTGCTGCTTCCGTCGGCAAGTACCTTCGAGGTGGTGCGCTCTTTGGTCTTCTTGTCTACGTTCCAGTAGATATCCCAGTTCCACATCTCGGTCCAGAAGTTGACCCCTTCGATCTGATAGTTTGTCACCTGATCCATGGCAGACCAGCGCACGAGATCATCCCAGCGGTGACCCTCACCGGCAAACTCGCTACGGCGCTCACGGCGGATGCTGTAGAGGGTGGCATCAATCGGCTTTCCTGCGGAGAAGGCACCCCAGTCGTAGGAGTCACGATTGACGTTTGCCTCGTAAGCCATGTCTGTGGCATCGATCGTAACACTGATTGGTGCAGTGATGCCGGCACGGGCGCGGAGTGCAGTCCAGTAGGCCTTCGCCGTGTCGTCGATCCTGTGGGTGAGCTCATAAGAGGCCTCCATATAGATGAGGTATGCCTCGCTGAGCCGCAGAGTGACGGCACCGGTCTGACCGCCCTGGAGAGCGTCCGAGCTGTAGCTGAAGAACTTCCGCGGGTGATATCCGGTCACGTCACGATTTTGCGCCACCTCAAGCATAAAGGGAGCCTTACCGGTCTTACTGGGAGTCACTATAGTGCCCATATCACCCGTGCCAAGTCTGATGGGCGTGGTCTCACCGGCAACGAAGAGCTGGAGTCGCTCATCACGATCCGTCCTAGCCTTATCGACTGTCACATCACCATGGTAGCCGGAAGCAGGGCTGTAGATGGGCAGACCATTCTTCATCAGGAAGCTCTCCACGAGACCGCGTGTCCACCCCATACCGGCACCTGTGGCTACCATCTGGCTCACGTCGTGTGTGATGTCGTACTTCTTGCTGTACTCACGCCAAAGCATCACCTCGGATACCTTAGAGAGGTTGTTGCTTCCAAACATCTCGAAGTAGGGATTCCACCCCGAGGTCTGACCGGCATCAGGATCGATCTTGTGACTGCTCGCCGTCAGGGAGAAGTGGCTTTCCGCTGCCGCCTTAGCAGCGTTCATTGCCTCAGTAAGGAAGAACTTGACCTCTGCTTCCTGGTCAAAGGTCTTACCCTTATTCCACTCCTTATCCTTACCCGGCCATGTGGCATCACCCGGTACGCGTCCGGTCCCGCGGTGATAGCGCTCAAACGTTCCCTCGTAGAGGGCAATGCGTGCTTTCAGTAGCTGTGCCACGGGCTTTGAGATCCGCTGATTGCCTGGAGTCTGATCCTTTAGCATGGGGATCGCCTTATCTATCTCCTTTAAGATAAAGCGCGCCACCTCGTTACGAGGCTGTCTCTTAGAGAGGCCGACAAGATCAGCCGTGTCGTCAATATAGTCTGTGAGGATCGGGTAGTCCCCGAAGGCCACCAGCTTGTCGTAATAGAGGAGTGCGCGGATCACATAAGTCTCTGCGAGGTAACTCTTGGCGAGATCCTCCTCACCGGTGTAGACACCATCTTTCAGGCGCTTCTCCACTTGGGCGCAAAACCAATTGCAGTTACGGATGTTTCCGAAGCCGATGCCACCGGTCGAGGGGACCTGCCATCTGTCCTTGACGAAGACATTGCTCCCATTGACTCCGGCTTGATTGTCCGTGCCATTATCGAAGCTGCCAATACCCATATTCCATCTCCCATGAGAGGCGAAGACGGCGGGGTAGTAATTGATGGGGAAGGTCCCCACCTGCTCGGCAGTCTGATAGAATGTATCAGACCCGACCTGGTCAAGTGGCTTCCTGTCAAGGAAGTCGCAGGAGGTCGCGACGAGGCATACCAGCGCAACGGCTGATGCTATCTTTATATAGTGATTCATAGGATTCATTCTTGATTAGAAGTTGAGATTGAGTCCGACGGAGATGGTCCTCATGAGAGGATAGAGCTTGCCGGGTCCCCAACCACCACCGAGTCCCTCCGGGTCGTAGATCTTAGTCATCTTGGTAAAGGTGACGAGGTTGTCTGCCGAGACGTAGACTCTGGCGCGAGACATACTAAGCTTGGAGCTAATGCTCTCCGGCAGGGTGTAGCCGAGCTGGATATTCTTGATGCGCATATAGGAAGCATCCTGGAGGTAGCGTGTATTGGGCTTGAAATTCTTCCACCCATCGCCAAATAGGGGTCTCGGGTAATAGCCACCGGGGTTGGCGCCAAGCGAGCTACCCTCAGGACGCCAGTAGTCGAGATGCTCAGTGAAGGCAACACTCTGCCACATACCGGTGTTGGCTCCAATGGAGTAGACGGAGCCGTCCCACCAATCTCTCTTACCGACACCCTGCAGGAAGATGCGGAAGTCAATTCCCTTCCATGCAACGTCAGCGTTGATTCCGAAGCGGAAGTGGGGCATGCTGTTACCGATGATGGACAGATCCCCATGGTCATCAGCGGTGTTTTTCCCATCGTTGATCAGTCCCTTCTGAGACGCGATGATCTTGCCATTCTCATCCACGGGGTCTACCTTATTGATGTACATCACATCGCCGGCACCCCAGTTGCCACCCCAGCTCGGACGATTGTCAGCAAGATGCTTGTCCATCTCCTCCTGAGTCTGAGCCAGTCCCTTCACCTCGTAGCCCCAGATGTCGCCATTGACGCGACCGGCATACCAGGTGTTGAGCGACTTAGTCGGATTATTGAACCTCGTAATCGTCTGCTTGTCGTCCGAGAGGACAAAGCGGAGACCATAGTTGCCATCCTTGAAGTGGTCTCTCCAGCGAAGTTCCAGCTCCCATCCCTGAGACCTCATGTCAGCGTTGTTGATTTTAGGCATCTGGGCTCCGAGAATGGAAGGTTGCTCCGGTGCAGGGGCAACCATATCCTTGGTGTCACGTACGAAGTAGTCGAAGCTACCCTGCAGACGGTTGTCAAGTACGGCAAAGTCGAGACCGACATTCCAGTTCTGGATCCGCTCCCAGGTGAGAGCACCGGAGACCAGACCGGGAGCGTTGGAGGTATTCATGCGGTTGCCCTGGACAAGCCAAGCCGAGTTGGCCACCCCGGTGGGCATGCTTTGGAACCATGGGTAAAGGGCTTTCGTATTGGTGTTGCCAAGCGCACCCCAAGACCCACGAAGCTTCAGCTGCCCCACATACTTCTGCGCCTCAGCAAAGAAAGCCTCGTTGGCAATGTTCCATCCGAGTGAGAAGGAGGGGAAGGTTGCCCAGGTTTTGTCACCGATGAAGCGGGAGGAGCCGTCCCGTCGGATTGAGATCTCTGCTAGGTATCGGGAGTCGTAGGCGTAATTGACGCGTCCGAAGAATCCCATGGTGGCCCAGTGATTGTATCCGCCCCAGACCCCCGGCTTATCGTAGCTAGAGGTATTGATCGTGGGGACATCCGGCGAGATCAGGTTTTGAGTATTGATCCCGAGATCACGGTTCTTGCTAAGCTCCATATCGAGACCACCGAGGACCTTCATCTCCGACTTTCCTACGGTAAAGTTGTACTCCGTGTAGAATCGACCATTGAAGTAATCTCTCTTCCACCCGCTCTCCGACACAGCACTCTTGCCACGGTCATCAAGGCCTTGATCCCACTTCGATAGCGTGGGGCGATTGTCCATGTCGTAGTAGTAGACGGGCAGTTTATCCCAGTGGGTAAATCCGGTCTCGGTATTGTAGTTACCCTCAAGTCGGATGATCCAGCCGTCCAGTGGCTTGACCTCAGCCACCAGCTGCTGGTAGAGTGCATCCTTGGTCTCCTTATGAAGTCCTCCGGTCTCCATCTGTATGATCTCATTGTAGGGGACAAGGTGTCCGTGAGGATCATAGACAGGGTTGGTCGGCCAGCGGCGCGCAATATTGTGGAAGAAAAGACCGGTCATATAGGACGGACGGGAGTAGTCGCTGCGGGACCACTTGGTACTGTAGGTGAGATTGAGCCAGGAGTAGACGTCTACGCTGACTCTGCCATTGAGGTTGTATCTCTTGAAGGTGTCACGTCCATGACGGATCAGTCCATTCTGGTCGAGGAGTGAGCCACTGAGGTAGTAATTGACACTCTTGGAACCTCCGGTGAGAGAGACATTGTGCTCCTGAGAGGGGACGTTGGTACGGTACATTTCGGCAAACCAGTTGGTGTTGCACCAGCTGCCTGTGTACATGGCCCATGGCTCATTGGCGTCATATCCGTTCCATCTTGTGCCCCAGGCTTCTTCACCGGTGAGGGTGCCCTCCTGGTAGCCCTTGATGAGTCTGAGCATCTCATCGTTGAAGGCTGGACCTTGACCGGAGTTGGAGGAGGCATCGTTCCAGTACTGCGCAAAGGTGTACGAGTCCATCTGCTGGGGTACCTGTGTGGCCGTGGAGAAGCGGACATTACCATTGTAGCTAACACGAGCTTTCCCCTCTTTACCACTCTTGGTGGTGACGAGGATCACACCGAATGCAGCGCGGGATCCATAGATGGCAGAGGAGGAGGCATCCTTGAGCACAGAGATGCTCTCGATGTCGTTGGGAGAGAGTGAATAGAGGTTTCCCTCAGTTCCGTCGATAAGTACCAATGGACTTGAGCTTGACCCATCACCGATGGTACCGGCACCTCTAATATTCAGGCTCATCCCTCCATTAAGCTCACCACCGGCGTTGGTTGTGCCGAGGTTAAGACCCGGGACTGCACCTTGCAGAGCCTGAGCAACGTTTGCTACAGGTCTGGCCTCTAGTGTTTTTCCATCGAGTGCGGATACAGACCCGGTCAGGTTGACTTTCTTCTGGGTACCGTAGCCGACGACGACGACCTCATCGAGGAGCTCGGAGTCCTCGTGGAGGACGACGTCAATGTGCGTGCGTCCCTGCAGAGCGATCTCCTGCGTCTTCATGCCGACGAAGGAGATGCGCAGCGTTGCATCGGAGGGCACTGCGGTGATGGTGAAGTTGCCGTCCAGGTCAGCGGTTGCTCCCTTACCGGGGACGCCGACGACTGCCACGGAGGCGCCGATGACCGGCTCCCCTGTAGTGTCCTTGACAGTACCGGTGACGGTGACCGTCTGGGCCTGGGCAACAGTGGTGAAGAGTAAGACCAGCAGCGAGGCAATGCTTGCCAGCCTTAGCGATCTGATAACATTCATGCTGTTACTTGTGATTATAAAAGGTTTGTGGTCAAGAGCTTCGGCACCTTACCGGTACAGTCGTCGCTCATACGTAACTCTCAAGGAGCGAGGTAGAGGAGTCTGGATTTACCTCCTGCTCGCATAGCAAAGATAATGATTTATTAAATAATCTACGATACCCTTGTGAAGCAGTACAAAAAAAGAGGTTCTGAGACTTGTGTCTCGAAACCTCTTTGGAGACTGTTGCACGAAGGCGATCTGCTGCGTTGCTTTCGGAATTCGGTCTCGGTCACGTACGTGAGTACGCTCCTTTCGGTCTTATCCTCAGCGCCTTGCATCTCATACTTCGTGCAAAGTCTCTGCACATATGAAGCAAATGTGCGAGAATGGCACTTCGGAGACTGTTGTATAATACCCCATCTGCGGCGTCACTTTCGAGATTCGGGCTTGGTCATGTGCGTAAGCACACTCCCTTCGCCCTCACTCTCAGTCCCTTGCATCTGGGGCATTCTGCAAAGTCCCTGCCGAAAAAGCGGTGCTTTTTCGGCGAAAGATCATTTTGCAAAGGTCTTTTCGTGCAACATTCTCCTTTGTATTGTCGGGGAGCTGCCTATGCGGGGTCGTAGAGGACCGGGGTGCCGGCAGCGAGGGAGGGTCGGATGGCGATGATCCGCTGATTGGAGCTGCCACGGAAGCGAAGCCTGAGGTCCCGGAGCCGTGCGACGAAGCGTCCGTCCACGAGGACATCACAGAGCTCTAAGAGGCGCCGCCGCTCCGGATCCGCCACGATCTGCTCGTAGGTGTAGCCGGAGTAGACCCAGATCGTCTTGCCCTCCGGCAGTGTGCGGCGTATCTCCTCCACCACCGGCACCAGCCCGGGACTCTGCATCGGTTCGCCCCCGAGGAGGGTGAGCCCGGCGACGTTGGGGTCTCGGAGGTAGCCGATCACTTGGGCGGTCGTCTCCTCGCTCCACTCGGTCCCGTAGGTGGGGTCTTGGTAGAGGACGTTGAAGCAGTCGACACAGTGCAGCGTGCAGCCGGTGACGAAGACGGAGGTGCGGATCCCCTCGCCATTGGCCACGTCGTACCGGCGGATCTGTGCGTAGTGGAGAGGCATCGGTACTAAATGTGCAGGACGCGGGACTTGATCTCCTTTGTCCGCCCTTCGTTCCAGAAGTTCTCTCCAAGGTAGCCGCAGGTGCGCCGGATGACGGTGAGCTTGGAGCGGTCCTTATTGTGGCACTGAGGGCACTCCCACTCATTGTCGTCATTCACCTTGATCTCGCCATCGAAGCCGCAGACGTGGCAGTAGTCGCTCTTGGTATTGAACTCCCCGTACGTGATGTGGTCGTAGATGTAGCGGATCATCGTCAGCACGGCGGGGATGTTATTGGTCATATTGGGAATCTCGACGTAGGAGATCATGCCTCCGGTGGAGAGGTCCTGAAACTCGCTCTCGAAGTCAAACTTCTCGAAGACGCTGATCGGCTCCCGCACATCGACGTGGTAGCTATTGGTGTAGTAGCCCTTGTCGGTGACGTTCTCTATAGAGCCGAAGCGGGCGAGGTCGATCTTGGCAAAGCGATTGGTGAGGCTCTCGGCGGGCGTGCCGTAGAGGGCAAAGCCGAGCCCGGTCTCCGCCTTCCACTCATCCACCGCCTGCCTCAGCCGACGCATCACCCGGAGGGCAAATCGATGCCCCTCCTCTGTCGTGTGCGGCTCTCCCGTCACCAGCATAGAGGCCTCGTAGAGACCGATGTAGCCGAGCGAGATGGTGGCGTAGCCCCGCTGGAGGTAGTCGTAGATCCGCTGGTGCGGCTTGAGCCGGGCGATCGCCCCGTACTGCCAGTGGATCGGCGAGACATCGCTGGTGACGTCCTTCAGCAGCTCGTAGCGGAAGAGGAGCGCCCGCTTGCAGAGCTCGAGCCGCTTCTCGAGGATGGTGAAGTAGCGCTCCTCGTCCCGGCCGGAGAGGATGCCGATCTGGGGAAGGTTGAGACTGACGACGCCCATATTGAAGCGTCCGTCGAAGACGTACCTCCCCTCCTCATCCTGCCAGGGGGAGAGGAAGCTGCGGCAGCCCATCGGGGCGAAGACATTCCCCTTATAGATCTCCCGCATCTTCTTCGCAGAGATATAGTCGGGGTACATACGGCGGGCGGTGCACTTCGCCGCCAGCTCGGTGAGGTAGTAGTACTTGCTGTCGGGGTGGACGTTGTGCTCGTCGAGGACGTAGATGAGCTTGGGGAAAGCGGGCGTCACGTAGACGTCTGACTCATTCTTGATCCCCTCGAGCCGCTGCCGGAGTATCTCCTCGGTGATCAGCGCCGCCTCCCGCTCGTACTCGTACCCCGGCCGGAAGTACATGAAGAGGGTGACAAAGGGAGCCTGCCCATTCGTCGTCATGAGGGTATTGATCTGGTACTGGATGGTCTGGATGCCGTCCTTTACCTCCTTCTTCGTCCGCTTCCACGCCACCTCCTTGGCCTTCTCGAGATTGGGCTCTATGCCGTAGATCTTCTCCTGGTCATCGAGGGCGTACTTCAGATACTTGTCGAAGCTCCGGCGCACATAGGGGGCGAGGATGCGGTCGATGCCGTTGATCGACTGGCCGCCATACTGACCCGAGGCGACCTGAGCGATGATCTGCGTCGTGATGGTGCAGGCGACCTGGAAGCTCTTGGGGCTGTCGATCTTCTTCCCATTGATGCAGGTGCCGCGACGAAGCATATCCTCGAGGTTGATCAGGCAGCAATTGAACATCGGCTGGATGATGTAGTCCATGTCGTGGAAGTGGATTGCCCCGCTGTCGTGCGCCATCACGATGTCTGCCGGCATAAGGAGTCGGCGGGCGATATCCTTGGAGACCTCGCCGGCGATCAGGTCGCGCTGCGTGGAGACGATCTTGGCGTCCTTATTTGAGTTCTCGTCCATCACGCCGCGGTTGGTCTTATTGAGGATGCCGAGGATGCTGGAGTCGTTGGTATTGCTCTGGCGCTTAAATTCCTGCACCGACCGGTAGCTCTCATATGCCTTGGCGGTGGCGATGTTGCCGTAGGTCGTCAGCTTGTAGTAGACCATCTCCTCGATGGAGTGGATCGTCATCGGTGTACGGACGATGGCGGCATAGCTCTCTATCTCGTCGGCGATCTGCGCCGCCTGACCCGCCTCGTAGATCCCCGAGGAGGAGTTCATCGCCTTCTCGATGGCGATGGTGATCTTGCTCTTATCGAAGGGTACGCGTCGCCCATCCCGCTTGATCACCTCGAGTGTGGTGGTCACTGTCGGGTGGCTCTCTGTGCGCTGCGGATTGTCCATCTGGACAACTTTCTCCTCCTTAAGCATAGCGGTCTCCATATGTAAAGCTCTGGTCTAAAGTGATGTAATGGTTTTACGAAGATGAATAGTGGGAAACTCTCTCTTCTTAATCGCCGGCTAAGTTAGCCAAAGTTATCCACTCTTACTATGACAAAAGTCCCTCGGCTGTCTGCCTTTTTGTCCCTTCCCGCTCCCCATCAGCTGTATGAGTAATTGTTAAAGTTTGGACACAAAAAAATGCTGCGCCGGGAGGGCACAGCATTTTTTTTCACAGAAGGGATGGTGAATAATTAAATGGGTTACTTCTTGGCTTCCTTGACGGTGATGGCGCAGGAGGCGGAGGCCTTGCCGCGAGAGGCTGTGGCGGTCACCTTGGCGGTGCCGGCCTTGATGCCCTTGACGGTGCCACTCTTGTCCACGGTGGCCACCTTCGGGTCGCTGCTCTGCCAGAGGATGGTGACGCCCTTGACGTTTTTCCCCTTGATGGTTGCCTTCAGCGTCTCGCTCTTGCCCACCTCGATGGTCTTGGCGGTGGCGTCGAGGGTGACGGTGATCTTGTCGGGATTGACCGGCTTATTCTTGTCCTTGCAGCCGGTGGCACCGACAGCGGTGAGGAGGGTGATGGTGGCGAGTGCGCCGACCTTGAGTAGTGACTTCATGATGTCTTGATACTTTTTGTTGGGTGTAAAAAACTAATCTCCGGGGGGCTGCCATGTCCCCCCTTCACCTACCTAACAACGACCCCCACGAAATACTGCATCGCACTCGATGAAATCTAATACCGATATTAGACTTCACTAATATCGGTATTAGTCATCACTAATATCGGTATTAGGAAAGTCTTGACGTCAGGGGGGGCGGATCGGGATATTATATGAACTTTGCACCCTCCCTCGGTGCAGTATATCGGGTGGAGGGTTGTTGGGAGAGTAGATGGATCCTGTGACGCATGAGCGATAGAGAGATAGCAGATCTGCTGCGGTCAGACGAGGAGGCGGCTTTTCGTCTCCTCTATCGGCGCTATGCCGGTCAGCTGCTGGCGGTGGCCTATCGCTACACCGGCGACCGAGATAAGGCTGAGGATGTCCTCCAGGAGGCGATGATCAAGGTGTGTCGTCACGCCGAGACCTTCTCCTACAGGGGGGACGGCTCGCTCTACGGCTGGGTGAAGCGTATCGTCGTCCACACGGCGCTCAATTCGCTCAAGAGCTTCCACGAGGCGCGTATGTGCCCGATGGATGACCTGACGGAGGTGGCGGCGGAGGAGGACAGCGAGGAGGAGGTGTCTCTCCTTGAGCGGGTCAGCCCGGAGCTGCTGCTGCAGATGATCGGGGAGCTGCCCGAGGGGTATAGGCAGGTATTCAGCCTATACGCCATCGAGGGACACTCGCACAGGGAGATAGGCGAGATGCTGGGGATCGGGGCGCGAAGCTCTGCGTCACAGTATTGCCGCGCCAAGAGGAGACTAAAGGATAAGCTGGAGCAATGGATAAAGGAGAGAGAAAGAGAGTGAGCGCCGCCCCGGGAGCCTGGGAGGCTGCTCTGAGAGAGAGGCTGGAGGGGGTCGAGCTCCCCGCAGCTGAGGTGACGCCGGTGGTGCCGGCACTTGTCCCGAGGAAGAGGCGGCAGCGTGGCATCCTGATCGCAGCGAGTATGGTCGCAGCGGTGGCGGGACTGCTGATTGCTCTGCTCGTCACCCCTCGTACGAAGGAGGGAGTGGTGCCTCTGCCGGCTGATCCGGTCTTCCGTGAGGTGCCCTCCTCGCCTGTGGTGCAGAGGGGTACGGAGGAGAGCGGGGAGGCAAACTCGCCATCCGCTTTGCCGAGCCACTCTGTCCGCAGGAGACTACAGCCCATCGAGCCACTCCGTCCCACGGAGGTTCGTCTTGCGACGAGTGCTCTTCCGGAGGTAGGTCGTCCCGCCACCTACCGACCGACGAAGCGGGGCAGTGAAGCGGGGCAAAATAGAGAAGGTACTCTCCCGGGGACAGGCAACCCCGCCACCTACCGACCGATGAGAGAGGGCAAAGTAGCGGAGCAAAATAGAAGGGGTGCACTCCCGGTCATGCCGAGACCTGCGCCCCCCACCAGGCTCCTCGCCTCGGCACTGATCCCCGGGCGCGACGGGATAAGCGGTGGGAGCCAAATGGCGTTACTCACCTCCACCTCACGCTCTGAGCACAAGGATGCTGCAGTCCGGCTTACGCGCCGGCCGGTCCTGGAGGTAGAGGCACACCTGATGCATCCGATCGTGGGTGAGAGGGTCTATGCCGACCTCGGGGTCTCCTACTCCTGGCAGAGGCTTGAGCTGGCAGAGCAGGGGCTGCAGGGCTACTATAGGCAGGAGCTGCACGCCATAGGCGTCAGCCCCGGTGTGGCTGCCCGGCTACTCCGGATAGGTGCCTCAGAGCTCTCGGGCTATGGTGCCGTGGGACTGTCACTGCCACTCCGGAGTGAGACGGAGAGTGACCTCCTCCTCGTGGAGGGTGAGCGAAGGAAGCGGATGATGGTGGACCTGCGTACCGGGCTGCGGCTCTCCGCATCGGTCGGCCGTGGGCTGAGGGTGTACGGCTCGGCAGGTGTGTCGTACGATCTAGTCCCGCCGAGCGTTGCGCTGCCGGGTGCCGAGCTGCCCCGGCTCACGCCACGCCTCTCCCTCGGTATCTCGATGGATCTTCCCTCCCTCTCAGGCGGAGCGTAAGCCCCCGTCTCTCAATCGGAGGATGGGGCCATCGGTACTGGGAAAATTTCTCCTTAGACTCTCAGGCCTACTTGCTCATCCAGGGGTGACGCATTTGAGTTTTACAGCTAAAAAGAAAGCACCTCTGACGGGGTGCCATTCCGCCTGCCGATCCCGAAGGGGCGCAGTCCCGGAGGGATCATCGCTTTTTAGCTGTAAGTTTGTCACATGATCGTTG
>NZ_KV793802.1:0-388 GCF_001808555.1 Porphyromonas sp. HMSC065F10
CCCCAAAAGTTTGGTGGTTAGCATAAATAGCCACGTGGTCGAGGGACAAAGTCTGAGGGGGAAAATGCACCTGAGCTGCACAGGGGCCAATCATCTCATCGTCAAGAGAAGCACCTCGGCAGGGGTGCCCGCTGCCTCTACCTACTTGCCCCCCATTGTAACCCCGAGGAAAAGATCGCCCGATGTCGTAGCACCCCGGCAGGGGTGCCCGCTTCCTAGCCACCGGTCGAGGGGCGTAGCCCCGAAGACCCGTGGATCGGGCGTTACAAGCCATCCCACGACCCCGCAAGGGTGTCGCACTATCAAGCCTCGCCCCTGCGGGATCGGCAGGCGGGAGCATCTCGGCAAGGGGTGAAAATACCCGAAAATCCCAAAATTGTAAGGTAGA
>NZ_KV793802.1:488-772 GCF_001808555.1 Porphyromonas sp. HMSC065F10
ATATTTGCACTCAGAGGTACATGTTTTCCCTCGAGTTTTTCGGTTTCTGCGGTCTTTTTTGGTCGTAAAGGGCTCATATACAGATCTTCACAGATTTGACCCTCGCAGACCATATTCCATTAAAACAAGGATTAAGACTCAAAGAAGAAGTGTCTTGAGTAGTCTTGCGCCAGCGTTGCTCGCAGACCATATTCCATTAAAACAAGGATTAAGACACTCAACCTTGTTGCACTTCAGGTTTGTCGGGAAATTCCTCGCAGACCATATTCCATTAAAACAAGGAT
>NZ_KV793802.1:872-1123 GCF_001808555.1 Porphyromonas sp. HMSC065F10
ACCATATTCCATTAAAACAAGGATTAAGACACCTTCTTAAACACTAGGGTGGATTCTACAGAATCCACTCGCAGACCATATTCCATTAAAACAAGGTTTAAGACTGTGAGACGATAAGCGGGCTAACCGGCAGGGGAGACCCCGTTAGGGGTCCGTTTTGCATAGCCCACTTGTCAAGGCACGAAGTGCCGATGACGCCGGGTTGCTTGCGATACGCCATATATGAGACTGTTGCACGAAGGCGATCTGCT
>NZ_KV793802.1:1223-6386 GCF_001808555.1 Porphyromonas sp. HMSC065F10
GAGAATGGCACTTCGTGCAACATTCTCTATATACGACCCCGATAGGGTGTCGGTCCCTCTATGAGCTCGCCATTACGAGCGACACCCTCGCGGGGTCGTGGGGAGGGCTCTGCTCGGCGACTTCGCAAAGGGTCGAGGGGATCAAGGCGGGTATCGGCACATCGGTCACCGCTTCGCAGATGACCAATGCCTATGGAGCGAGCACCCTTCGGGTGCCTCACGGCTCGTCCGACTTGTCCGACCCGTCCGATAAGGGGTCACCACAGAGAGGGACCTCCTTTTTAGCTATAGCATCACCCCTGTCTGACCGAGCAGGAGAGAGTCTGTGAATTGCAATTTTGAGACCTCTGCATAATACCCCATCTGCGGCGTCACTTTCGAGATTCGGGCTTGGTCATGTGCGTAAGCACACTCCCTTCGCCCTCACTCTCAGTCCCTTGCACCTGGGGTGTTCTGCAAAGTCCCTGCCGAAAAAGCGGTGCTTTTTCGGCGAAAGACCATTTTGCAAAGGTCTTTTTTTGATTACCTTTGTCGTGGGGTGGAGGTCTTATCATCAGCACCAAGAGTAGCAAGAGACATCATGGGTATCAAGAAAGTGTACAATAGCAGGCAAGGTCAGTGGCTCAGGAAGCTCCTCGGCATCAGCAGGGGAGGGGTACTGCCTACTCCCCACGAGCTGCGCATCGTACGCGTGACGAGCAAGAGTATGCTGCGTGACTTTGCCGAGTACCCCGTGAGCCTCTACAAGGGGAGTCCCTACTACTGCCCGCCGCTCATCGATGGCGACATGGACACCCTCACCAAGGGCAAAAACCCCACCCTCGAGCACTGCGACTACGTCTGCTACCTCGCCTACCGCGGTGACCGCATCGTGGGGCGCATCGCCGGGATGATCAACCACAATTGCAACGAGCGGTGGCACCAAAATCGCGCCCGCTTCGGATTCTTTGACTTTGAGGACGACGAAGAGGTGGTCGATGCCCTGATGGATGCGGTGAAGGAGTGGGCCAATGACTACGCCTGCGATGAGCTGGTAGGGCCGCTGGGCTTCACCGACATGGACCGCGAGGGGATGCTGATCGAGGGCTTCAGCCAGGTCGCCACCTTCATCGAGAATTACAATTACCCCTACTACCCCAAGCATATGGACCGTATGGGGTTTGAGAAAGACGTCGACTGGCTCGGCTTCCGGATCATCCCGCCGCACACCGTCCCGGAGCGGTACCGCAAGGGAGCCGATCTCGTCCGGCGGAGATACAATCTTGAGGCCTTCATCGTACACGACCGCAAGCGCCTCGTGGAGGAGTTTGCAGACGACATCTTTGACCTCTTCAATCGCACCTACAGCAACCTCTACGGCGCCAGCGTGCTCACCAAGGCAGAGACACAGCAGCTCATCGATACTTTCCTCCCGCTGATCAATACCGACCTCATCGGGCTCGTGCGACAGGTCTCGGATGGGAAGTTGGTCGGCTTTGGGGTCGCCATGCCCTCGATCACTAAGGCGCTGCAGCGCTCGCAGGGCAAGCTCTGGCCCTTTGGCTTCATCCCGATCATGAAGGCGCTCAAGAGCCGCAAGGCGGAGGTGATGGACCTCATGCTCATCGCCGTCGATCCGGAGTATCAGGGCAAGGGACTCATTGCGCTCATCTTTGACCTCATGATCCCGGTCGTACAGCAGTATGGCGTCCGCTTCCTGGAGTCCAATCTGGAGCTGGAGCACAATGTCCACGTGCAGGTGCAGTGGAATTTCTTCCGCAAGATCCACCACAAGACCCACCGCTGCTACGTCACTCCACTGACGGAGAGAGGCGAGGAGCTCGCCAAGAGACGGCGCGAGAAGAGAGCGCGGGAGGAGGCGCAGAGAGACGAGGACCAGCCCAATAGACTGCTGATGCCCCGCACCTCCGTGGAGGAAATGAAGAAATACGAAGGAGAGAATAGGTAAATGACCGACGCAGAAGAGAAGCTTACCCCCACACCCCTACCATCCACACCCGACCCCCTCTACCAGGAGGATAAGATCGTCACCCTCGACCCGATGGAGCACATCCGGCTCCGTCCCGGTATGTACATCGGCAAGCTGGGCGACGGCACTGCTCCCGACGACGGCATCTACGTCCTCCTCAAGGAGGTGATCGACAACTCCATCGACGAGTACACGATGGGGTACGGCAAGCACATCTACATCACGATCGACGAGGAGGAGCATCGCCACGTCACCGTCCGCGACCACGGGCGAGGCATCCCCCAGGGCTCCCTCGCCAAGGCCGTAGGCACGATGAATACCGGTGCCAAGTACGACAACGAGGTCTTCAAGAAGTCTGTCGGGCTCAATGGCGTCGGCCTCAAGGCAGTCAATGCCCTCTCCACCCGCATGGCGGTCTCCTCCTACCGCGATGGGACGGTGAAGACGGTCGTCTTCGAGAGGGGGAAGCTCATCGAGGAGAGCGACATACTGCCCGCCCCTGGCGAGCACGACGGCACCTTCGTCGACTACTACGCCGATCCGGACATCTTCCGCAACTACCGCTACCAGCAGGAGTACGTCCACAGCATGATCCGGATGTACACCTACCTGCAGCCGGGGCTGACGATCCACCTCAATGGCACCCGCTTCATCTCCCGCAATGGTCTCCTTGACCTCCTCGAGGACAATATGACGGCCACCCCGCTCTACCCCATCATCCATCTGCAGGGCGACGACATCGAGGTGGCGATCACGCACTCCACCCAGTACGGCGAGGAGTACTACTCCTTTGTCAACGGGCAGAATACCCTCCACGGCGGGACCCACCTCTCCGCCTTCAAGGAGGCGATCGGCAAGACGGTGAAGGAGTTTTTTGACAAGAGCTACGACTACAACGACATCCGCTCCGGCATCACCGCCGCCATCAGCATCCGGATCCAGGAGCCGGTCTTCGAGTCGCAGACTAAGACCAAGCTCGGCAGCCGTGAGATCTCCGAGGGCGGCATCTCGATCCAGAAGTTTGTCATCGACTTCGTCAAGCTCCAGCTCGACAACTACCTCCACAAGCACCCCGACACCGCCGAGATCCTGCAGAAGAAGGTGGTCGACAACGAGCGGGAGCGGAAGGCCCTCCAGGGCATCTCCAAGAAAGCCAAGGAGCGTGTCAAGAAAGCCTCCCTCTACAATAAGAAGCTCCGCGACTGCACCGTCCACTTCAATGACCCCAAGGCCAAGGAGCCGGAGCGCACCGAGATCTTCATCACCGAGGGACTCTCCGCCAGCGGCAGCATCACCCAGAGCCGCGACCCCGAGTACCAGGCGGTCTTCTCCCTCCGTGGCAAGCCGCTCAACTCGTACGGTCTCTCCAAGAAAGTGGTGTATGAGAATGAGGAATTCAACCTCCTCCAGGCCGCTCTCAATATCGAGGACGGGCTTGAGGACCTCCGCTACAATCGCGTCATCGTTGCCACCGATGCCGATGTGGACGGGATGCACATACGCCTGCTGATCATCACCTTCTTCCTCCAGTTCTTCCCCGAGCTGATCCGTGAGAATCATGTCTTCATCCTCCAGACGCCCCTCTTCCGTGTCCGAGACCGCCAGGGCAAGGAGATCATCTACTGCTACGACGAGCGGGAGCGCAATGAGGCGATGAAGAAGATCGGCAAGAGCGCCTCCGTCACCCGATTTAAGGGTCTCGGAGAGATCAAGCCGGAGGAGTTTGGCAACTTCATCGGCGAGAATATGCGGCTCGACCCCGTGGTGATGAAGAAGGAGGACAACGTCCCCGAGCTGCTGAAGTTCTACATGGGCACCAATAGCCGCGAGCGGCAGGACTTCATCGTAGACAACCTTGAGACCGACGATATCTAATGAGTAAGCCCCTCATCGGCCTCTTCGCCGGCTCCTTTGATCCCTTCACGATAGGGCACGACGACCTCGTCCGCCGCGCTCTTGGCGTTGTCGATGAGCTGCACATCCTCGTGGGGGTCAATGTCGGCAAGCGGTACGACACGGCACCCGATGTGCGGGTGCAGCAGATCGCCGAGCTTTACCGCGACGAGCCGCGCATCACCGTCGCCTCCACCGAAGGGCTCACAGCGCACTACGCCAGGCGGGTGGGTGCGACGATACTCATCCGCGGCATCCGCTCCGTGAGAGATATGGAGGCAGAGCGAGAGATGGCGGAGACCAACCTCAGCCACTTCGGCCTCGACACCCTCTTCTTCTTCACCCGCCCTGAGCTTGCCGCCATCTCCTCCCACCTCGTCCGGGAGCTCGCCCACTTCGGCGAGGACGTCACCCCCTACCTCCCCAAGCGCGACGACCACTAAGCGACTTCATTAGCCAATACAATAACCAGAGTTATGAAAAACTATCACCGTATCGCCATCGCTCTGGCAGCCCTCCTCACACTCACTACTACGGGCGCAGCACAGACGCGGGAGGACTTCAGATCGCCCTCCTTTGAGCTCACCCTTACGCAGGGTGCAGGCCTGACCACACCTGATGCCTCGCTCGCCTCGATCCGAAGAGCGGATGCAGAGGCCTACAGAGGCATGAGACCCATTATGGGGCTCTCCCTCGGCTACCGCCTCGGGGATCGTGCCACCATGGTAGGGCTTGAATGGTCCAATATCTCTATGGAGACAAATCTTCAGGGGTACACGCTACTAAGCGAGGCTGCAGTGGACCTACTTGGGATCCGTGTGGTGGACTATCACCCCTTTGTTATGGATCGGATGGAGCTCTTCACCTTCGCCACCTTGGGTGCAGCACATGCCTCCAATGTCTACACCACCCTTGCCGACTCCAAGGACTACGGCAAAGCACAGGCATGGGGACTGGGACTCAAGCTGGGCTGCGGCGTCAGGTACCGCTGCACCGCACACTCAGCCGTAGAGCTCAAGGGCGGTGCCATGGATGCCTATCTCTTCAAGTGGTCAGGTGACGAAGCGGTGATCCACCCGGAGGCTTATACGTACAATAATAAGAATAACTATGGGCTCTTCTACGCTGCCCTCTCCTACAGCATCCTCTTCTGAGTCCTGGCTGTCGCACGCCTCGTGTAGCTTGATAGTGCGACACCCCTCGCCCCTACGTCTCGCCATCGGTAGGCAGTAGCCTCCGAGGCATTGATCACTGCTGCAGATGGGGGATCCCGATAGGGATCCCCGCTTCCTAACCACGGG
>NZ_KV793802.1:6486-14193 GCF_001808555.1 Porphyromonas sp. HMSC065F10
CTTCGGGGCTACGCCCCTCGACCGGTGGATCAGGCGTTGCCAGCCATCCCACGACCCCGCCAGGGTGTCGCACTATCAGGCCTCTCCGAGGAGTGTGAGCACCCTTCGGGTGCCTCACGACCCATCCGACTAGTCCGACTCGTCCGATAAGATAGCGCAGGCCGCACCTGCACCCCGACAGAGGTGCTCGCTCCATAGGCATCGGTCATCCGCGAAGGAGATGGACGCACCTGAGCAGTATAGATGAGCAAAACGCACCTCCTTGAGGTGACCTCTTATCGGACCAGTCGGACGAGTCGGACGGGTAGGACGAACCGCACCTGCACCCCGCCAGGGTGTCGGTCCCCCGGGTAGGCTTGATGGCGCGACACACCACAATCCATCGGGCCTTGAGCTTCCTTTATAGGAATAAAATATCTAAATTTGGACTGCTGCATAAATACGTACCATTTTGCGGAGCCATATGAGTCCTTTCTTATCCAATAATCTCATCCACATAGACAGTACGCTCATCGACAACTCGACCGAGGAGCTCTCGATGCGCTACTGGCTGAGCGAGTGTATCAGTCTCCCTACCTTTGAGACCTTACAGATAGCGACAGGCTACTGGGACCTACCTGGTATGGCCCTCATCGTGGATGAGCTGAGCCAGTTTCTGGAGAGAGAGGGGACCACTCTGCAGCTCCTCATCGGTAAGGATCCATATGTGTATGCCTCTCAGCTCAAGAATCCTAAGTACAAGGACGCCGAGTATCCCTACGACTTCATCAAGACTGACATCCACGAGCTGGAGCTGAGGGAGGAGTATGAGCGAGTCGTAGTCCTGCTGCTCAAGTACTGCCCGCTGGGTAAGATCCAGATCCGCATCTATCGGAAAAACGAGGAGGACGAGACGCAATTCCTCCACTCCAAGTGCTACTTATTCTTAGGTAAGGCTAATTGCTTCGGCATCATCGGCAGCTCCAACTTTACGAAGAAAGGTCTCGAGGGAAATGCAGAGCTGAACTATCTGGAGACCGACTCCAAGCGCGTGACTGCCGTCCCATGCTACGGATCCCCCTCCAAGGGACATAAGATATGGTTCGAGGAAAAGTGGGAGATCTCCGAAGAGTGGACTGAGACTTTCCTTGAGCAGATACTGAAGCGCTCACCCATCGGTGGCAAAATCGATCGCATCGTCCATCCTCAGCCTCAGGAGGAGACCTTTACCCCCTACGAGCTCTATATTAAGCTACTGCAGACCAAGTTTGGCGACGTCATCGATAGGTCTCTCACCGAGGAGATAGAGAGCTACCTCCCCGAGGAGATCATCCGGCTGGACTACCAGATAGAGGCGGTGAAGCGCTGCATCAGCATTATGCGAGAGCATGGGGGCTTTATGCTCGCGGATGTAGTAGGGCTGGGCAAGACGATCGTCGGGACGCTGATCATCAAGAGATTTCTCTCCGACCTACGCGATGATGGTAGGGAGAGGAAAGTGCTGGTGATCACACCACCGGCCATCAGGGCCGGCTGGGAGAGGACTATCAGCCTCTTCGACCGGGGAGGCGATACAGCTAAGATATCACCCTACGTAGACTTTATCACCACTGGCAAGATCGGTAGCTTAATAGACGATGAAGAGGAGGTAGAGGAGGAGCTGGAGTCTCTCGTAGATGACGAGAGCTTAGGCGACGATCAGGCGCTACAGGATATAGACTACGGACTGATCATCATCGATGAGAGCCACCGATTCCGTCGCAGCACTACCAAGATGTACCAGTCCTTAGACACCCTCATTGAGAATATCGGTGCTCGGAGTGGCGCCTACCCTTACATAGGTCTCCTCTCCGCCACGCCTCAGAATAATAGGCCGGATGATCTCAAGAATCAGATCTACCTCTTTGAGCGCAATCACAAGGACAGCACGCTCAAGAGAGCTTCCGGGGGTGATCTGGAGGATTTCTTCGTGAGAGTCAATAAGGAATACAATGCGCTCCTCAAGGGGCACGATGATCTCAGCGACGAGGAGCGAGCCAAGAAGCTGAAGGAAATATCACAGGAGCTTAGGGACTGTATCCTTGAGGACCTCTTGGAGCGGCGGACGAGGACGGATGTCAAGACCTACTACAAGGCTGATATAGAGGCTCAGGGACTAACCTTCCCTGAGCTGGTCGGCCCCCATGCGCTTGTCTATAGGATGGATGACGAGCTGGCGCGCCTCTTCGCCGAGACCATGAGCATCATAGCTCCGTCGGAGGTGGAGAAGATCCGGTCCGACGAGTGGCTCCGCTACTATCGGTATCGAGCTATTGAGTACTTCGTCGACCCCGCCAATGAGCAGAAGCATATGGCGCGTGGAAACCGCAGCGTGGGCGATATCGCCGGACAGCTGGCTACGATCATGCAGATTATGCTGGTCAAGCGTCTGGAGAGCTCCTTTACGGCATTCAAGAGGTCACTCCTCAACCTCCGCCGCTACACGGACAACATGATCAGTATGTGGGAGCAGGACACCATCTTTATCTGTCCCCAGATCGATATCAATAGGGAGCTGGACTCCCGGGCCAAGAGCGAGCGACGCGGACGAATCGTCACCTACGAGGACTGTGTGCAGGAGATACGAGATAAGATCAAGAAGCTGACCCTCGATGGGCGCAACGAGAGGGGACAGAATGCCGAGTATCGGCAGAGCGACTTCCGCCCTGAGTACTACGACTGTCTCAAGAGAGATCGTGCTCTTATCTCACGACTCTGTGACCGATGGGGAGCCTCCAACTCGCAGGATCCAAAGTTTGACACCTTCAAGGAGAGCATCAATACGAAGCTCTTCGACCCAAAGACCAATACCTCCGGCAAACTGGTGATCTTCTCCGAGGCAAAGGACACGGTCAACTCCCTGTCGCATGCCTTGGCGTACAAGGGGCATAGAGCTCTCGTCATCACCGCTGCCAATAGAGATGAGAAGGAGCAGGTGATACAGGAGAACTTTGACGCCAATTATACCGGCGAGTGGCGGGATGAGTACGATGTGATCATCACCACAGATGTCCTTGCAGAGGGTGTCAATCTCCATCGTGCCAATGTCATACTCAACTACGACACCCCGTGGAACTCGACCCGACTCATGCAGCGCATCGGTCGCGTCAATCGCATCGGATCTCAGCATCCGAAGATCTATGTGTACAACTTTATGCCGAGTGCGCAGGGCGATGAGATGATCAAGCTGGTCCAGATAGCGCACTCAAAGCTTCAGTCCTTCCACGTACTCTTCGGTGGAGACAGTAAGATCTTTACGGACGATGAGAGCCTGGTACACTACGACAACATCCGTGTGGCAATAGATGGTGAGGAGTCGCCCCTCCAGAAGTATGTCTATGAGCTGAAGCAGTATAGAGACTCACACCCAGACCGTTATCAGCTCATTGCCGACACAGACGAGGGGTGGGAAATGGCACAGGATCCCGAGGGGAGGGCTTACTTCGTCGTGCGGGCACCTAAGTCAGCCCCCTTGGCCATAGAGGTGGAGCAGGATCCTTCAGGGGACACGAAGATCCTCTCTCTCCTCGACCTCCTGGAGCGCCTGCGAGCCCTGCCGGAGGATAAGAGGGTACCGCTGCCGGAGGAGTGGCCGTCGCTCAGGAAGCGAGCTATGGAGGCTTACAGTCAGCACTTCGTCCGGATACTCAAAGCTCACGTAGGACAGAGCAATGTGGAGCGTGCTCTCCGCATTATCGTCAGCCTCTGGAATAATCATGAGACAGGAGATGAGACCAAGCAGATCCTACTGTCGGCTCGTAAGCAGATCGACCGTGGTAATCGCGATGTGGTTAGGAGAGTGATCCAGATCGGTGACGAACTGGGCCGGAGGAGGTCTCAGCTCATCCCCGCCAGCATGGACGAGATCGATGCCCTCCTGAGGGACAGCATCGGTAATCTGATCAGGAGAGTGGAGGCACAGCAGGGGGAGCCGAGCGTCGTATTAGGTACCATCAAGTAAGTCAGACAGGCAATCATGGATAAGGAGCATCTCAGGAAGTACCTAAGTACAGGCTATCAGGGCGGTCTGTCCTTCCTGGACACCATTATTATCCCGATCTTCGGGTCTAAGTTTGAGAGCGGGTATAATAAAGTGGTATTTGACAGCAGAGTCAATCCGAGTCTCGCTCATACGACAGGGATACGCAGCATAAGGCTCCTCGGTAGTGTCTACGTCGATATAGAGCCCTTGCAGATCTTCGACATCACGGTGAGTGACAGCGTTATGATGGAGCGAAATAGAGTCTCCATCCAGCTCCTGATCCATTCGATCATGAGCAACTACTCCGCTGCCTTTATGATCTTCCACTACGAGGACGTTGCGAGGTGGGACTGGCGCTTTACCTTCTGTCGTAAGGAGGGCTGCCTGGCGGAGACCACCGACAGCAAGCGGTACACCTTCCTCCTCGGTCCGGGGCAGTCGTGCCGTACAGCGACAGACAATTTCTATGGTCTCTATAATCGCAAGGAGGCGCTGACGATGGAGGATCTACAGCAGGCTTTCAGCGTCGAGGCTCTCTCGAGAGAGTTTTTCTCACGATACAAGGCACACTACGAGATATTTGTCAGCTTTGCTGCGGATCCTGATAATGGTATCCGTGCTCATCTCATCCCCGAGGAGCAGGAGGCCTCGGAGGAGGGCGTCCTCGGTATGCGGGAGGAGGAGAAGCCTATCCGTGACTATGTGAAGAAGCTCCTCGGGCGGATCGTCTTCCTCCACTTCCTGCAGAAGAAGGGCTGGCTGGGTGTTCCGAGAGGTGGAGAGTGGGGCGAGGGAGACAAGGACTTTATGCTCCACCTCTTCGAGTACGCGTCACCGGAGCAGCAGGCCGACTTCCTCGACAGCGTCTTGGAGCCTCTCTTTGCCAAGGCTCTCGATACCGATCGGCGGGAGAGTCAGAGTCTCTTCGACACAAGAGTCGACGGTATCGGCATCGTGCGGGTGCCTTACCTCAATGGCGGTCTCTTTGAGCGTGACGCGCTGGATGAGCGACGACTCGCCTTCCCCTCGGACTACTTCCGCGATCTCCTCACCATGCTGTCTCAGTATAACTTTACCATCGACGAGAACGACCCCAACGATGCCGAGGTGGGTATCGACCCGGAGATGCTGGGACGGATCTTCGAGAACCTCCTCGAGGACAATAAGGATATGGGGGCCTTCTACACCCCTAAGGAGATCGTCCGGTATATGTGCGCGGAGAGTCTGATCGCCTACCTTCAGTCCGACCGGGAGGATGAGGAGGAGCGAGAGGCTATCCGAGACTTTGTCGAGAGTCACGATGGTACCTCCCTCGGTGACCTGACGGAGGAGATCAGGGAGCGACTCCTGAGAGTGAAGATCTGTGACCCTGCCATCGGCTCCGGGGCCTTCCCCATGGGACTCCTCAGAGAGCTCTACTTCTGTAGGTCTGCCCTCGAGACCACTACAGCCTTGGATCCGGCTGCTACAAAGAGGGAGATCCTGCAGAATAACATCTATGGTGTCGACATCGAGAGAGGAGCGGTCGACATAGCTCGGCTGCGCTTCTGGCTCACCCTCGTGGTGGATGAGAAGGCTCCTGAGGCGTTGCCCAATCTAGACTTCAAGATCATGCAGGGTGACTCGCTCTTGGAGGAGTATGCGGAAGTGGATCTCAGCTCTCTAACTAAGATGAATCAAGAGGTCGACCAGGTCTCCGGCTGTCGGCTTACACTCTTCGAGGACAATCTCGACCTACTGCGCGATAAGCTCTCCGGACTTATCCGACAGTATTACGCCTGCGATGATCATACGATGAGGCTGAGGATGAGACATGAGATCACCACGATGATCGAGCTACAGCTGAGAGAGCAGCAGTTTGACGTCTCTCTCGGAGACATCGACGTGCACGCTAATGACGAGTTCTTCCTCTGGCACACCTGGTTTGGTGACGTCTTTATGGAAAATGAAGGCTTCGACATAGTGATCGGCAATCCGCCATACATCCAGCTATCTAAGGATAGCGGACGACTGGCGAAGCTCTACGCCGATGCGGGATACCAGACCTATGCACGTATGGGAGACATCTACTGCCTCTTCTATGAGCTGGGCTGTCGACTACTGAGACCGGGCGGGCACCTCTGCTACATCACCTCCAATAAGTGGATGCGTGCCGGATACGGTGAGAAGACCAGGCAATTCCTATCGGAGCGAACCAACCCCAAGCTGCTGATAGACTTTGCCGGAGTGAAGATCTTCCAGAATGCGACCGTCGATACCAATATCCTACTCTTCGCCAAGGAGAAGAATAGCAAAAGCTGCCGGTCAGTTGTCTCCGGTAAGTCGGATAAAATTGGAGTGGATAATCTGAGCCTTTTTGTGGAGCAACATGCGACGCCCTCCGCCTTCACCTCCGCCCCCTGGGTCATCCTCACCCCCATCGAGCAGCGCATCAAGGAGAAGATCGAGGCCGTCGGCACCCCCCTTAAGGACTGGGACATCCAGATCTACCGTGGCGTGCTCACCGGCTGCAACGATGCCTTCATCATCGACACCGAGAAGCGAAACGAGATCCTCGCCAATTGCCAGACCGAGGACGAGCGACAGCGTACGGCTGATCTCATACGACCCATATTGCGCGGCCGGGACATCAAGCGCTACGGATATGACTGGGCTGGACTATGGCTAATTGCTACCTTCCCAAGTCGTCAGTATGATATCGATTTATATCCTTCGCTGAAGAGCTATCTTCTCTCCTATGGTATGGAGAGGCTAGAGCAATCGGGCAAGACACACATTGTCAATGGAGAGAGAATAAAAGCTCGCAAGAAGACCAATAACAAATGGTTTGAAACCCAGGATAGTATCAGCTATTGGGAGGATTTTTACAAGCCAAAAATAGTCTGGGGAGAAATATCTGACAGAAGTAAGTTTGCCTATGAACCAAGAGGAGAATATGTGACAGAAGCGACAACGTTTCTAATGGTTGGAACACACTTGCCATATCTATTCTGTATTCTCAATTCTCCCTTATCAGAATGGTTCTTCTCAAAGGTGGGTACAACAACGGGTGTAGGGACAGTAAGATGGAAGAAGTTCACCATCCAGGAACTCCTAATACCTAGAATATCAGAAAGTGAAGAACAGATCTTTTCGTCATTAGTTCAAAGACTAATTGCGGGAGAAGTATCTATCAACGAATTTTCGTGCGAAGTTAATTCCCTTGTTTATGCTTTGGTTGGTCTGTCTAGTTCAGAAATCAACTACATCCAGGAATACTGTATGTCTTTGAACTAGTGTTCACCGTTCAGAAAGTCTATTTCATCCATTGATAGTCCATATAGCTCAAAGGTTAGTTCATCAATCCTTTCTTCCGAGATATTAGATTGATTGTCAAGCACATCTTTCACCAATTCTATCATCTTATCTTTCTGATTTTCAAATGGAATGGCTATAGGGAAATTTGCTACATACTGGGCTAGCATTCTGAATTGTCGTTCTTGTAGCTGAATAACATATAGCTTAGTCAAGAATTTTCCCAGCCTCGAATTTAATATCCCAAGAATGTATTTTGTGTCAATACTCTCGCTACTCATTATGTATGCAGTATTTAGAACGACGCAATTAGCCTCATCATACGAATAACAAGGAAAAGGATACCCTTTTTCTGGATTGTCTGTCTGTATTTCCATGTAGACAACCTTTGGTTTATCAAAATCCTCCCAATA
>NZ_KV793802.1:14293-23041 GCF_001808555.1 Porphyromonas sp. HMSC065F10
AAAATCCTCCCAATACTGGGCACCCCACCTTTGCATGGCATACCACTCATATCGTATTCCTGTTTCAGCTTTGTTTCTCTTTGACAATTGCTCTTTATATCTTGTCATGTGCTGATAGACGGAAGGATACTGCTCTTGGAATGCCTTTTCTGCTTTCTCAGATGCCCCAATGATTGAAGCATCAAATTGGTAAGGGAAATGCCAAGGAATGAATATTAGCCATAGTCCTGCCCAGTCATATCCGTAGCGCTTGATGTCCCGGCCACGCAATATGGGTCGTATGAGGGCTTCCGTGCGCCGGCGCTCGTCCTCGGCCTGGCAATTGGCGAGGATCTCGTTTCGCTTCTCGGTGTCGATGATAAAGGCCTCGTTGTAGCCGGTCTTGATACCGTAGTTGATCTGGATGTCCCAGTCCTTAAGCGGGGTGCCGACTGCCTCGATCTTCTCCTTGATGCGCTGCTCGATGGGGGTGAGGATGACCCAGGGGGCGGAGGTGAAGGCGGAGGGTGTCGCATGTTGCTCCACAAAAAGGCTCATTTTTCGAAGGAGATGACCTCCCTGATGTAGCGGGAGAGGGTGTTGCGGTCGCACTTACAGATCTTGGCGATCTTTCTCACAGAGATCTGCTCCTCGAGGAGCCCCTTGATCAGTTGCTTCTTGCGGTAGAGGGGGTGCTTCTCCGGCGCGGTCTTGCTGC
The DNA here is from genome assembly GCF_001808555.1 of Porphyromonas sp. HMSC065F10. Classification (GTDB taxonomy): domain Bacteria; phylum Bacteroidota; class Bacteroidia; order Bacteroidales; family Porphyromonadaceae; genus Porphyromonas_A. The sequence goes on from NZ_KV793802.1 coordinate 14,991, forward strand.
CCCTGGGTCGTCCGAGGATCACGCCCTCGGCTCTCTTCCTTGCGAGGGCCTCCTTGGTGCGCTGGCTGATCAGGTTGCGCTCGATCTCGGCGCTGAGACCAAAGGCAAAGGCGAGGACCTTGCTCTGTATGTCGTCCCCTAAGCGGTAGTTGTCCTTGATCGTCCAGACGCGGCACTCCTTCGTCATACATATATTGAGGATCTCCATGATCATGAAGAGGTTGCGCCCGAGGCGAGACAGCTCGCTACAGATGATGATATCATCACGCGTGACCTTACGAAGGAGGTCTCCAAGCTGCCGCTTGGTGTAGGCTTTGGTGCCGCTGATGGTCTCCTCGATCCAGTCATCGACCAAGAGTCCGTTTCTCTTACAGAAGTTGTTGATCTCAAAGCGCTGGTTCTCTACCGTCTGCTTGTCGCTGCTGACCCTGATGTATCCGTACGTCATATCTAAGTGTGAGTTTGTGGTCCAACCTCTTGTGGAGATCAGGCCGGGATAAGTGAGTCGCAAATGTAAGTGCATACCGGCAGGAGGTTGATCGAGAAGTGTAGATTTGAGGAGAAACAAACCAATACAATAGCATATGGAATTTAAGAGACTTGGGCTCACTTCGGCAGCACCGAGTGACTTTACACTGGAGGTACTCAAGCAGCGCCATGCCGGCACTCTAGACAGAGTTTACCACCTGATCAACCTCCGGGGTATAGATTTGAGTGCCTAACGCCTGAGTAGTGATGAAATAGGAAAGGATGCGAATATACCACCTCCCCGCCCTCCACTATCTCTCACGGTCTCCCACAGACTCCTCTCTACAAGTAGTGTAGACATCTCTACCTTTTTCCCGCCACCCCGCCAATCCGCCTGCCCCCTCTCCCAGGGTTGACGCATTTGATCCTTACAGCCATGGAGAAAGCACCCCCTCCGGGGTGCGTTGCGACTTGTCCGACTTGTCCCATAAACATCCCGTCACCTAATACCGATATTAGAATTCTCTAATACCGATATTAGCGATCACTAATACCGGTAAAAGAATTCTCTAATATCGGTATTAGTGAACGCCCCTATCCGTCAGGGGTCGCTGGAAAGGGGGATTTCTGCTCGGCGACCCGCCAGAAGTTGAGGGGGTAGGAGCGGGGCTCGGCACATCGGTCACCGCTTCGCGGATGACCGATGCCTTTGGAGCGAGCACCCTTCGGGTGCCTCATGGTTCGTTCAACTCGGGCATAGCGCCCCGGAGGATCTACCGCCCAGGGGGGGGTAACGCATTTGAGCTTTACAGAGGAGATCTGAGGTGCGAGACTCCTCTCCTAATGCACACGCCTGCCGATCCCGCAGGGGCGAAGTCCCGGAGGGATCACCGTTCTTTAGCCCGGATGTCGAGGGGCGAAGCCCCGAAGACTCCGGGTTACCGGCGATATGCCTTATATATACGACCCCGTCAGGGTGTCGCACTCCACGGGCAAGCTTGATAGTGCGACACCCTTGCGGGGTCGTGGAGCATTTTTTCCACCGAGACATCCCGGGGTCTTCGTCGGGGCATGCGCCCCTCCTTGACACCCGGGCTAAACAGCGTGCACCCCTGCCGGGGTGCCTCGTTCCCCACCCTTCATAATGAGTTGATGGGCTTCTGTGCTGCTCAGATGCGTCACCCCTGATCTACCGCCCGGGAGAGGAGGGAGAATAGGGGAGACCTTTGCATAATACCCCATCTGCGGCGTCACATTCGAGATTCGGGCTTGGTCATGTGCGTAAGCACACTCCCTTCGCCTTCGCCCTCACTCTCAGCTCCTTGCATCTGGGGCATTCTGCAAAGTCCCTGCCGAAAAAGCGGTGCTTTTTCGGCGAAAGACCATTTTGCAAAGGTCTTTAGGGGGGAAATGGCTACTTTTGTGGGAAGAGATTGTGACCACTTATGAAGTACGATATCACCTATACACTCGACCAACTCCCCGAGGTGGCTAAGGAGCTACTGGAGAACTTTGGCGACCACCGCGTCTGGGCCTTTGATGCGCCTATGGGAGCGGGCAAGACGACGCTCATCGATGAGATCTGCAAGCTCCTCCGGATACAGGAGGTGACCAGCAGCCCCACCTTTGCGATCGTCAATGAGTACCACACCGCCGACGACAGTGTCATCTACCACATCGACTGCTACCGGCTCGACGACCTGGCGGGCGCCTACCGCATCGGCCTTGAGGAGTACATCGACAGTGGCGAGTACTGCTTCATCGAGTGGCCCGAGGTGGTCACGCCGCTCCTCGACGAGGAGGCGCTCACGCTCCACATTGAGATCATCGACGACGGGCAGGCGCGCCGCCTCACCATCGACTGAGAGCCCCGATGACCGCCAGGCTGCTGATAGAGCTCTCGGTGGTGGGGATGTTTGTCCTCCCCGGGCTGCTGGCTCTCTGGGTCGGCATCGCCGACAGAGAGTGGTTTTTCTCCAGTCCGCAGGCGCAGATCTGGCTCCGTGCCCTGGGGCGAAAGGGTAGCCGCATCGCCACCATCATCATCGGGCTGCTCCTCCTCGCCTGCAGCCTCCTCTTCTACATCGATCCCCTCCACGTCATGAAGTCCTAAGCCCTGCCTATGAGACACCCCTTCTCCCCCTCGGAAAACGAGATGACCGACTACAACGCACCCCGGGGCAGACAGCTCATCGAGGATATCCTGAGCGGTCACTACGCCCGGGTCTTTGAGATGCTTGACGGGACGCCCCAGGGCGAGAGCGCCCGGCTCAGAGAGCTGACAGAGACCTATCGGCTCCTCTGCGACTACTATGCCAAGGGGGCCGAGGATCCCTCCCGCGACGAGATACTCCGCAAGATCGGGCGAGAGCTGCGTATGCTGATACGCGAGGCGTGGGATGTAGAGAGGTTTCTGCCCCAGAGCTGCATAGATGCCAGGCGACGTCTCGGGGAGGGGTACGACCTGGCGGCGGACCTGGCGCACCCCCTGAGGAGGCAGGAGCCGGGCTACTTCGACCGACTGGACCGGCTCTTTGACTACCTCTGGGCGACCAACCGGCTGACGGAGGCGGACTGCGAGGCGATACGGCGCTCTACCGACAGGGTGGAGCGACATATACTGCTCTCGGGGCTCGCCGTGGGGCTGTGCGAGGAGTATGACCCCGCCAAGCTGACCCTCCTCATCGAGGTGCTGGAGGATCGCGAGCCGGCGGATGTGGCGATCGCCCTGCCGGCCTTGCTAATCGGCGGGCGACGGCATCAGAGGGAGATCCTGCACTTCTACCCCGACCTGGCGGAGCGGGGGATCGCCGCCCTGCGGCGGCTACGGGAGGAGCTCCATATGGCGGTGGAGGTACTCCTCGACAGCTACACGACGGAGCGCAATGACCGGATCTTCACCGAGGAGGTGCTGCCCAAGCTGCAGGGCCTCGGGGAGCACCTGCGCGGCATGCCGGGGGCGACGATGGAGGATCAGGTGCAAAACTTCTACCACAGCCTCGACGAGCAGCGGGACGATGAGATAGAGGGACTCCTCGCCGACGCGATGGGACGGCTGGGGGATATGCAGAAGGACCGCTTCGACATGGAGTACTCGTCGGCGAAAAACCTTAAGGGCTTCCCCTTCTTCAGCAGCGCTGCCCACTGGTTTTACCCCTACATCCCCACCCACCCCGACCTGATCGAGGGCAATGTGAGGATGCTGACCAACTGGGGCAAGGCACTCTTCGGCGGGCGGCGCCTGATCTCCTCCGACCGCTACTCCTTCTCCCTCATACCCGGGCTGGACCGGATGATCCCGCCGATGGACCTGCCGGAAGGGGTCTCCCTCGGGGAGAGCGAACCGATGACGCTGCGGGAGCAGATGAGGGACTTCCTCTTCGGGGCCTACCGCTTCTACACGCTCTACAGCGATGCGGGCGACTTCATCAGCCCCTTCAGGGGCGATCCTTTCGTCCTCGATGGACCCTTCACCCGTGCGGCAGACCTCTATACCGAGGAGCAGCTCTGCGACCTCGCCCTGCGGGTGGCGCACGACGGTCACTACGGCTGGGCGGGGCGGCTCTACGAGCGGTCACAGCGAGACTATGGGAGCCACTCCGGAGAGGTGTGGCGCGGCATAGCGGTGGTCTATATGATGGACGAGAGGGACGAGGAGGCCCTCCACGCCCTGGAGGAGGCGATCCGCGAGGAGGGCATACGAAGCAGTACGGCGGAGAAGGTCGCCTCACTCTTGGTGAAGCTGGGTCGGAAGAGCGATGCCATCGACTTCATCCGCAAGGCGGAGGATCAGGTGGAGGGCCCGGGAAGGGTCCGACTGGTGGCGGAGCGTGTCCGGCTGCTGAGAGAGCGGGGAGAGCCGGAGGAGACACTCCAGGCGGCCTATAAGGCGGACTTCCTCGCTGACGGGGAGGATAAGGAGATCTCCGAGACCCTCTGTACCCTCCTCCTCGAGACGGGCCGGGCGGAGGAGGCGGCCAAGCGCGCCCACTCCTCCTCGCTCCCACTCTACGAGGGGGTCGCACTCCTCGCAACAGGAGAGCGGACCGAGGGCATCGCCCTTCTCCGTGAGGCACTCCATGCAGAGCCCACCAACGCTCCCCGCCTCGAGGCACTCCTGACACTCCTGGCCAAGTACGACATCCCCGACCGGGAGCGCGCACTGATCTACGACACCATCATCCTACCATCTTATGAGGCAAAGTAAGCCCACTCTCCTTCTCCTCGCCACCCTGCTGCTGATCCTCGTCGGCTGCAGCCGCAAGGATCAGGCCGGCAGCCCCCTCGCCGTCGACCTCCGTCCCGGTACGCAGCCGGCACTGCTCTACACCTACGGCACGACCGCCATCAGGATCGACACGATCGATGGGAAGTATAAGGCGCACTTCGACCGCGACACCCTTGACTTCCTCGTGCTCACCGACACCACCGGACTGATAGAGACGGTTCTGATCCCCGACACCACCAAGCTGCGGTACCGCCCCGGCAAGATCGAGGGAGCGCGCTACGCTGATGAACTGATGGAGTGGCAGCGACTGATCGCCGAGGCGGGCGACAGCATCACGCCCGACCTGAGGGACTTCTACGGGCGGATGACCGGCCGTCGGCTCAGCCTCTTCTACGCCCTCGACGGGCTGCGGCGCTTCCCCGATCAGGAGCCATCACTCCTCAGGGGACTGATCTCCACGGCGCAGTACAGCCACACCGACCTCCTGACTGCCCTCGGGCTGAGTCGCAAGACCTCCTTCAGCCACTTCCCCGACCGCTTTGGCCGGGAGGAGCGAGAGACAAAGGCCTTCATCAAGCCGGATCACTTCATGGCGGTGCTGGCCCTACGCGAGAGCGATATGGACAGCACGCTGCTCCGCCCCTTCTACCACACCGCCGACAGCCTCGGCGTCAAGAGTCTCCTCCTGCTGATCGGGCAGGGGGAGGCAGCGCCCTTCCTCCCCTCGTCCGGTCGCCGGACCCGCTTCGTCGGCGACAGCATCGGCGAGGCATCGACGATCGCCACCACGCTCGGGGCGGAGAGGCTCCCCGCCTACTTCGTCGTCGACACGCTGATGAGCGTCATCGATCGCCCCTCGGACCTCACCGAACTGACCCGGTACATCGTCGCCCACGACACCATCCCACTGAAGAAGAGTAAGAGAAAATGATCGAGCTATCGGACGACCTCAGCTACCCCGGCGAGGGGGCTGAGGAGAGAGATCCCTCCCACGCCCTTGCCAAGATCTACGGTCAGGCGGTCAATGGGCTCTCTGCCACCACGATCACCATCGAGGCACAGTGCCAGGACGGGGTACGATACACGCTCGTCGGACTGCCCGATACGGCGGTCAAGGAGAGCCGGGAGCGGGTAGAGGCGGCGCTGCTGGAGTCCGGCATCAGCTGGAAGCGGCGGCGCTACATCATCAATATGTCCCCCGCCGACATACGCAAGGAGGGCGCCGCCTACGACCTGCCGCTCGCCATCGTCCTCGCCGGGCTGATGTGCCCCCTTGACCTATCCCCTCTGGTGCGCGTGGTGGTGATGGGCGAGCTCTCCCTCGATGGTCGGATACAGCCGATCCACGGCATCCTCCCGATGGCGATCAATGCAGTGCGGGATGGCTTCCGCGCCATCATCGTCCCGAGGGCCAATGCGCGGGAGGCGGCAGTGGTCGATGGGCTGACCGTCTATGCCGCCGACACGCTCACGCAGGTGCTCGCCTTCGTCTCCGGCACCGGGACGCTCGAAGTGGTGAGCGACCACACCACGGAGGCAGACTTCGTCACCTCGATAGAGAGTATGCTCGACTTTGCGGACGTGAAGGGGCAAGAGGAGGTGCGGCGCGCCATGGAGGTGGCTGCGGCAGGCAATCACAATATCCTCATGGTGGGGGCGCCCGGCAGCGGTAAGTCGATGATGGCGAAGCGGCTCCCGGCGATCCTCCCGCCGCTCACCAAGGAGGAGGCGATCGAGACGACGATGATCCACTCCGTCGCCGGCGTGCTGCCCCCCGACAGCGGACTGATGACCCGCCGCCCCTTCCGCTCCCCCCACCACACCACCTCCGGGGTCGCCTTGGTCGGTGGAGGCACCTACCCCAAGCCGGGCGAGATCTCGCTGGCGCACAATGGGGTGCTCTTCCTTGACGAGCTGCCGGAATTTTCCCGCCACGTGCTGGAGGTGCTGCGGCAGCCGCTCGAGGACAGGATCGTCACCGTCTCGCGAGCCCGAGGCACGATCACCTTCCCCGCCTCCTTCATGCTCGTGGCATCGATGAATCCCTGCCCCTGCGGCAACTACAATAATCCTGCAAAGGACTGCACCTGCCTCCCCGGGCAGATCTCCGCCTACCTCGGGCATCTCTCCGGGCCCCTCCTCGACCGCATCGACATACAGGTGGAGATCGTGCCGGTCCCCTTTGAGGCGCTCTCATCGAGAGAGCCGGGCGAGTCGAGCGCCGTGATCCGCGAGCGGGTGCTTCGGGCGCGCGCCATACAGGCGGCACGCTACAGGGATATCCCCGGCATCTACACCAATGCCCAGATGACTCCCGCCCTGATGAAGGAGTACATTCACATCGACTCCGCCGGGCGCGAACTCCTCCGCCGCGCCATGGACCACTACGGGCTCTCAGCGCGTGCCTACGACCGGATCCTCAAGGTGTCGCGCACCATTGCCGACCTGGAGGGATCGCCTGAGGTGCTGACCCACCACATCGGTGAGGCGGTCAACTACCGCAAGCTCGACCGCAGCAGCTGGGGCGAGGTAAAGTCGTAATCGCTCCTCGGTGTGATGAAGAGAGTCTACCGCCTCGGCCTCCTCGGACGTGACATAGGCTACAGCCGGTCTCCGGAGCTCTTCGCAGAGATCTTCCGGCGAGAGGGGCTCGACGGCTCCACCTACCGGCTCATCGACCGCCCGGAGGTGGGTCCCTTTTTCATAGAAGTTCGCAGTACCACCCACTGGGACGGTTTCAACGTCACCACACCCTACAAGACCACCGTCATCCCCTACCTCGACCGGCTCGACCCGCTGTCAACAACTGTGGGAGCGGTCAATTGTGTCACCTGCCGGGAGGGGATCCTCACCGGCTACAATACCGATGTGGAGGGCTTTGCCGCCTCGCTCAGGGAAGAGGTGGGGGAAGGGACTCTCCCCGGCTCTGCGCTGATCCTCGGCAGCGGCGGTGCCTCAAGGGCTGTCGGGGTGGCACTCGAGCAGCTGGGCATCCCCTCCGAGACGGTATCGAGGAGCCGGGGACTCACCTACGAGGAGCTGACCCCGGAGCGGCTCGCCCGCACGCCGCTGATCGTCCATGCCACGCCGCTCGGCAGCGCCAAGTACCCCGGTGCCAAGCCCCCCCTGCCCTACGACGCTCTCCACCCCGGGCAGCTGCTCATCGACCTCACCTACGAGCCGGAGGTGACCCCCTTCCTCAAGGAGGGACTGGCGCACGGCTGCCGCACCGCCAATGGTCTCACCATGCTTCGCGCTCAGGCGGAGGCAGCCTGGCACCACTTCCGAGACAGGCGCATCAGCGAGCCGTAACCCTCTTCTAAGAAGACCTTTGCAAAATGGTCTTTCGCTGAAA
>NZ_KV793802.1:23141-23448 GCF_001808555.1 Porphyromonas sp. HMSC065F10
CCTATTCTCCCTCCTCTCCCGGGCGGTAGATCCTCCGGGGCGACGCCCTGCCCGGGTCGGACAAGTCGGACAAGTCGGACGAGCCGGACAAGCCGTGAGGCACCCGAAGGGTGCTCGCTCCATAGGCATCGGTCATCCGCGAAGGAGTGACTGATGTACCGAGACCCGCCTTGATCCCCTCGACCCCTTGCGGGTCGCTGAGCAGAAATCCTCTTTCCAGGTCCCCCCCTCCGGGCGTCGCATTCCCAGGGTAAGCTTAATAGTGCGACACCCTTGCGGGGTCGCTGGGATAGAGCCCCATCGTAAC
>NZ_KV793802.1:23548-35043 GCF_001808555.1 Porphyromonas sp. HMSC065F10
AAAAAACGGGCACCCCTGTCGGGGTGCTTCGTCTTCCACTCTTCACGATGAGATGACTGGCTTCTGCACTGCTCAAATGCGTCCCCCCTGCTCAGTCAGGCGGGGCGGTGCTCCAGATAAAAAGGACGTCTCTCTCTGTGATGACCTCAAATCGGACGAGTCGGACAAGTCGGACAAGTCGGACAAGTCGGACAAGTCGTGAGGCACCCGAAGGGTGCTCTCTCCATAGGCATCGGTCACCGCTTTGCGGATGACCGATGTGCCGATACCTACCTTGATCCCCTCGACCCCTTGCGGGTCGCCGAGCAGAAATCCTCTTTCCAGGCGCCCCCTCTGGGCATCGCATTCCCCAGGCAAACTTGATAGTGCGACACACTTGTGGCTGCTTCTTTCCCCAATCCTTCACGATGAGATAAATGGCTGTTGCGTCACCTGCCTTTCGTGGGGTAGGGCGCTTCATTGTAAGGCGAAATAGTTACCTTTGCTACAAATAGAATCAAGATGGAGAGGAATAGGGCAAGGAAGCCAAAGTTTAGGCTCAATCGTCAGACCTTCTTAGACCGCTTAGGCGACTTCTGGGAGGGGAAGTACTTGGTTCGCTCGATGAACACGCACGCCCTCCGCTGGGTGGTCGCGCTGGCACTCTTCTGCCTCGTCAGTATCTTCAATTCGTACCACAGCCTGCGGCAAAAGAGCAAGGTTGACCGGCTCGACAGGGAGATCACCGAGCTGCGGATGGAGTACGTATCCACCTCCTCGACGCTGATGGGTGCCCGTCGCCTATCCGCCATAGAGAGCCGTGTCAGCGAGGAGGGGCTCGACATCTCCATCCCCAAGAATCCTCCCATCATCATCGACCGGTAAAGCCCGGGGAGTGTGTGGATATAGATGGAGGAAGAGAGAGAGAAAAAGCTATCCCGTCAGGAGGAGCAGAAGGAGCATAGACTGCGGCAGTCCTACCGGACCTACAAGATCATCGGTGGGATGCTGCTGGTGGCGGCGTTGCTCGTCTTTGGCAAGACCTTCCTCACCGCCACGACAGACGCCCCGGCATGGCGTAAGCTCAATGCCAATATGCGCCGCGCCAATCAGCCCTCCCAGCCGCTCCGGGGAAACATCTACTCCGATGAGGACCACCCACTGGCGATCAGCGTCCCCTACTACGACACCCGCATAGACTTCCGTGCCGGTGGCTTCGTAGACAGCCTCTTCACCGCCAATGTCGACAGCCTCGCCTATCAACTATCCAGCCTCCTCAAGGACCGCTCCGCCGCCAGCTATCGACAGCACCTGATGCAGGGGTACAGTAAGCGGAGCCGCTCATGGCCCGTCGCCACGCGCGAGGTGACCCACAGCGAGTTGCAGGAGATGCTCCGGATGCCCTACCTCCGCACCCGCAATCGCAATGTCTCCGGCTTCACCACCTCCCGATACATCCGCCGCATACGCCCCTACGGTTCGCTCGCCCAGCGCACCATCGGCAGCCTCCGGCGCGACCCCGACAGCCTCGGCATCACGCACGGCAGTAGCGGCCTGGAGCTCGCCTTTGACTCCGTCCTCTGCGGGAAGCAGGGGCTGGATGCCTTCATCTTTGTCCCTCCACGCTGGATCCGCGACCCGATCAAGCTCCCCACCAACGGCATGAGCGTCTACACGACGATCAACGTCACCATACAGGACATCACCGAGCGGGCCCTACGCAGCGCCCTCGAGGAGTATGGTGGCACCTGGGCCTGCGCCATCGTCATGGAGGTGGCGACGGGGCAGATCAAGGCGCTCTCCAATCTCGATATGGCGGGTGAGGGACACTACATCGAGCGGACCAATCACGCACTGGCGGACCTGCTGGAGCCGGGCTCGACCTTCAAGGCTATCTCCATCCTCACCGCCCTCGACGAGGGCTACGTCACACCGAGCGACACCGTCGATACCGGTAGCGGGCGCTACACCTACCGCAAGGGGCTGACGATCGTGGACTGGAAGGCGGGAGGCTTCGGTCGGGTCACGGTGCGGGAGGCGATGTATCAGTCCTCCAACGTCGGCGTCGCCAAGACGGTGCTCAAGGGATTTGAGAAGCGGCCGGAGGACTTCTACAATAAGCTTATGGGGATGAATATCTTCTCCCCCATACGACTGGAGATCCCCGGGACCGCCGTCGCCCGGGTGGCAGACATCAAGGACTGGGGACCGGGTACTCTGCCGTGGGTCTCCTTTGGCTACAGCGTCCAGATGCCTCCGATCTATACGCTCCGCTTCTTCAATGCCGTTGCCAATGGGGGCAAGATGATGGAGCCCTATCTCGTCTCCCGCGTCACCGGCGAGGGTGGCACCTACTACGAGCGTGAGCCGCAGGTGATCAATAAGCAGATCGCCGGACGAGCGGCCATCGACTCCCTACAGAGCATACTCCGAGGCGTGGTGATCCAGGGTACGGGGAAGCGAATCAATACGCCCAATGTGACCGTCTCCGGCAAGTCCGGCACCGCCCAGTGCATCGATGCGGCGGGACGGTATATGAATAATCGGCACCGCTACTCCTTTGCCGCCTACTTCCCGGCCGAGAAGCCTAAGTACTCCTGTATGGTGGTGATCAACGCACCCTATAAAGGCAATCTCTCCGCCGCCCCCGGTGCGGTGATCCGCAGCATAGCCGAGCAGGTGAGCGCCACCCAGCACAAGATCCGCCTCCGCGATGTGCAGAGCGACTCCACAGCCGTCTTTACCCACGTCATGGGCGGAGGACTCCGCAGCGGTGTGGAGAGGGCGGCTCACATGACGGGGATCAAGCGACCCAAGGGGAGCGCTGACTGGGTCGGCTACCTCCCTGAGGATAGTCTCCGGCGCCTCAGCGACCTGAGCATACGGATGAATACGATGCCCAACGTCGTCGGTATGGCCACCTCCGATGCCCTCTACCTCTGCGAGACGCTCGGGCTGAGTGTCACCTGCAGCGGGCGGGGAGGGTACATCCTCCACCAGACGCTCACCCCCGGCACCCCTCTGAGGGGTAGGGGAGCGATCCGCCTCACCCTCGGAGAGCCAAAGTCATAAAATCATCACTTTATCTCACAATAGGTAATGAAACTCAGTAAAATCATGCGGGGCGTCCCCCACGAGCTGATCGCCGGGGAGGACAGCATCGAGATCGGGCAGATCTGCGCCGACTCGCGCTCCGTGGGCAAGGGGGACCTCTTCGTCGCCCTGCGCGGTCTGGTGACCGATGGACACCGATTCATCGATCAGGCACTCGACCGCGGTGCCGCAGCGGTCATCTGTGAGACCGTCCCCGACGACTATCGCCCCGGGATCGCCTACATACGCGTCGAGCACACCGATGTGATCTTAGGAGATGTGGCGGCCAATCTCTACGACCACCCGTCCGACAAGCTCCGCCTCGTCGGCGTCACCGGGACCAATGGCAAGACCACTATCGCCACACTCCTCTATGAGCTCTTCCGCAAGCTGGGCTACCGCGTGGGGCTGATCTCCACCGTCTGCGTCCGCATCGACGATGAGACGACACCGAGCCACCTCACCACACCCGATGCGCTGACACTCCAGAGGTACCTCCACGAGATGGTGGAGGCAGGCTGCAGCTACGCCTTCATGGAGGTCTCCTCAATAGCGATCCACCAGCACCGCATCGGTGGGACCACCTTTGCCGGCGGGATCTTCACCAACCTTACCCGGGACCACCTCGACTACCACAAGACCTTCGCCAATTACCTCCGGGCAAAGCAGATCTTCTTTGACGAACTGCCGGAGGAGGCCTTTGCCCTCACCAACCTCGATGAGACGAATGGGATGGTGATGGTGCAGAATACCCGCGCCCAGGTCCACACCTATGCGCTCAAGCGGAGTGCCGACTATAAGGGACGGCTCCTCGAAGAGCATCTCGACGGGACGGACCTGATCATCGACGGGGAGGAGATCTCTGTGCGACTGGTCGGCGCCTTCAATGCCTACAACCTCCTCGCCGTCTACGGTACGGCACGACTGCTCGGGGCACCTAAGGAGGAGACCCTCCGCCAGATCAGCACCCTGACGGCGGTGACGGGACGCTTCCAGACCCTCGCCTCCAAGCGGGGATACTATGCGGTGGTCGACTTTGCCCACACACCCGATGCGCTGGATAACGTCCTCACCACGCTCACCGACCTGCAGCGAGTCCACCACGGACGCGTCATCACCGTCGTGGGGGCGGGAGGGCACCGCGACAAGGGCAAGCGACCCATCATGGCCGCCACCGCAGCGAAGTACTCCGACCTGCTGATCCTCACGTCGGATAACCCCCGCGACGAGGATCCGCGGCAGATACTCGAGGACCTCTGCGAGGGACTCTCGCAGGAGCAGCTCGCCTCCACACTCCGTCTCGTGGACCGGCGTGAGGCGATCCGCACCGCCTGCACCATGGCTCAGCCGGGAGACATCATCCTCATCGCCGGCAAGGGACACGAGACCTACCAGGAGATCAATGGGGTACGGCACCACTTCAGCGACGTGGAGGAGGTGCACCGAGTCTTTGAGGACGAGGAGCGCAGGAGCGAGTAGCCTATGCTGTACTACCTCTTTGACTACTTCGCCTCGCAAAACCTCCGCTGGTCGGCGGTATTCAATTACGTCAGCACCCGCGCCACCTTTGCCGTCATCGTCAGCCTGATCGTCTCCATCGTCATCGGTCGGCAGATCATCACCCTCCTGAGGGAGAAGCAGATCAGCGATGCCGTGCGGCCCTACACCATCGAGGGTATGCTCTCCAAGAAGGGCACCCCCACGATGGGCGGGCTGATCATCCTGGCGGCCATCCTGATCCCGACGCTGCTCTTCTGCCGGCTCGACAATATCTACATCATCCTGATGATCATCGCCACGCTCTGGCTCGGCGGACTCGGCTTTGCGGACGACTACATCAAGGTCTTTAAGAAAAATAAGGAGGGTCTCGCTGGGCGCTACAAGCTCGTCGCTCAGATGGGTCTCGGTGTGCTCGTGGCGCTCGTCTTCCTCACCTCCCCGGCGGTGGTGATCAAGGAGAATGCCCGCCAGGTGCTGGAGGAGGGTAGGGTGGTGACCGAGTTTGCCACCGTAGAGACACAGTCCCTCCAGACCACCATCCCCTTCGTCAAGGGGCATAACCTCGACTACTCCGCCATCGCACCATGGCTCGGGATAGGGCAGAATAGTGAGCTCTTCACCATCATCTTCGTCAGCCTGCTCTTCGTCTTCATCGTGATGGCGGTCTCCAATGGTGCCAACCTCACCGACGGGCTTGACGGCCTCTGCACCGGCTCCTCAGCGATTATCGGTGTGGTGCTGGGGATCCTCGCCTACATCTCCTCCCATATCGAGATGGCAGCGTACTTCAACGTCATGTTCATCCCCGGAGCGGAGGAGCTGGTCGTCTTTGCCGCCGCATTCATAGGCGCGACGGCGGGCTTCCTATGGTTCAATTCGTTCCCCGCACAGATCTTCATGGGCGACACGGGGAGCCTGACGCTGGGTGGCATCATCGCCATCTTTGCCATCGTGATCCGCAAGGAGCTGCTCCTGCCGATCCTCTGCGGCGTCTTCCTCGTGGAGACGCTCTCGGTGATCATCCAGACCACCTACTTCCGATACACTAAGCGACGCACCGGCGTGGGGAAGAGGGTCTTCAAGATGACCCCCCTCCACCACCACTACCAGAAGCCCGGTGACGGCAGTATAGACGCCCTCCTGCAGCGGCCCTACCGACCGATCCCGGAGGCGAAGATCACCACCCGCTTCTGGCTCATAGGCATCGTGCTGGCGGTGCTGACGATAGCGACACTTAAGTTTAGATAATATAGTATGGAATACACCATTGTCCTGGGAGGGGGCGAAAGTGGCATGTGGGCCGCCCTCCTGGCGAAGCGACTGGGGCACAGGGTCCTCCTCTCCGACAGCAATACGCTCCGCGATGCCACCCGCGACCTACTGCTCCAGCATGGGATACGGATCGAGGAGCGAGGACACTCCCTCCCCGAGCTCGAGCGTGCCACGAGGGTGATCAAGAGCCCCGGCATCCCCGACAGCGCCGCTGTGGTGCAGCGCTGCATTGAGGCCGGCGTGCCGATCGTCTCAGAGATCGAATTTGCCGCACAGCACGTTGCCCAGGGTAGCATCCTCGTAGGCATCACGGGGTCCAATGGCAAGACCACCACTACCACCCTCACCGCTCACCTCCTGCAGGCGTGTGGCATCGATGCGGTGGCGTGTGGCAATATCGGTCTCTCCCTCGCCCAGTGTCTCGTCCGCGACCCGCACAAGGTCTACGTCATGGAGCTCTCCAGCTTCCAGCTCGACCATATGTACGACACCCACCTGCACGCCGCGGTGCTGATGAATATCACGCCCGACCACCTCGATCGGTACGACCATAAGCTGGAGCTCTACGCCGATGCCAAGGGTAGGGTATTCCAAAACCAGACCGAGGAGGACTACGCCATCACCTTCGCCGATGATCCCGAGACAGCCACCATGCTCGCCCGCAGGGATCCAAGCCCGGCGCACGACCTCTCCTTCTCCCTCACTCGCACCGACACCGCCGCCTACCTCGAGGGCGACACGATCCACATCCGTCTCTCGGGTGGCAAGGAGTGCCTCATTGACTACTCCCGCCTGCAGCTCAAGGGCCCCCACAACGCCTGCAACGTCATGGCCGCCTGCCTCGTGCTCTACGCCCTGGGGCTGGACCCCGACCTCGAGGATGGCACCGTCACCGGGGCGCTGGAGGACTTCACCGGCATAGAGCACCGCATGGAGCTTACACGCGTCCTCCATGGGGTGAAGTACATCAATGACTCCAAGGCTACCAATATCGATGCCACCCGCCACGCCCTCGAGGCGATGCCGGAGGGGCGGACGATCCTCTTCCTCGGCGGTACCGACAAGGGCAATGACTACGAGGAGATCAAGCCACTCGTGGAGGCGAAGTGCAAGGCGCTGATCTACCTCACCACCGACAGCACCAAGCTCCACAAGACCTTTGATCCCCTGCCTATCCCCTCCTTTGATGCGACTGGGATGGAGGAGGCCTTTGTCCTCGTGCAGAGTCTCCATCCGATGGAGGGCGACGTGGTGCTTCTCTCACCCGCCTGCGCCTCCTTTGACCTCTTCAAGAACTACGAGCACCGCGGAGAGTGCTTCAAGGAGCAGGTCGCCAAGCTCTGACGCCTATCTATAACACACATAGAGCCTATCCGTAGTCATACGGGTAGGCTCTTTTTTTTGCTCTATAGCAGGGTTACTTGGTAGTGTGTAAGTAGATGTAACGTATTATTTAGTGTGGTATCCAAAGCTTCCTACATTTTTGTCCACGTGCGTATTTCTGATGAAAAAAGGTAACTCCATAGTTTTGATCGCACCGATCCACTAACTCTTCACACAAATAGTATCGTTTGATTATATTAGATATATTTGTCTTGTAATCGAAATACAGAACTACTTAAATCATTCTAAGCTACACAGGACTCAGACATCACACCATAATTTAATTCACTAACAATCTATCTTAATATGAAAAGAGTACTATTCTTCTGCCTGTTGTTATTGTCCTTCAGTTGTTCCGCTTATACTCAGCAGAGCCAAAAGATGATATACAACGATGACTTTGTCAGCAAGTTTGACTCCATACAGATTGGAAATAGTCCAGCGCAGGTAAAGCTTATATTAGGTAACCCTTACAAGAAGGCATTTGCGCAGTATAAGGATGGAAGCAGAGTCGAACAATTGTCCTACAAGACACAAACTGATCACCCATACTTAGTATGGACTGAAATAATCTATAAGTTTTCATTTTTGAATTCTAAGCTTATAGCAGTTGAGAACAACGAGTATATAGGACGTACAAATACTCAAATAGTTGTAGACGAAGGAGGTATATCCCAATTTATGACTCAGGTGCTTCCCTTTATTCAGCTTGATGATAATACCAAGCAATCATCTTCGTGTCGCTGTAAGGACTGCACAACATCTCCATCTACAAAGCCATAGATATAATCAGCATCCCGATAAGTGGCAGAGTATTCATCACAATGAGTTACTCTGCCATTTTATCTTAGTATACAGTGCTGGTCACAAATGAAGAATTGTAGAGGTAGATAAATCCACCATCTGCACCGGTCATTGTCGCCCCTCTTTTATCCTAACATGGGGTGTTGGTAGAGTGTTAGTAGAGGGGAAAAAGATGTTAGTAGGTGTGGAAAACTTTTTCTCGGATTTTGCTTGCAATTGTGAGCGAAAAAAGGAACTCAGAAAGCAATCCGGATAGCCAAACTTTTAGTGCAGAAGTTATGCACCACTTTTCCACAGCCATACTCACACTCTGACCAACCGGCCAAAGTCGCTCGGGCACGGAGTTCCTCGGAGGGGCTGACTGTTTCACCAACACTTTCCACACCCTTCCTCATCATCCTTTACAGCATTACATCAAGTCTATCTCTCTAAAAGGTATAATAGGATGAAAGGAGCGGGAGCGGAATGACGTGTTGGGGAAAAAGGAGAGGGCGAAAAACTAC
Source organism: Porphyromonas sp. HMSC065F10 (assembly GCF_001808555.1). Taxonomy (GTDB): domain Bacteria; phylum Bacteroidota; class Bacteroidia; order Bacteroidales; family Porphyromonadaceae; genus Porphyromonas_A. The sequence continues at coordinate 32,083 of NZ_KV793802.1, forward strand.
CCTCCCTCAGAGATTTCTCTAATACCGATATTAGTGAAGTCTAATATCGGTATTAGAGTTGTCTAATATCGGTATTAGTGAATAGGCTGACTCACAGGACCTATTTTTCCCCTTGTGTGAGCACTCTATTTTACTCTTCCAAATACACTATTAAGTGCGGAAAAGTGTCAAAAATCACACTTTTCCATAGTTAATAGTGCAACTATTGCGATTGTTGGGCATATCGCCTAATAGGCTTGGTAGGGGTATAGGGGTGACGCACTTGAGTGGTACAGAGGCCATTCATCTCACTGTGAAGAGTGGAGGAACGATGCATCCCCTGTGGGTGCCTTTATGCTATCTACCTACTTGCCCTCCATTGTAACCTCGAGGATAGGGATCGCCTGATCACGAAGCACCCCTGCCGGGGTGCCAGCTTCCTAGCCACAGGTCAAGGGGCGTAGCCCCGAAGATCCGTGGACAGGGCGTTGCAAGCCATCCCACGACCCCGCCAGGGTGTCGCACGGGTTGCCTGACCGGTAAGTGCGACGCCCTGTCGGGGTAGCTGAGGGAGCCATATGCATCCGGTGCGACCCGCAGGGGGTCGAGGTCAAGAAGGTCGATTTGTCCACAGGTCATCGCCGCTGGTGCGGCTCGACCTGTGGCTATCAAGCGGGGATCCCTGTCGGGATCCTCCATCCGCAGCAGAGATCGATGCCTCGGGGTCTACTGCCTACCGATGGCGGGTCTCGGTACATCGGTCACCGCTTCGCACTCGACCGATGCCTATGGAGAGACTGTTGCACGAAGGATGAGATGCAAAGTCTCAGCACATTTGAAACAAATGTGCGAGAATGGCACTTCGTACAACATTCTCTAATGAGATACCTCTATTGGAGCTTGGGAGAAGGGAAAGGGCGAAAATTATTCTCACTATAGGACTTTTGTGTATCTTTGTCTCCGTAAGGGGTTTTGCGTAAGGAGAGACACCTTTACAGGAACGATACTTCAGCTATCTGATAAGAGTTATGAGCCATACACCTGAGATATATCCGCTGTGTCAGCTGCCGGATGCTAATGTAGAGCGCTACGGGGCTGCGGCCCCCTGCCTACTCATCCGCGATAATGCCTCCAGGACGTGGCATGAGATGAGTCAGCAGGCCTTTGCCGACCTGACGCACCGGATGGCTGCGGCACTCCTCCGCTTCGGGATCCGTCCTCAGGAAGGGGTGGCGATCTTGTCGGAGAATAAGGGGGAATTCCTCGCCCTCGACCTTGCCGTGCAGCAGATACGTGCCTTCAGTATCCCCATCTATGCCAGCTCTGCTGCAGGAGAGATCCGCCATATCGTGACGGAGGCGGAGATCAGGCTGATCTTTGTGGGCGACGACAGGCAGCACAGTATGGTGAGCGAGGTGGTGAAGGATCTGGACTGCACGGTGGTCTGCATCGAGCCGAGTGAGAGGAGACCCTTTGACGGCATCAGGCTGACTGACTTCACGCAGATGGAGGAGGGCGAGTACGAGCGGTACCGGGCGGAGATCAAGGAGCGGATGGCAGACTATAGCCTTGACGACATCGCCTTTATCCTCTACACGAGTGGTACCACCGGCACATCTAAGGGAGTCCCGCTCACGCAGCGCAATATCATCACGGCCATCAAGGCTCACTTGGTGATCGAGGGCATGAAGCCGGGCAGGGTGTCGCTGATGTTCCTGCCTCTGGCACATATTTTTGAGAAAATGTTTAGCCTCCTCTGTCTGCAGTGCGGGGTGACCATAGCGGTGAATGAAAATGCTCGCTCGCTCTTCCACTCGCTCAAGGAGGTGCACCCGCACTTTATGTGCAGCGTGCCGCGTCTCTGGGAGAAGCTGCATCAGGGGCTGATGAAGTATGTGCGTGAGGCGCCTAAGTCGCTCCAGAGCGTGGCTCGGAGGGCGATGAGCGTGGCGACCGCCTATCAGGAGAAGTATATCTCGACGGGACGGAGAGCGCCCCTCCTGAGGAGACTGCAGTATAAGTTTTACGACAACATCTTCTTCCACACGATCAAGAAGAGGCTCGGCATCGACCGGGGGCTGGTCTTCCCAACCTCCGGTGCGGCGCTCAATGAGCATGTCTACCGATCGCTCCTCTCGATGGGCATCCCGATTATGTACGGGTATGGCCTAACGGAGACGACGGCATCGGTATCCTTCAGCCGTCAGGGCGACTTCGTGATCAGCTCCGTGGGGCGTGTCATCGACCCGGTGGAGGTGAGGATAGATGAGTCGGAGGGGGGCGAGATACTGGTGCGGGGTGATACCGTCACGCCCGGCTACTACAAGCGCCCGGAGGAGAATGCGAAGGTCTTCACGGCCGATGGATTTTTCCGCACCGGAGACCTCGGTAGGATGGATGAGAAGCGCAACCTCTTCTACATCGAGCGGAAGAAGGATCTCTACAAGACCAGCAACGGGAAGTACATCGCCCCCAACTTCCTCGAGGGGCAGATCCTGCAGGACGAGCTCTTCAGCCAGGTGGTCACCATAGGCGATAAGCGCAATTACGTCACCGCTCTCGTGGTACCGGACTATAAGGTGCTGAGCGAGCTGATGGGCGAGGGAGCGCCGACCGATCCGAAGGAGCTGGCAGAGAACGAGGAGGCGCAGAGGATCGTCAAGGAGCATATCAATGCGACGCTCCGTGAGCAGGCCGACTATGAGCAGGTAAGGCGGTTTGTGCTGCTGACAGAGCCCTTCTCGATAGAGAATGGCCTCCTCACCTCGACGATGAAGATCCGCCGGGCACGCATCATCGAGTGCTACACGCCAGAGATAGACGCCATGTACGGCTACTCGGTCGACGAAAAGCCCGAGCTCTGACCCACACCATACGCCAAAAAAAGAGGCGTCCAGGGGATCTCTAAGTCCCTCGGATAGGTGGCGACGCATTTGAGCTTATCAATAAGAGAAGTGATAATCAGTCGCTGTGCCATCTCGT
>NZ_KV793803.1:0-25365 GCF_001808555.1 Porphyromonas sp. HMSC065F10
CCCTGTTGCACTTCGTCCTTGAATCTACGTCCTCTACAAGAGACCTCCCGGTTTGTGGGATTTCACAACCCTTTCAGTAACTTTGCGTCAGCAATGTCTTTAGCGACTTGCGCGTGGAGTTGGTTAGTGCATCGCTCGTGGAAGAGCCACTTATAACCAGCTCCACGCTATTTTCTATAGCGGTGCGCTACTCCTTATATCGGGTGACCATCATCATAACCTGGTGGGCAATGCGGTCCCTCAGCCTCTTGGGCGAGAGCACGCTGATGTGGCTGCCGAAGCCAAGTATAAGTCGCTCCAGCTCGAGGTTACAGATCACCTCCAGTGCCACAACGATGCTGCCGTCCTTCCTCTCCTCCATCAGCTCCTGCCGTGGGTGAAGGGGTTTCGTGAGGACATATGGTGCTTGGCAGGCATCGACCCAGAGGACTACCCGCTCACGCTCCGACGTCAGATCGCGCGTCACGCCGACCATATCATCCAGATAGGTGACCGGGTCGAAGTAGATATTCTCCTTATACCTCCCCTCCTTGTCCTCCTCCACACCAACCATTCTGTCAAGTGCCAGTGTGAGGATCCCGCTGTGACCTCTCTCACGACCCAGGAGAAACCACCGATTGTTGTACTCCTTGAGGAGATAAGGGGAGAGACAGATCTCGATCTCTCGGCCGGAGCGGAAGGAGCAGTAACGGACTCGTAGGGCACAGCGGTTGATGATCGACTTGTAGAGCGGGCTTAGCAGCTCCAGTCCCTTCAGCTGCTCATTGGTATCAAGAAACACCACCTGCTACTGCCCCTCGCTCCCGCTGCGGATTCTGTCCTCAATCCTCGTGAGAGTCTCATCCAACCCCGAGAGACCCCTGAAGCCACTATACTGGCTCAGGATGTCGAGTGCGCCGGTAAGCTCTGACAGCTCCTCGTGTGTCAGAGGGAGACTGCTGATGCTGTAGTCCGGGTCAGCGTAGCGGTAGTACTTGCGATCGACTACCTCGATCGGTGCATTGTACCCCAGCTTATCGCTACGCATAAGCTCTATGTCCCGCTGTATCGTCCTCAGGCTTACACCCGAGGTCCCCTCATACTCGTAGAGAGCATCCTCGCAGGCCGAGCGGAGGTCCTCTATGGTCCAGCTTCGGTGGCGACGGCGGAGGCAGCCATCTATGGTCCGCATCCTCAGGAGTGCATTTCTATTGACCGGCATAGTGATATTCTTTTGACACAAATGTAAGGAGACCTTTGCATAATACCCCATCTGCGGCGTCACATTCGAGATTCGGGCTTGGTCATGTGCGTAAGCACACTCCCTTCGCCCTCACTCTCAGTCCCTTGCATCTGGGGCATTCTGCAAAGTCCCAGCCGAAAAAGCGGTGCATTTTCGGCGAAAGACCATTTTGCAAAGGTCTTTTAAGGAGATAAATGTACTACGCCAATAGGTGGCATAGTGGCTCCCTACCTTTGCCTCAGATATTTATCCATAAAGAGTATACTGCAATGATAGAGAAAGTTGTGATGGGCACTAAAGTGCCTGCTAAGATGTGGCTGAGTGAGGTGGAGGACTCCTGCTTAGAGCAGATCATCACGCTCGCATCGCTCCCCTATGCGTATAAGCACATCGCTGTGATGCCGGATGCTCACACAGGAAAGGGCATGCCAATCGGTGGTGTCCTTGCGACGCGAGGTGTCGTGATCCCCAATGCTGTCGGTGTCGACATCGGCTGTGGAATGTGTGCCCTCCGGACAAGCCTTACGACTGAGGACCTGCCACGGGAACGTCTCTCTGCTTTGGTGACCTATGCGAGGGAGCGGATCCCTCTTGGCTTTGATAGCAGGGAGGTACCGCTGGATGAGAGCCTGCTTCCCGACCGTGAGCTTGACGACCTGCCCTGCCTGAGGAGCAAGAAGCAGGCGCTGCTACGGCAGATAGGCACGCTGGGTGGGGGCAACCACTTTATCGAGATCCAGCGAGACACCGCGACCGATGAGATCTGGGTGATGATCCACTCAGGTAGCCGAAATGTGGGGCTAAAGGTGGCGGAGCACTACAATCACCTGGCAGAGCAGTGGTGCGACAGGTGGTATGCCGACCGGCAACCAGACCTCGCTTTCCTCCCCATAGAGACGCGGGAGGGGAAGGACTATATGCGAGAGATGGAGTACTGCAAGGACTTCGCTTTTGCCAATCGTCGGGAGATGATGGAGTTGGTGAAGGAGGGACTTCGGTCTCTCTGTCCCGGGGTAGACTTTGATCCGCTGATCAATGTCCCCCACAACTATGCTGCCTGGGAGAAGCACTTCGGTGACTATGTGATCGTCCACCGGAAGGGCGCCACACGGGCCTATGAGGGCGAGGTGGGGATTATCCCCGGCTCTATGGGCGCACACTCCTACATCGTCCGGGGGCTTGGCTGTCCCGACTCCTTTATGAGCTGCTCCCACGGGGCGGGGCGTAGGCTCAGCAGGAGGGCAGCCTTCCGTCAGCTCTCGCTCGAGGAGCAGCAGGCGCAGATGGATGAGCTTGGCGTACTCTACGACCTGACGGAGAAGGGGCTTGATGAGGCTCCCGGGGCGTATAAGGACATCGAGGAGGTGATAGCTAAGCAGCAAGATCTGGTGCAGCCGCTTGTGCGCCTTGCGCCTCTCGCTGTTATCAAGGGCTAAGCTCGGGTCACTCTGTGGTGGGGTCACTCCCTGCTATGGCAATCGTATGAGGATCGCAAGTTGGAGCCCTCAGACTAATACCGATATTAGAGAAATCTAATATCGGTATTAGTGAAGTCTAATATCGGTATTAGAAGAGGGTGTTTGCCATCTGCTGATGGTCAGCTTAGTGTGCACGTGCCTTTTGGAGCCCGATTAGCAGGGGTGATCTCCATGCAACCGCATAAAAAAGGGTCGATGTCTCTCATCCAAGAGAGACATTGACCCTTGCTTGCTATGTGAGTGTGTTACTTACGCCGCTGGAGGCGAGTATCCACCTTCGCCGTCAGCACCTCGCGGAGTTGCTCATCGGGGATGCGGACAAGTACATCGTGGACAAAGGCGGAAGTGAGCATATCGTGCGCCTCATCCTCGGGGATACCCCTCTGCTCCATATAGAAGAGTGCTGCCTCGTCTAGCAGACCGGTTGCCAGTCCGTGAGCACACTTGACATCGTCAGCATAGATCTCCAGCTGAGGCTTGGAGTACATCTTTGCCTCCTTGGAGAGCAGGAGGTTGCGATTATGCTGGTCGGCATCTGTCCGGATCGCACCGGGCTCCACGTAGATCATCCCGGAGAAGCTCCCTACGGAGTGATCTGAGAGGGTGTACTTAAAGAGCTCGTCGGTGTGCCCGTCAGTCTCGCAGTGGAAGATATTGGACCAAATGTCGCAGAGGTTGTCATCGCGCAGGATTGCCAGTCCGTCCATCTGCAGGTCGGCGTGCTTGCCGGCCAGGTCGATGAAGAGATTGATCCTCGTCCGCTCGGGGTGAGAGACGATCTCTGTCAGGGTCATGCGCGCATCCTCACCGATCCGGGCGTGGACGTTGTGGAGCAGGCGCGTCCCATGAGTCTGCTCGATGTAGTCGTAGAGGTGCAGGTCAGCTCGGTCTCGGACGTAGATCTCGGTGGTGATGAGAGCAGCAGCCCCCTCCTCGGAGAGGTTGCGGTGCGACTGCATCATGGTGACTCGGCTCTCCTCATCGCAGATGATCAGCAAGTGTCGTGCGGAGAGACCGCGACCGAGGAGATAGATAAGCTCGAGCGGTACCTCCACCCGGCAGCGTGGCTCCACGTAGAGTACCATGGCCTCCTCTGCCAGCAGATCGGTCAGTGAGGGGACAGCCCTATCTCTTAGGTCGTGTTGGGTGCCAAAGAGCTTAGCCGGCTCAGGATGCAGCTCGGCAAAGCGGCTTAGCGGTCCGACATAGCAGCCCTCTATCTCTGTCCCCTCTGAGCAGAGGAGACGGCTGTCGTCAAGGAGTCGGTAGGGAGTCAGGTCACTCTCCGCTACGAGAGACTGACGTAGCTCGGTGTCGGCAAAGATCCCCAGGTCGAAGTGGGCATAGTGTTCCGGGCCGTGCTTGGGAAGTGGCTTCTTACGAAGGAGCTCCCTCGCCTCCTCTCGGCGACGTGCCATCAGAGGTGAGTCTGTGGAGACGCTGTCCGAGAGGGTGAGGAAGTGCTCAGTGAGTTGTTGTTGCTTAGACATCATAGCTCAGTCCTCCTTCTGCTCCTCTCTGAGCCAGTCATAGCCCTTGTCCTCAAGCTCCAGTGCGAGCTCGGGACCGCCTGTCCTGATGATCTCTCCATTCATCAGCACGTGGATGACGTCTGGGCGGATATAGTCAAGCAGTCTCTGGTAGTGAGTGATGACGATCGCAGAGAAGTGGGGCGAGCGCATACTATTGACCCCTTCGGCAACCGTCCTGAGGGCATCAATGTCGAGACCAGAGTCCGTCTCGTCAAGGATTGCCAGTGAGGGCTCGAGGACCAGCATCTGGAAGATCTCATTGCGCTTCTTCTCTCCACCGGAGAAGCCTTGGTTGACAAACCTCTTCATCAGGTCGGAGGGGAGCTTCACCTGCTTCTGCTTCTCCTTGAGGAGCTTCAGGAAGTCGGCAGCCTTCACCGGATCCTTGCCCTTCTGCTTGCGTTTGGCATTGAGGGCGGCACGGAGGAAAGAGGTCATACTGACCCCGGGGATCTCCACGGGGTACTGGAAGGACATCATCAGCCCTTTCTGTGCTCGGAGTGACGGGCTCATCTCCAGGAGGTCCTCTCCATTAAAGGTCACCCTCCCCTGCGTGGGCTCGTAGGGTGGCCGTCCCGTGAGGACGTTGGCGAGTGTACTCTTACCACCGCCATTGGGTCCCATGATGGCGTGTATCTCGCCGTCGGGTATGTGGAGGTTGATCCCGCGTAGTATCTCTTTGTCGCCGATCTTGGCGTGTAGGTTTTCTATATGTAACATAGTGTCGTATCTATAGTAAGTGTCATTATCCCACGGAGCCCTCGAGGGAGATGGATAGAAGAGCCTTTGCCTCGATGGCAAACTCCATCGGGAGCTTCTCCATCACCTCCTGGGCGTAGCCGCCGACGATGAGGCCGATCGCCTCCTCCTCGGGAATGCCCCGCTGCTGGCAGTAGAAGAGCTGATCCTCGCTGATCTTGGAGGTCATCGCCTCATGCTCGATGACGGCGGTGTCATTGAGTATATCGGCGTAGGGGAAGGTGTGCGCTCCGCACTTGTCGCCTATGAGGAGGGAGTCGCACTGGGAGTAGTTGCGGGCATGCTCGGCATTCTTCCCGAGGTAGACCAGTCCGCGGTACGAGTTTTCGGAGTGGCCGGCGGAGATACCCTTGGAGACAATGGTGCTGCGGGTGTTTTTCCCCGTGTGGATCATCTTGGTCCCGGTGTCCGCCATCTGGTGATTATTGGTGACGGCAACGGAGTAGAATTCGCCCACCGAGTTGTCTCCCTTGAGGATGCAGCTGGGGTACTTCCATGTGATGGCCGATCCGGTCTCCACCTGAGTCCAGGAGACCTTTGACCCATTGCCTCGGCAGAGGGCCCGCTTGGTGACGAGATTGAAGACTCCTCCCTTGCCCTCCTTGTCACCGGGGTACCAGTTCTGCACCGTGGAGTACTTGACCTCCGCATTCTCCTCCACCACGATCTCGACGATGGCGGCGTGGAGCTGGTTCTCGTCCCTCTGCGGGGCGGTGCATCCCTCAAGGTAGGAGACGTAAGAGTCGTCCTCGGCTACGATCAGGGTGCGCTCAAATTGTCCCGTATTCAGTGCATTGATCCTGAAGTACGAGCTCAGTTCCATCGGGCAGCGGACGCCCTTGGGGATGTAGACAAATGAGCCGTCACCGAAGACAGCCGAATTGAGTGCAGCAAAGAAATTATCCGTCGGGGGAACGACCGTCCCGAGGTACTTCCGTACCAGCTCGGGATGCTCCCTCACCGCCTCACTGATGGGGCAGAAGATCACCCCCTTCTCCGCTAATTGCTTGCGGAAGGTGGTGCGGACGGAGACCGAGTCCATGACCGCATCGACCGCATAGCCGGCAAGGATCTTCCGCTCCATGACCGGGACACCAAGCTTCTCGAAGGTCTCCTCCAGCTTGGGGTCCATCGGCTCGTCGGCAGACTTCTTCTGCTTCGGTCGGGCAAAGTAAATGATGTCCTGGAAGTCTATCTCCGGGAGCTTGACGTGCCCCCAGGTGGGTACTTTCATCCCGGACCAGGCGCGGAAGGCCCTGAGGCGGAAGTCCAGCAGCCACTCCGGCTCGTGTCGCATCTCAGAGATGGTGCGTACAATATTTTCATCGATCCCCTTAGGCAAGTACTCCGTCTCAATGTCGGTGGTGAAGCCGTACTTGTACTCGTCTCGCTCGTCTAAGAGGTCGCTTATCTGTTCGTTATTCATAGAGTATATATAGTCCCTCCGAGGAGGGAAGGATACAAAAAATAGCCACCTACGTCAGAGATCAGTGACCTCTGTCGCAGGTGGCTCTAAGGGTGAGGTGGGGCTCAGCACATCCCTCAGTGAGGGAGCGATCGGCTCTACCAATTCGTCTAAGAGTGGGTAGGCTTGTGAGTCTCGGATCCACTCCGTATCAGGACTGAGACTCAAGATGACAGCGCAGACGATCCAGAGCATCACCGCCGTGAAGAGTGTATTGGTCAGCGCACCGAGGAGGCTGTCCGGCAGTCCGAAGCGCCCATAGGAGGATCCGGTAACTAGGTCTAATAGTAGGCGACTGAGCCAAAGTGCCACCGCAAAGGTGATCACCATGGAGAGTACCGAGATCGATGGCGAAAAGGAGATCGCTGACCGGATCAGCCCGGTGAGATAGAGGGCAAGGACAAGGCTCAGACAGCGGAGGGCAGAGGCGAAAAATCCCAGACGCCACCCCGCAAAGAGCCCATTGAGCAATAGTAAGCCGACTGCGATATCAAACCACGGCATCTTGTGCTCTCCCTTGCTGCTACTGTCGTATTACTCCAGCTTGCGCTTGACCGTGAATTCCTCGAAGGTCTCGATCTGATCTCCTGCCTGGATGTCGTCGTAGTCCTTGATAGAGAGACCACACTCCAGACCGGTGGTAACCTCCTTGACGTCGTCCTTGAAGCGCTTCAGGCTCACCAGCGGACCGGTATGGATCACGATGCCATCGCGGATCACGCGAGCCTTATTGTCACGCGATACCTTGCCATGCTCCACCATACATCCGGCGATGGTACCCACCTTGGGGATACGGAAGGCCTTGCGCACCTCGAGGGTTGCAGTGACCTGCTCCTTGATCTCCGGAGAGAGCATACCCTCCATAGCGGACTTGACGTCCTCGATAGCGTCATAGATGATCGAGTAGAAGCGGATCTCCACTCCCTCGTCCTCAGCAGCGCGCCTGGCACCCTGAGCAGGACGTACCTGGAAGCCTACGATCAGCGCATCAGAGGCGGCTGCGAGGTCTACATCGCTCTGACTGATGGCGCCGACAGCGCTGTAGATCACGTTGACGCGGATCTCTTCGGTCGAGAGCTTAACCAGCGAGTCGGATAGCGCCTCGACGGAGCCGTCCATATCTCCCTTGACAATGATATTGAGCTCCTGTACCTCGCCGTCCTTGATCTGTCGGCTGAAGGTCTCCAGACTCGGCAGGTGCTGCGTGCGCTCCTTCTGCTCACGCTGGAGCTGCTCGCGCTGACGAGCGATGTCTCTTACTTCAGCCTCTGTCTCGAGGGCGTTGAGGGTCTCACCGGCTGGCGTGGCACCATTGAGTCCAAGTACCTTGACCGGCATGGATGGTCCGACAGAGTCAACGGTATCACCATACTCATCAAAGAGTGCCTTCACACGACCATAGTTTGCTCCGGCAACGATGTAGTCTCCATTGTGAAGCGTACCCTCCTGGATCAGGACCTTGGTAGTGTAGCCACGACCCTGCTCAAGCGTACTCTCAAGGACGGACCCCTTGGCGAGCTTATTCGGGTTGGCCTTGAGCTCAAGGAGGTCTGCCTCTAAGAGGACCTTCTCCAGCAGCTCTTGCACTCCAATCCCCTTCTTAGCGGAGATCTCCTGGCACTGATACTTGCCTCCCCAGTCCTCTACAAGGTAATTCATGGCAGCGAGTTGCTCGCGCACCATATCGGGCTTGGCTCCCGGCTTGTCCACCTTATTGATGGCAAAAACGATTGGCACACCAGCAAGCGAGGCATGAGAGATGGCCTCCTTTGTCTGAGGCATGATACCGTCATCGGCTGCGATGACGATGATGACGATATCTGTCACCTTGGCTCCACGAGCACGCATAGCAGTAAAGGCCTCGTGTCCGGGGGTGTCGACGAATGTGAGCTTGCGTCCCCCCTCGAGGGTCACCCTATAGGCACCGATGTGCTGGGTGATACCGCCCGCCTCACCGGAGATGACGTCGGACTTGCGTACGGCATCGAGAAGAGAGGTCTTACCGTGGTCGACATGACCCATCACGGTCACTACCGGTGCGCGAGGCTCGAGATCCTCAGGCTTATCCTCCTGAGTCTCGATCGCCTGCATGGCCTGGGCATCGACATACTCTGCCTCGTACCCATACTCGTCAAGGATAAGGTCGATCTGATCCTTCTCCAGACGCTGGTTGATGGAGACCATAAGGCCGAGATTGAAGCAGTAGACGATGATGTCATTGACGGGGATGTCAAGCATCTTGGCGAGGTCATTGACGGTGACGAACTCGGTCAGCTTGAGCTTCTTGCTCTCGCCCTCCTGTGCTCTCAGCAGCTCCTCAGCCTCCTCCTGACGTGCCTCGCGCTTCTCACGGCGATACTGTGCTGCCGTCTTGCCGGGGCGGTGACCACGTCCCTGCATGGCCGCCATAGTCTTCTTGATCTGCTTTTGGATATCCTCCTGGGTGATCTCCTGCTGCTCCTCCCGGCGACGGCTCTTGCGACCCTTCTTAGGGTTGGTGGCTGCGGCGGGCTTATTGTTGCGGTTGTTGCCGGAGTTGTTGGCGTTGGTACCTCTCGCGTCTTTATTGCGACGGTTGTTGGTGTCCTTACCAGCACCCTTACCACTATCCTGCTTGGCTTGCTTGTCGATGTCGACCTTATTGCCCTTGATCCGCTTGCGCTTGCGTCGCGAGGTCTTGGGATCTATCTTGGAGAGGTCAATCTTGCCGACGACAGTAAGCCCCATATCATCGGTCGCACCGAGGCGGTATACGCCATCGTCCTCCTTGGCCTCGTCATCGTCCGTGGTCGTCGGCTTCTCCTGCTCCTTAGTGGTGGGCGAAGGCTTCTGTATGTCAGCATTCTTCGTCTCCTTCTCGGGCATGGGCTTCTCCGCAGCAGGCTGGGAGGGCTTGGCGCTCTCCGGCTTTGTCACTGCCTCCGGCTTTGTCTCTGCTGCCGGCTTTTTCTCCTCCTGAGGCTTTTCTTTAACCTTAGGGGTCTCCTGCTTGGGCTGCTCGGCCTTGGGAGCGACGGGCTTCCTTGGCTCCTCTACAGGCTTAGCGACGTCAGGAGTCTTGGGCTCCTTCGTCTCTTTGGTCTCGGGGGTCGGCTTAGCAGGCGTCTCCTTGGTGGGCGTCTTCTGCTCCACCTTGGCTTGCTCTTTCTTGGACTCCGGTGCGGGAGCCTTCTTTGGCTCTTCCATCTTTGACGAGCCTGGGATCACTCGCCCCTTCTCATCGAGCTGGAGGTGTCCCTTGACAATGGAGGGCTGAGGCTTGGCATCAGGCGCAGACTCGGCCTTTGTAGCCTCCTGCTCCTTGGCCGGCTCCGTGGGTGCAGTAGCCTTTGGAGACTTAGAGAGGTAGCTCTCGGTGAGTCGCTTCTTATCGTCCGCACTCAGATCGCTACCGTACTCCTCGAGGACAGTCTTCAGCTCAGCCGTAGTCAGCTTAGTATTGGGACTCTTGTAGTCCCCATTGGGGTTTTTCTTGCTTAGAAATGAACTAAGCGTACTTACTCCAACGTTTAAGTCTCGTGCGACCTTATTTATTTTGATTGCGGGCATATATTTCTCTCTATTCTCTCAGTATCTGTGTTTTTTGCAGGATGGGTCTACGGGTGGGAATGAGGTCTTACTCCTCGGTCACACCATCCTCCCCCTTGGGCATACTCTCCTCTGTAGGCTCCTCCTGCGCCTCTTCCTCTACCGATCTCTCATGGGACTCAATAGGGAACTGGCGGAAATTGGGATCGCGCTCGGGTAGGTCGGGGAACTCGTCTGTCGGCAGCTCATTGTCGTCAAACTCAGCCATCAGCACCTGCAGGACATAGTCGATTGTCTTCTCCTCCAAGTCAGTGGCACGAACCAAGTCCTCGCGGCTGTGACGGAGGACGCTCTTGGCTGTGTCGCAACCGATGGAGGTAAATACATCGATGATCCAGGGATCGATCTCGTCGTCAAACTCGGTGAGGAAGAGATCCTCCTCATCGATGCCCTGTGCCTCATCTCTGTAGATATCGATCTCGTAGCCGGTCAGCATCATTGCCAGCTTGATATTGTAACCGCTGCGACCGACAGCGTTGCGGATCTCCTCTTGGGCGAGGTATACATCAGCGTGCTTCTCCTCGGGGTTGATCCGCACATCGGCATTCTGTGCAGGGCTGAGTGCTCGCTGGATCAGGAGCTGGTCATTGTCGGTGTACTGCAGTACATCAATGCTCTCATTGCGAAGCTCTGCCACGACGCCCCTGATGCGTGAGCCACGTACTCCCACGACGGCACCGACCGGGTCGATGCGACTGTCGACACTCTCGACTGCCACCTTGGCACGATCACCGGGGATGCGTGCAACGCGCTTGATCATCACCAGACCATCCTGGATCTCAGGCACCTCGCGGGCAAAGAGCTGAGACAGAAATTCATTACTGGTCCGGCTGAGGATGATCTTGGGATTGTTGTTGTTATAGTCTACGCGCTCAATGCAGGCAGTGACGTGGTCACCCTTCTGGAATCGGTCCCTGGGGATCATCAGTGAGCGGGGCATGATGAGCTCGTTGCCGTCCCCATCGAGGAGCAGCAGCTCACGCTTCCAGGTCTGGTAGACCTCGGCAGTGATCAGCTCACCGACACGCTTGCTGTAGTTGGCATAGAGAGTGTCTTTCTCCAGCTCCAGCACCTTAGAGGCAAGAGACTGGCGGAGGTTTTGGATGGCACGGCGACCAAAGCTCTCAAAAGAGACCTTGTCGGTGTACTCCTCGCCCTCCTCAAGGTCCTCCTCTCCCTGTGAGCGTACATCGCTGATGGAGACCTCCTTCATCTGGTCGTGGACCTCGCCATCGGGGACGATGATCCTATTGCGCCAGATCTCGACATCTCCCTCCTCGGGATTGATGATGACATCGAAGTTATTATCCGTACCGTACATCTTTGCGATCGCACTACGGAGAGACTCCTCAAGTACTTTGATGAGTGTCCCTTGGTCGATGTCCTTTTGGCTCATGTAGTCTCCCAGAGCCTCCATCATTGTTGCCTGTATTCTCTTTGCCATGTATACTATTGTAAGCGCTTTGTTGTCAAAACTTCAGGTCGTAGACGACCGACTTCACTTCATCGTATGTGAGGTGAAGTGGGGTGGGGTAGCCCTTGCGACGCTTGTCGCCCTCGCGCTTCTCCATCCGGATAACCTCCATCTCAAAGCCCTCCTCGTCCGCTGCTACGAGCGTTCCTTTCTCAATGCCTCCGTTGCGAAGCGTGGCAATGATTGGCTCACCGATGTACTTGCGGTACTGCCGTGGGAGCCGAAGGGGCGAGGTGAGCCCGGCACTGGTCACGGTCAGCTCGTAGTCCTCCACATCGCGGTCAAAGCGCTCCTCAATATAGTGGGAGAGCGACGTGATTGTATCAAGCGAGATCGAGTCGTGATCACTATCAATGGTGATGCTGATCAAGTTGCCGGTGCGCACATCGACCGCTACTATGTAGAGGTCGTCACGCTCCGATAGGTACTCCTCGAGGGCTGATTGTATGTCCTTTACGTCTATCATCAGGTCTGTATATGGAAATAAAATGAGAAGACTCAGGGGTCCTCTCATCTCTTACCCTTGCAAAGGTACAAAATCTTATGCCGATAGACAATCTAAGCCCTTTCCCTTGCATGGGAAATGGGCTCAGATCTCGGTGTGTCACATCAGAAGTACGTGGCGTCTTCATGACTGGGGCCGGCTTAATGGACTTTTGGTAGAGGTAGCGGGTAGATGGGGTGATGGATCAGCCGAGTCGTCTCCTATCGCACCTTTGAATTGCTTAAATACAAGTGCACCCCGGCAGACACTCATCCGCTGGGGTGCACTTGTGTTAGTTTGGTACCGGTAGGTATCAGTCGCGGAGATCCACGGCTACGTAATTGATACGCCCATTGGTATTAAGCAACTTGACGAAGAGGACCTTGTCGCTACTGCTCTTCACCACGTCACTCACCACCTTCTCCACATCGTCCTTCTTGCTCACGCGGAGGTTATTAACAGCGAGTATCACGTCTCCCTTGCGGATGCCGGCACGGAAGAACTTTCCGTCCCTGTCCACACCGACTACCTTTACTCCGTAGGAGATCCCGAGGTCGCTCATCTCCTTGTCGCTGAGCTCCAGGAAGGCGGCACCGATCGAGCTTTCGTCGATCCGAGTCACGGCATCGGTATTTCCCTCGCTATTCTTGAGTACGAGGTCGATCGTCATAGCCTTACCCTTACGATCCACAGACATCCGGACCTTGTCACCCGGCTTGTGGGTAGAGATAGCCTCCTGTAGGTCCGACATCGTGGAGATGCTGTGTCCGTCGATGGAGGTGATCACATCACCCTCCGTGAGTCCGGCCTGCTTCGCCGAGCTCCTGTCTGCCACCTCCATCACTAAAGCGCCCTGAGAGACCTTGAGGTCGTACTTCTCGGTGGCGGCAGAGGTGATGTTGGTACCGGCAATGCCGAGGACGGCACGCTGGACGGTACCATACTCCTTTAGGTCGCTGACCACCTTGTGGACTATCGAGGTGGGGATGGCGAAGGAGATCCCCGCGTAGTTACCGGTGCTGGAGTAGATCATCGTATTGATGCCTATCAGCTCGCCTGCCATATTGACCAAAGCCCCACCGGAGTTGCCGGGGTTGACGGCCACATCAGACTGGATAAAGGAGCCCACCTGGAGAGATCCCTGACCACTCCCGGCAGCGCGCCCCTTGGCGCTGACGATACCGGCGGTCACCGTACTGCGGAGGTTGAAGGGGTTGCCTATCGCCAGTACCCACTCTCCGACACGGAGATCATCACTGTTGCCGAAGGGAATGGCCGTCAGCTCCTTGCCACTCTCGATCTTGATCACGGCGAGGTCGGTGGAGGGGTCGGTGCCGACCACCTTGGCCTTATACTCCTCATTGCTATTGGTCGTGACGAAGACATCGTCAGCACCATCGATGACGTGGTTATTGGTCACGATATATCCATCTCGGCTGATGATCACGCCTGACCCGATGCCCACTTGCTTGGGAGCCTCCTGTCGGGAGCGTCCCTCCTGCCGAGGGTCTCGCTGGGAGGGGATGCCGAAGAAGAACTCAAAGGGATCAAAAAACCTCTCCTGTGTCATTCTCACAGCTTTCTCTGTGCGTATGTTGACCACGCCGTCGATGGTCCTCTCAGCCACTTCTACAAAGTTGGGCGGGGTAGAGGCCATATAGGCCCTTGAGGACTTGGCCGGCTCGGAAGTCTCATAAGTCTCAGGGGAGTCGCTGCCGTGCTTTGTGATGGCAGCTCCCCCTATCGCACTGAGGGTCGAGCAGGCGACCACCAGCACGCTGGTAAGGATGATGTCTTTTGCTTTCATACGAATTCTATGTTGTCTTATTAGTTCTATTTCCAGACAAATAAACGGATTAAACCCGTTGTAGTCAATAGTCTGAAAGTGCCTAATTAACACTTTGCAAATAGTATGCCCGGTTTGACCATCGACTTAGAGATGTTTAACTTCTGCGCTTTCCCCATTAGCAATAAACAAGTGAGCTCTGGTCGGTCCTTTACTTCGCATATGTTGCCGGGACATCCGTAAGAGGTAAATTGAATACCTTTGCCGATGAATAATTATGCAGGATCGGACTACAGCACAATGAAACCCTATACCGCAACCTTTTCCCCCTATCAATCATTCACTCGAGATCAGTGGAGCAGCTTGGACAGCCACCCCAATTTTCCTTTCTCCGAGATCGACATTAGCAAGCTCCATGCGATGAATGAGCCTCTGACCGTAGAGGAGATCAGTGATATTTACCTCCCTATGTGTCGCTTCTTGGAGATAAATATCATGCATCATAAGAATCTTCAGAGCGACTATGGCGAGTTTTTTCATCGTCAGTTCCAGACCGTTCCTTACGTCATCGGGATCGCCGGCAGTGTCGCTGTGGGTAAGAGTACCACGGCGAGGGTCTTGCAGAAGCTCCTCTCGATGAATGAGGAGACGCCAAAGGTCTCTCTCGTGACGACCGATGGCTTCCTATACTCCAATGCCGAGCTGGAGCGGCGCGGCCTGAGCGACCGAAAGGGATTTCCTGAGAGCTACGATGTGATGAGTCTGCTCAACTTCCTCGCCGCTGTCAAGAGCGGTCGTCGACACCTCCCGTCACCCAAGTACTCCCACCTATACTACGATGTGATCAAGGGAGAGTATGACGAGGTTGATCAGCCGGATGTGCTGATCATCGAGGGGATCAATGTCTTGCAGGCGAGTGTGGATGCGTCCCGGGCACGTCGGTCGGTCTTTGTGTCAGACTTTTTTGACTTCTCAATCTACGTCGATGCGGAGAAGTCTGCGATCCGCAGGTGGTATGTGGATCGATTTATCAAGCTGCAGCAGACGGCGTTTAGGAATAAGGACTCCTACTTCTACCGCTACGCTGATCTATCTAAGGAAGAGACTATTAAGCTGGCCAATCAAGTGTGGGATGATGTCAATCTGACCAACTTAGTCCAGAATATCGAGCCGACGCGCTTTCGCTCCAATCTCATCCTTGAGAAGAGTGACGATCACAGTGTGAGGAGCATCTGGCTACGCAAGGTGTAGACTATCCGAGTACAAAATGAGCAGAGCCTCCGATGAGACAATTGTCCCCTCGGAGGCTCTGCTCGTAGTATAATATCCGCTTAGTCCATCTTGGTCCCGAAGGAGAGGTCCCCGGCATCGCCCAGTCCCGGGACGATGTAGGCGTGCTCATTGAGCTTCTCATCGAGGGCGGTGATCCAGAGGGTGGAGTCCTCAGGGGCATGCTTCGCAAGCATATCGACACCCTGCTGGCTGGCGATGATGGCAGCGAAGTGGGTGGTGGCGGGCTGCCCCTTGGTGAGGAGTGCATTATAGGCAAGCATCATCGAGCTTCCTGTTGCCAGCATGGGGTCGGCAAGGATCAGCGTGCGTCCCTCGAGAGAGGGGGAGGCCAGGTACTCGATGTGTACGTCAAATCCCAGCTTACTGTCTCCACCCTCCTTGCGGTAGGCGGATACGAAAGCATTGTCAGCCTTGTCGAAGTAATTGGTCAGTCCGCTCTGCATGGGGAGACCGGCACGAAGGATGGTGGCAACTACCACTTCCTCAGTAGGCAGGTACATATCCTTGGTCCCGAGGGGGGTGGTGACCCTCTTCTCCGTATAGTCGAGTGTCTTGCTGATCTCGTAAGCCATAATCTCGCCAAGGCGCCTGGCATTGCTCCGGAAGCGCATCGAGTCGTTATGGATATTGACATCCCTCATCTCTGCGATGAAGCGGTTGATGAGGCTGTTTTGCTCTGATAAGTTTACTATTTTCATACTCTTAGCTAACTATTTTCCCTTACTCTTTGCTCCTTGGTAGAGGGCAGAGAGTTGCATGATATTGTCTACATACTTGACAGTCTCCGAGCCACGGACGTAGCCGTACTTGACCACGGGGTCATTGAAGTACTTCGGTGTGCTCTTGAGGAGGAGGTACTCCCTCACCCCACCATCCCAGACACTGTCCGGTGCGCTGTACTTCCGTGCTAGCCGCATCGCATCCAGGACGTGACCATAGCCGGCGTTGTAGGCTGCGAGAGTGAAGCACTCCCGCTCATGGATGTCCCGGATGTTGCTAAAGGACTTCTCATTGTCCCGGAGACAATTGACAGCCACGCGCACTGCTGTCAAGGGGTCCAGCAACTGGTCCTTACTCACCCCATAGGCTCGTCCGGTAGCAGGCATCACACCCATAAGGCCTCTCGCTCCTGATCGAGCCACGATGTCAGGGATGAAGCGAGACTCTGTGAAGGCGATCGCGGCGAGATAGGTCCAGTGCCAGCCCAGCCGCTTTGCCTCTTGCATGAATATCTCATCGTATGGAGAGATCGCTCCCTGCCGGATAGTAGGGGTGGGGAAGGGGGATCTGAGTCCCTTGAAGTAATTGCCGCTCTCCATCGTAAGCAGGCGGTCAGGGTCTCCTTCCTCTTCCTCATTAGAAGATGAAGAGAAGAAGCGGCTGATCTGCTCGGTCAGGCTCTGGTTGCCCTTATGCAGCATCCAACTGTACCTCAGTGGTACGCTGATGCGGAGCTCTGTGTCAAGGGTGGGGTGGTGCCGCTCAAATAATCCCGCCAGTCGGGTGTCTACCGCTGCGTAACGGATGCTGTCTCCATCGGCGACCGACTTGATCAGGTCCACATCACCCAGAGAGTCAACGGGTAGGATATGGAGAGAGTCCAGGGCGGCCTCCGCAATGATCTGCTCCAAGCGCATCTCCGCAGGACTATTGGAGGAGACGTAGATCGACTTGCCGTCTAAGTCGCCCACCCGGCGGAGGAGCGGGGTGATGGACCTATTTTGCACCACTACCAAGGCGATCGTGTCCACGATGCCGGCAAAGTCATACGACTTGCTGATCTCGGATGTCATGGCAAAGGGGGTGATGGATAGGTCAATGACCCCGGACGTGATCCATGCCATAAGGCTATCCCTGCTACCGGTCACTTTGATGTCAAGCTTGAGTTTGTGCGCCTCGGCAAAGCGAGACACCTTCTGATACTCCAGCCCGAAGGGCTCGCCTCTGTAGAAGTAAAAGTCTGTAGGGGAGGTGACCGTTCCTACTCGTAGCGTATCACTGGCGATGATTTCGCTCCACTTTCGGTAGTTGACCTTCTCCGACTCTCTCTCCTTCCTCGTCTGAATGCAAGAGGACAGCATCCCGATGAGAAGGAGCAGCGGAGCAAGTCGAGAGAAGTGCCGGGACATCACTTAACGTAGAGTACTAGACCCTTGAGATACTCTCCCTCGGGGTGATAGATATTTACGGGATGATCCGCAGCCTGAGTAAGGCGATGGAGGATCCTCACCTCACGCCCGGCTTGCAGAGCAGCGGTAAATACCGCTTCCTGAAATTTCTCCGGGCTAACCACCTGTGAGCAACTGAAGGTGAAGAGCAGGCTCGAGGGGGCAATCTTCTGTAGTGCAATGCGATTGAGCCGACGGTAGCCGTTGAGTGCGCGTGAGAGGACGCGTCTATTCTTTGCAAAGGCTGGCGGATCCAGCACCATCAGGTCGTACTCTCCTCCCTGTAGTCCCTCTAGGTAGGCGAATGCATCGGTGGCGATCTCCTCGTGGGTATCGTCTCTGCCGGGGAAGTTGAGCTCCATATTCCTTGCCGTCATGTCTATGGCGCGCTCCGAGCTGTCTACGGACACCACTTGCTTAGCCTCTCCTAGCATGGCAGCGAGGGAGAATCCTCCCGTGTAGCAAAACATATTGAGCACCTTCCGCCCCTTAGCATACTGTCTCAGGAGGGAGCGGTTGTCTCTCTGATCTAAGAAAAAGCCGGTCTTCTGTCCCTTGACAACGTCAAGGTAAAACTTCATCCCCCGCTCGTCAATCACCACCTCCTGCTCCCTCGGTAGCGACCCCATGAGCAGCTCATCGATCTCCCCCTCTATCGGAGAGCTTGCCGTCAGCGTCTCGGCGCTCTTGTAGTAAACCACCTGCAGGCGACTGCCAAGCACGGTGGACATAGCGTCTGAGATCTGGTGTCTCTGTCGGTGGATGCCGAGCGTGTGAGCCTGCATGACAGCGATGGAGTCGTATAGGTCGATGACCAGCCCCGGGAGACCATCGCCCTCGCCGTAGATCCAGCGGATGGCATTATGCTCTCCCGCCAGACCGACAGCCTCCCTCACCTTGAGAGCCTCACTCAGGCGTCGGGTCCAGAAGGCTTGGTCAATCTCCTCTGAGGCATCAAAGGTGAGGATCCGTATCGCAATATTCTCTGGAGACCAGTAGCCACGGGCGACAAAGTCATCCGTTGAGCTTCTGAGTTCGACCAAGTCTCCCTCCATCAGTCCATTGGTATCTCTCCGATCAAGAGCTCCGGAGAAGACCCATGGATGACGGCGCTCCATCGGCTCGTCTTTACCGGGTCGTAGGTGGAGTATCGGTATGGTGTCTAGGTTAGTGCCCATAGGGTGAGTTATTTGTCGGTGGTTTTACTTTTTGCTTTTGCCCCCTTGACCTTAGCCTTCACCCTGCGCTTTCGTACCCTCGCAGAGGTCTCTCTCTTCTTTGACTTGGGTACTCTCACGGTCGGGCCCACTCTCTTCTCGATCATGGAGGGCTTGACGAAGTCCTTGAGTCCGTCGTAGATCAGCAGGCCGGCATAGGCATCGAGTGCGGCATAGTTAGTCTGCGCCTCCGAGAGTCTCTCGCTCTCCCAATTGCTGAGTCGCTGGCTCTTGGAGATGCGCTTGTCGTAGAGTAGGGCATAGAGCTTGGAGAGCGAGAAGACCTTTAGCCCTGCGGCCTTGGCCGTCAGCTGGAGCTCAAGGACCTGATGGCACTCAAGACCATGGTCTTTCCTTAGGGCAAGGGCGTCATCGTGGATAGATACCCCCACGAGGAGTGTACTGTCATCTGCCAGCACTTGTGCTATGGGGGCGAGGCGTGATGCCTTGTCTTCCTCACCGTCAAAGGTGAGGAGCTTGATGATTACTGATCTCTCGTGATCGGAGAGCTGAAGTATGGAGACCTTATTCCCCTCGCCCTTGTGGAATGATGGCTTAGTCTCTGTGTCAAGGCCGAGGACATCGGCCCTCGAGAGAGCCGCCATGACGCTCTCTATCTCATCGTCAGAGCACGAGGCGTCAAGGATCGTGACCGGCACCGGAAGCTCCTCCGCCTCCAGCTCCCCGAGCTCTTCCTTGGTGATGGTGGTCCGATCTATAGGCATGTCACTCATTGTAGCTCAATAGGTCATCCTCATCGTCCGGCATCTCGAGGGGCATAAAGTCCGGATCGCTGAGCAGGAGGTGAAGTCGTCTGAGCACAGCTGCCAGCTTCTCTCCCCACTCGTGGTCAAAGGCATACCTCGCCTCGGCAATGGACTGGACCATCGTCTCCTCGTTTTGCTGTCTATAGACCCAGACGATATCTGCCAGAGCCTGGAAGAGGTCGGCAAGCAGCTCGCTGAGACTGATGTTGATCGGGCGCTCAGAGTATTGCATCTGCTCGTTGAGTGCATCTGGAAATAGGTCTCGGTCAGCAAAGAATCGCTCGTGGCGACGTCTCACCCGCTCATAGTCCTCCTCCTCGACGAGGTGCTCCAGCTCGCCAAAGAAAAGCGATGGGTCCAAGTCCGGAAGTCTCGTCGCTGCGGCATACACTGCTGCCAGCGTGTCACGGCACTCACGCACCGTCTCCCTCGTCCATCGGGGGGCTACCTCGGGATCAAGCAGAGCGAGGTAATTCATACTCTGCTGGATAAAGTCCAGTATCTCCGGACTGTAGATGAGTGTCATATCTCCCGTCTGTCCCATAGGTCTGTGCCGATCTTAGTTGCAAAGTTAGTCAATTTTACTCTTCAGTCTCCTCCTCTGCAGGTTTCTCCGCCACCACGGGAGTCTCACGCTTAGAGAGGTAAATGCTATCGAGGACCAGCGGGATCTTCCTCAGGCAGTCCCGGTCACGATAGTAAGAGAGGAAGAGGCGGTGCCACTGGCTCTGCTCGCTAGTGGTGTCTTGTGGCGTGACATACTCGAGTGCTATCCGTCGGTCGCCCTTACCATCCAGTGTGGTCTGTGTAGAGTAGACGATGCTACTGTCTCGGGTGAGGGTGATAAAGGAGATCTCGATCCTCTCCCCCGAGCTGAGCAGGCCCGGCAGTATATTGAAGCCAAAGTCAAGCGTATCCCCTCCCGCCACGGTACCACTACTGAGCTCACACATCATGAAGCGGTAGGCTCGGTCTCCCTCCGAGAGACAGACCCTCGAGGGCTCTCTCCAGAGCGACTCCGGTGATTTGTAAGTGAGCCCGGCACGACGAATGGAGTCTTGATAGAGGGTGTCTAAGACCACGGCCTCCTGCTGAAGCTCCTCGATGATCTGATTGTAGATCTTCGTGAGCATCGGGAGATTTTCTCCGTACCAGACGAGAGAGGTATCGTACTTTGCCTGCGAGATCCCATGCTTCTCCAGCACACTCCTATAGTATGCCTCGCGGACCGAGTCCGGCATCCCATACTTGCTGTCAATATAAGACTGGGCCAGGACCATGTCCTTGGTGACCGCCTTCATCTCGTCTCTCGTCAGGACCTCATTCGGTCGACGGCGACACTGTGAGAGGAGCACTGTCAGTGCGATGGAGAGCAGGATCAGGCTGCAGAGACTACGATGCTTCCTCATCACGTATGTCGGAGTCCTCCGGTGCTCTGTCCTTAGGCTTCTTACTGCCGACATGACTCATCAGGTGGGCAAAAGAGCCGCTGTAGAATAGCAGTAGCGCGATCACACCGACCGAGATGCAGGCATCGGCAAAGTTGAATATCGGGCGGAAGAAGATCAGCTCTTCTCCTCCCCAGCCGGGTACCCAGTCGGGCCACTGACTGCGGATGATGGGGAAGTAAAACATATCCACCACCTTTCCCTGAAACCAGTCTCCATAGCCTGTCTCCGGTGTAGCGGGGAAGATCGTCGCTACCTGCCCATAGCTGTGGGTAAATATCTTTCCGTAAAAAATAGAGTCGATGATATTACCCACTGCACCGGCAAAGATAGCCACCAGACAGGTCAGCACTCCGCGTCCATATCGCCTCCTTGACACGTAGACCACCAGCCACCCCAGCAGCACGCTGGCGACTATGCGGAAGAGTGTCAGGAAGAGCTTGTCGAAAAGCTCCCAGCCGAATGCCATCCCTGGATTCTCCGTGAAGTAGATCTGAAACCAGTCTGCCACCACGATACTCTCGCCCAGCTCCATATGGGTCTTAACCCATATCTTGATAGCTTGGTCGATGACCAGGAGTAGGATCGCAAGTCCCACAGCGACTGTAAGTCGACGCCGGGGACGATCTGCAGGCATCTCTCTCGGGTCCGTGACAGGTCGATCTGCCGTGGAGGGTATGTCGTTGACGCTCACTATAGACGATAGACTTACCTGAGATTTACTTGTATCCGGCGTTCTTGGCCTCGACGCTAAGTGTAGCGTGGGGGACGGCACGGAGCCGCTCCTTGGGGATGAGCTTGCCGGTGATGCGGCAGACGCCGTAGGTCTTATTCTCGATGCGGATCAGGGCAGCCTCCAGGTTTTGGATAAATTTCTTCTGACGCGCTGCGAGGGAGGCTGTCTCCTGCCGAGAGGCGAGAGTTGCCGACTCGGAGAGATTCTTGTATGAGGGCGAGGTGTCGTTGATGTCGCTATTCTCGCTCCCGTTCATAGACTCGATGAGAGAGTCGTAGTCCTTACGAGCCTTATCAAGCTTCTCATTGATGATCTGGCGAAACTCCTCCAGCTCCTCATCAGAGTATCTTACAGTAGCCATGGTTATCTCTTTTACTTATTTACTATAGTTAGTTCTGCATGCAGGCTCACCTCCTCGTCCAGCTCGAGAAGCTCCCCGGAGATGAGTCCCTCGACGGGCTCAATAGATCGAGCCTGTACCTGAGTGGAGATGTAGTCCTTGTGTGCCGCAAGGATCTGCTCCGTCATCGGGGTCTTCTCGAGACGAATGTCGATCTTGTCCTCCACATCAAAGCCGGAGGTCTTGCGGAGATTTTGGATCCTATTAACCATCTCGCGGGCTAGACCCTCGATGCGCAGCTCCTCGGTGATCTCCTCATCGAGAGCGATGGTGATGGAGCCCTCGTTGAGCACCAGCCAGCCCGGCACGTCCTCAGAGATCACCTCTACGCTGTCGAGAGTGATCTCCTTGCCCTCGTACTCAGTCTTCCCGGCTGTCTCAAAGGCCTCGATCTCCTCTCGCGTCATACCGGTGAGGTATGCAGCCGCTCTCTTCATATCCTTGCCGAAGATCGGTCCGAGGAGACGGAAATTAGGCTTCACTCTCTTCACCACAAGGTCAGATGATCCGGAGTCAAAGACCAGCTCCTTCACATTCACCTCGGAGAGGATCAGCTCCTCCACGTGCTTCACCGACTCGATCATCTGAGGATCGGAGGTGAGTACCACCACCTTCTGCAGCGGCTGACGCACCTTCGTATCCATCTTACGACGGAGCGAGAGCACCATGCCGGAGATCCTCTGAGCATAGTCCATCGCCTCCTCCAGTGAGGTATTGATCACTGAGGGATCAGCCTTGGGATAGTCTGTGAGGTGGACTGACTTCGTCTCGTCCTGAGTGAGATCGCGGTATAGACGATCAGCGTAGAAGGGGGCAAAGGGTGCCATCAGCTTAGCCACCGTGACGAGGCACTCGTAGAGGGTCTCGTAGGCGGAGAGCTTGTCATCGGTCATGCCACCGCCCCAGAAGCGCTTGCGGGCAAGGCGCACATACCAGTTACTCAGCTGGTCTGTCACCATGGCTGCTATCTCGCGACCGGCCTTTGTCGGCTCGTAGTCCTCGAGGTCAGACTTCACCTCGGTGATTAGCGAGTGGAGCCGTGAGAGGATCCATCGATCCAGCTCAGGTCGCTCCTCGAGAGGGATCCTACGAGCTGTTGCCGGGTCAAAGTTGTCGATATTTGCGTAGAGTGCGAAGAAGGAGTAGGTGTTGTGCAGCGTGCCGAAGAGCTTGCGGGTCACCTCGTCCACGCCCGAGGGGTCAAACTTCAGGTTGTCCCACGGCGAGGAGTTGGTGATCATATACCACCTCAGGGCGTCTGCCCCCTTCTGCTCCATGATCATAAAGGGGTCTACACTGTTGCCGAGGCGCTTAGACATCTTATTCCCATTCTTATCCAAGACGAGACCATTGGAGATCACGTGCTTGTAGGCGACGCTGTCAAAGAGCATCGTCGCAAGGGCATGGAGGGTAAAGAACCACCCTCTCGTCTGATCCACTCCCTCGGCAATGAAGTCGGCCGGGAAGTAGCTCCTCTCATCCACCATCTCGCGGTGCTCAAAGGGGTAGTGCAGCTGCGCGTAGGGCATCGCCCCGGAGTCAAACCACACATCGATGAGGTCAGTCTCCCTGACCATCGGCCGTCCCTTGCTGTCGCAGAGGATCAGGTCGTCCACATAGGGTCTGTGGAGATCGATCCGCTCGTAATTCTTGTCCGTATACTCGCCCACGACAAAGCCTATATCGGCCAGGGGATTGCTCTTCATCAGTCCCTTCTCTACTGAGAGGTCAATCTCGCGGGAGAGCTCCTCGACGGAGCCGATGCACTTCAGCTCGCTGTAGTCCTCATTGTGCCAGATCGGCAGCGGAGTACCCCAGTAGCGTGAGCGGGACAGATTCCAATCCTGGAGATTCTCCAGCCACTGCCCGAAGCGTCCCGTGCCGGTAGACTCGGGCTTCCAAGTGATCGTCTTATTGAGCTCGATCAGTCGCTCCTTGACTGCAGTGGTGCGGATAAACCAGCTATCCAGCGGGTAGTAGAGGATCGGCTTGTCGGTCCGCCAACAGTGGGGGTAGCTGTGGGTAAATTTCTCGATCCTGTATACCTGCCCTCTCTCCTTGAGCGCCATACAGAGGTCAATGTCAAGTGAGTCGGTGTCGGACGGCTTGTCGATGTAGGCGTTCTTGACATAGCGACCGGCGTAGACCCCATACTGAGCGACGTCCATCCGCTCCTCCACAAAATGTGGGTCTAGATCCTCAAGGGCGTAAAACTTCCCCTCCGGATCGACCATTGGCACCTCCTTACCCCCCTTGTCAATGAGCATCATGCCGGGGATCTGCTCCTTCTTGCCGAGTGCATTATCATCTGCACCGAAGGTGGGTGCTATGTGGACGATGCCGGTACCATCCTCCGTGGTGACGAAGTCAGCCGCCACCACCCTCAGTGCTCTCTCATCGGGCTTTACCCAGGTGAAGAGCTGCTTGTATCTCAGCCCTACGAGGTCAGCCCCCTTGTATCGGGCGACGATGCGGTAGGGCATCACCTTGCTCCCCTTCTCGGGGGCCTCCATCGGCAGCTCCTCGCCCTCCGGACTGAGGTAGGCGGAGAGGCGTGGCTTCGCCATCACGACGGTGATCGGCTCGAGGGAGTAGGGATTGAATGTCTGCACCGCCACATAGTCGATCCCGCTGCCGACAGCGAGAGCCATATTGGAGGGAAGTGTCCATGGTGTGGTAGTCCAGGCAGCGAAGTAGGCGGTCCCGTGTCCCTGCAGCTCCTCAGCGGGATCGATGATCTCCATGAGAGCAGTGCAGGAGGTGTCCTTCACGTCCCTATAGGCACCAGGCTGACTCAGCTCATGGGAGCTAAGTCCGGTGCCTGCGGCGGGAGAGTAGGGCTGTATGGTGTATCCCTTGTAGAGCAGATCCTTCTCGTAGAGCTGCTTCAGGAGATACCACAGGGTCTCTATGTAGCGATTGTCGTAGGTGATGTAGGGGTGATCCAGGTCCACCCAGTAACCCATCTCCGAGGTGAGCTTGCGCCACTCGGCGGTATACTTCATCACCTCCTTGCGACACGCTTCATTGTACTCATCGACAGAGATCTTGGTGCCGATGTCGGCCTTGGTGATGCCGAGCTTCTTCTCCACACCGATCTCTACCGGAAGCCCGTGGGTGTCCCACCCTGCCTTGCGGTCGACGAGGAAACCCTCCATCGTCTTGTAGCGACAGATAATATCCTTGATCGTGCGAGCCATGACGTGGTGGATCCCCGGCATACCATTAGCAGAGGGGGACCCTCGTAAAAGATAAATCTCGGTGCCCCCTCGCGCCACTTGAGTGAGGCATCGAAGGGATCTTCTCTCTTCCACAACTCCAGCACCTCCCGATCAATACTCGAGAGGCTTAGCTGATCGTAAGTCTTATAATTCTTTTTCGTCATGCTCATATCTGCTCATTCCCCAGTGTCCCCTCTTCCCTCCGAGCGGACACTGAGCGAAGTACGACTGGGTACCTCTGCATTTTTGTCACGCAAAGATACGCTTTTTTGTCCCCTCGGACTAATATCGGTATTAGAGACTGTTGCACGAAGGCGATCTGCTGCG
>NZ_KV793803.1:25465-71434 GCF_001808555.1 Porphyromonas sp. HMSC065F10
TATTAGAGAAATCTTTTATCGGTATTAGAGATTTCTTTTACCGGTAAAAGATTTTGCCCATCGGGAGAGGTGTAAATCAGCAGTCACCGCTCCCCTTGTCTGGATGCCTGCGAAAAAGACAAGAGAGAGACGGGCTTATCGACCCATCTCTCTCTTCTGTACTTAGTATAAGGTATGGTGAGTTACTTCCTATCCCTCAGCCTATACATAGACCGGACGGTCATCTCATCGATCGCAATGGCGCGGTACGCCAATACGTCCAGCACAATAGCCAGCAGGGGGAGGATGGCTACCAGCCACTTAAGCCGCCAGCCCATATAGCCCTCGCCCAGTGATGAGATGAAGCTGTAGGTGGTGACACCCGCTAGGATCATCACTCCGACTGTCAGTAGGATATTGAACACCGTGAGTCGCATCTGGAGGGGCCTCTTCTTGTAGAGGAATATCGTCACGAGGCTGACGATGATGATGATGAAATTGAGTATCATCAGTGGCCACTCAAAGGTGACAAGCTCATCCCCTGCACCCAGTTGCGTAAAGCCTGTGGTGTCTCCCTCAAAGAGGGTGTCTGCAGACGTGATCACCACGTAGGGGAAGAAGAGTGGCACCAGTAAGAGTAGTGCTGCGAGGAGGAGCCAGAGTGATTGTTTCCGCTGTATCATCCCGTGGTGTCAGTCGTCCATAATGTTGTCCATCAGGTCATCGTCCATCTTGTCTAAGGGCAGATGCCAGGTAAGCTCTCCATCCTCAAACTCCTTGATCGCCATCAGGAGGGGCTTGGGCTGCTTCTCGAAGTACTTCGAGAGCTCAGCCTGCTCGTTGTTGATCTCCTCGACATCCTCACCATCATCGGTGGTATAGGTCGAGAATTCCTTGACCTTGTCATCAAATTCCTGCTTCATGTCGGCGGCGATCTGATTGGCACGCTTTGCCATGATCAGGATGGAGTCATAGATATTCCCCGTAGGCTCGACAAACGCATTGATGTCGCGTGTCACGAGGGTCTGGGGTGCATTTTTGCTCTTATTGTCCATTTGTGCTTCTTGGATCAAGTGATCGTGATGTGAATTATGTGTGCTTACTCGTCATTGCCATCGATGAGACGATAGGCAAAGTCGTAGTATTTATCCGCTTCCTTGCGATGCTTCCCCTCAGGAAATTCGTTGACGAAAGCGAAGTACTCATCTCTGAGGGAGCGTACCCGCTCCTGTTTCTTGGACTCAATGCTGTACCTCGCAATCTCGTAGAGCGAGGAGAGGACGTAGAAGTGTATGTCCTCCCTATACTTGCTGTACGGGTAGTCCTTCAGGGCATTGCGCCCTGTGATGATGGCCGACTCGTAGTTGTTGAAGATATAATTACCGAGGTTGTAGTACAGCTCGACATTCAGCAGCTCCTTGAGAGCAAGGTTCTCCTGGAGGTCGAAGAGAAGCTGGGTAGCCTCCTCTGCCTTCTCGCTCTGGGGGTAGAAGTCGAGGAAGAGCTGCAGCTCCTTGATTGCGCGGTAGGTAGGCTCCTGGTCAAGACGCGGGTCGGGCATCTGCTTAGCCAAGCCATAGCCGCTGTAGAAGCGAGCCAGCTCGGTGTACTCGCCATTGGGGTAGGTGGTGTAGTATTTCTCAAAGACGTCTGCTGCCTCCCGATAGTTTTTGCTCGCATAGTAGCTCTTAGCGAGGAGGTAGAGGGCATCCTCCCCCTCCCCGGTGCCGCGGAGATAGGGTACTACCGTCTCAAGCAGCTCAGCAGCTTGCTTGTACTTCTCGGTATTGTAGTACTTCTTGGCGTACGAGTAGCGCTCTGTGACGTCGGTGCTTTGCTGCACACGCACATACTCACCGCACGAGGAGGCGATCAGTAGGATGAGTGTGCTAAGGAGGACGCAGGCTGGATAATGTTTCCGGATCATTATTCTCTGAGTATATAACGTGCAAATATACCGCTTTTTTTGAGATGATGGCATCACCCACTCTTTTTTGCTGGGGACCTCCCCTCTTTTTCTATCCTTTCTCTTCCGGAGGTGATCTTTCTTTGGGGATAAAATGGTAGATTTGTGTGTCTTGATCAAGTTAGCAAACCATTCAATAATAAATATCCTTATATAGTATGAGTCAAACTTCTATCAATGCAGCTGCTCGTGATGTCTTGAGAGACCTGGCGGCGATGTCTGTGGGAGCAGTGGGCGGCATAGTCCTGTACAATGCCCTGAAGAGCCGCTATCGTAGAGTGGAGACGCCCACGTCTCTGATTGACTCTATCACCTGCTATGAGGGACGGCATCCCTCGTCGGTGCTGACTTTTGGTTGGGATGAGGATGAGAAATTCTCTTGGGCGAGACGGATTTCTCTAGATAAGGAGGGCAACCGTCTCCATGAGTCACTTATAGAGTCTGAGGTGTACGATCGGAAGCTACTCGTCGTGGAGACCGACTGCATGGAGGGGTGCAATACACCTGAGATCACCACGGTCGATCTTGACCCCTTTGGTATGGGAACCTCCCTCTCCTTCCGCCGGACGAGTGGTAGAGAGGAGCACTGGGATCTGAGGCTCTATGGCGGTCAGCTTGACAGCATCATCAGTCAGGATGGTGAGATGGATGTGACTTGGGACACGGAGGGAAATATCACCTCTATCACCGGACACGAGGGAGAGTATCGTCAGGAGATGACCTACTATAGTAATGTTGGGAATCGGGTATTCCCTGACCTGAATTACCTCAGCGATGTGAGCTCGGTGAATTTCCTCTCCAGCTTCATACTCGGCTCCAGATCCTCCAACCTCATCTCCTCTATGGTGATCCGCCGACCGGACTACCACTACCACTTACTTGCCTCCTACCTGTGTGACCGCTTTGACCAGCCCCTACAGGTACGGCACGAGATCAAGGAGATCAAGGAGGGGGAAGTCAAGGAGTCAACCCTTCGGTACGATATAAAGTATCTGTAACTGATAACGCATTAGATATCCACCCAAAATAAATTTGTATCAATGGATGATATTAGAGCCTTGCTCCTGAGGATTATCACTGGCTTTGACCTCGGGATTGAGCATGGATCCCTTGCCTACGAGATGCTTGTGCTTGGGATCGTTGTTGTATTCTTAGTGATCGTGGACTTCATACTCCGGCTGATCTTCATCAAAGGGCTGAGGGGGCTCCTGGGTAAGATTCCGTGGTTCAGTAGCTCAACGGCCGACGCTCGCAGTAATAAGGTCCTGAGTAAGCTTGTGAGCTTGATCGTTAGCTCAATATTTATTGGTCTGCTTACACTGCCCTTCCCCAATGGCGGTGCGTGGTATGTCGGTTTGTTGTTAGTGGCTCGACTTTGTCAGACCTTCTTCTTCTTTAGCTTACTTACCGCTGTCATTGACACCGGTCGGGCATGGATGCTTAAGCAGCCGCAGTATAGGGATAATCCTATGGTCGCACTCTTGCAGGCCTTTAAGGTGCTGGCTATCTTCCTTGCGGTCTTGGTGGTGATATCGCTGCTCTTCCGCATTGATATGAGCACAATATTCGGCAGTCTGGCAGCACTATCTGCAGTGCTGATGCTGATCTTTAAGGACACCATCCTCGGATTTGTAGCCAGTATACAGCTGACAGGTAGTGATATGGTCCATGTGGGTGACTGGATCACCGTGCCGGGTAAGAGCGTTGATGGAAACGTCGTAGAGATCTCGCTTACAACGGTCAAGGTGATGGGCTTTGATAACTCAATGTACACCATACCACCCTACGACTTAGTGAGCAACCCTGTGCAGAATTGGTCTAATATGCAGCGCTCCAATGCTCGTCTCTGTGCTCGCTCGATCTATATCGACATCTCCTCGATACGCTATGCTGATGATCAATTGATCAAGCGCCTGCGTCAGTCGGGCCTGCTGAGCCAGGTGATGGATCAGCTGATTGCCGAGGTGGAGGATGAGAATAAGAAGCAGAGCCTGACGGATGACCTGACGCGGGTCAGGGTGACCAACCTGGGGCTCTTCCGAAATTATGTGCTTAAGTTCCTCGAGCAGTCCGATGCTGTGGACCACAACTACGATGCGATGTGCTTCCAGAAGCCGATGACTGAGATGGGACTGCCACTCCTCGTACGGTTCTTCACAAAGACCTCTAATTGGGGGATGCATGAGACCATCGCTGCCAATACCTTTGAGCATCTGATGGCAGTGATCTCGCTCTTTGATCTGAAGATATATCAGAAAGTCTCCTCCAGCAACTTAGCCTCGGCTACAGAGTCAGAGCTTAAGGAGATGCTTGCGACTAAGCAGGCTGCAGCGGACTCAGACAGCGAAGAGGCTAAGTGATCTGAGGGTCACACTTGGTAATGAAAAAGGGAGATGCACCCAAGCTGGTGCATCTCCCTTTTTGGTAGTTGGTATGGTCGTGTGGGGACTATTGCTTGCCGGATCGCCTCCGGATCTGCCGCTCGTACTCTATGACAGCCTTGGCGATCTCATTGGCGATCTTGGCCTGCCCACTCTGAGAGTTGATGTAGCGCTCTTCCTCTCTATTGGTGATGAAGCCGATCTCAATGAGGACGCTTGGCATGGCAGCCTCTCGCAGCACCAGAAAGCCCGCCTGGCGTACTCCTCGGTCGTATCGACTGGCGGACTTGAAGCCGCTTTGGACCAGCTTGGCAAGCCTCAAGCTATTCTCCAAGTGCTTATTTGCCATGAACTGGAAGATGATGTACGACTCGCTTGAGGTGGGATCAAAGTCCTCATACTTCTTGGAGTAGTTGTCCTCCAGGAGGATGGCACTGTTCTCCTTCATCGCCACCCTTAGGTTGTCCTCTGTCCGGTGAAGACCGAGCACATAGGTCTCGGTGCCGCTGGGGGAGTGGCTATTGCTTGCGTTGGCATGGATGGAGACAAAGAGGTCAGCGTTTTTCTTGATCGCAAATCGGGCTCTGTCCTGCAGTCCGATGAAGTTATCGTCTGGTCTGCTGTAGTATACCTTGATCTGTGGTGCCAGTTCATTGATCTTGGCCCCCACTTTCTTGGACACCGCGAGGACGACATTTTTCTCGTAGGAGACTTTGCCCTTTGCTCCGCTGTCGTGTCCCCCATGCCCGGCATCAATAACCACGATAAACCGTCCCTCCTTGTCCCTCGCATATAGGGTGGGAGATCCTATAAGGGTTAAGAGCAAGATGACTAAGAGGGCGCAGGTGGTTGACACTCCGAGGTATGAGGTAGTATGGGAATGGTATCTGGTCATATGGTATAAATGCTTGATGGATCGGAAAGATACCCAAATTGTCCGGAAGGATAAAGAAAGCCTGAAACTACTCAGGAAAAGTAGTCTCAGGCTTTACATAGCTGTGATAAGTGAGTCTCTACGGACGCACGAAGTCCTTACTCGGCAGGCTTCTCCTCAGACTCAGCCTCCTCACCGCTGTCCATAATGATCTTCTGGAGCTCATCGGCAGTCACCTCCTTAGTCTCCACAGTGATCACGTTGTCCTCGTGGATCTTCTGGGCAACCATCTGGCGAAGCATATTTTGCTGGGTGTTGTAGCGGAAGTTGTCATTGCTGAGGGCGCGCTGTACCTGTCCCTCAATCATGTCCTCCGTAGGAGAGGAGAGACCGATCTGTGCCAGCTGGTTGATCACGTAGGAGCGGGTGAAGTTCTTCAGATCCTCCTCAGTGACCTCAAGGCTGTACTTATCCGTAAAGTGGTTGATGATTATGTCCAGCTTAAGACCCTTCATCAGCTCCTTGAAGTTACTGTCGATCTCCTCGTCTGACTGATCCTTGGCCATCTCGGAGCCCTTGTACCACTCCTTGATGGTATCCTCTGCGAGATCCACCTTGTCGGTCTTCTCCTTTGTGATAAGGCTTATGAGATCCTCGGTGAACTTATAGTCAGCGTTGGCCTTGATATTCTGCTCCATCTTGGACTTCAGCTCCTCGCGAGCCTCCTCCTCAGTGTGTACCTTGTCGGGACCAAAGATCCTATCGAAGAACTCCTGATTAAGCTCAGCACGCTGGGAGTAGCTGATCTCCTTGATCTCGTAGGAGAACTCGCTCTCCTTGTACTTCTCCACCTCCTCGTCGGTCATGTCGTCAAGGTGGAAGAGCGCCTTGAGCTCAGACTTCTGACCGCCAAAGGCCTTATAGGGATTGAAGATTACGATGCTGTCCTTGGGGGCGTTCTCAAACTTCGCCTTCTCATCCTCATCGGTCATAAAGTCCACGTAGATCGTGGTCCGATCGAGCTGAATGCCTCCCTCGCGTGGCGAGTCTCCGTCAAGCTCTGCCAATGCTCCGGATACGAACGCATTGGGGACAATGTGGTCTCCGTCGACAAACTTGGAATTGGCCCTCTGGAGCTGCTCCATCTGCTTGGTTACCTCCTCGTCGTCCACGGTGGGCTGATAGTAGGTAAGGGTGTCCTCGCTGCTGAGAATGTCGTTGCTCAGGGTGGGGATCAGTGCCAAGTGGAAGGTGATGGTCATCTCATCCTGCAGAAGCTTATCTCCCTGGTTGAGCTCCTTTGGCATAATAGGCTGACCGATAGTCTTCAGCTCCTTCTCCCGGATGAAGTCCATGAGCTTAGAAGTAACAGCTTCGCTAACTGCATCGACGTGGATGCTGTCACCGTACATCTTAAGGATGAGTCCCTTAGGCACGTGACCCTTGCGGAATCCGCGCATTGAGGCGTTGGCGCTGATGTTATTGAGACGCTTCTTGTAGTCCTCTGCGTAGTCCGACTTCTCGACAGTTACGTCAATACGGGCAAAGTTGTCTTTCTGCTCTGCGAGAGTGATATCCATTGTTATGTCTTTATGTGATTTGGTTTCAGTTGTTAGCGTGCAAAGTTAGCATTTTTGCCTCTATTGCCCAACCCTCAAGCTCTACTCGGCATAGTCGCGCACCTGTGGTAGGAGTACCCCTGGGGGAGTCAAGTAAAATGGAGGGACCTAGCCTTTCCATTAGCCCTATCCGGGCTTATGTACCCTTGAAGTGGAGGTCGATGATTACGATCTCAGACCTGCTCCCGATACGGAGGCGCGAGGTGGAAGCGCCATAGCCGGAGGAGATGATGATCATGCCGTCACCGGAGGGATGGCAGCCGTAGTTGTGGCAGAAGAGGAGTGGTTGGAAGACCTGCATCGGGAAGATCTGCCCGGCGTGGGTGTGTCCCGTGAGAGTGAGGTCTATCCCGCTGACCTCTGGGTCCCTCTCCCAGTGCTCACGAGGCCGGTGCTGTAGCAGTATGGAGGTCGCACCATCGGGCACCAGATCCGCTAAGCTACTGAGTGGCACCACGTCCTTATCCAGGGCTTTGTAGTAGTCTCTGCCTATGAGGTAAAGGCTTGGGCGGAGCTTCACGACGCTGTCGCGGAGCAGTGTCCCCAGCGAGGAGATCCACTGCACATTCTCATCCAAGTCACCATAGTACTCATGGTTGCCAAGGACGAAGTAGAGACCTTGGGTGCTCTCTCTTATGCGGGCGAAGTGGTATGCAGCCGTGATGGTGTCCACATCGCTTAGACTTCTATCGATCAGGTCTCCCCCGATGAAGACATAGTCCGGCGAAGCTTTCTCTATCATTTGCTCCATCCTTGCAAGATGCTCCTCCCCGAAGAGTTCGCCCAAGTGGATGTCAGTCACGAGTGCTATGCGGACGCTGTCCGAGGGCTTCTCGTCTGGCAACATGATGCGGTAGCGGGTGGTGATCGGCTCCCTTACATTTCTTCTCCCCGCGATCATCACCGGTAGGATCAGCGATAGACAGAGTAGGGCGGTCACGCGACCATAGTGGCACTTCGTGGCGCTGTCGAGGAGTGTGAAGAGTGTGGCAAAGTAGATCTCAGCGAAGAGTAGATCTGTCACCAGCTCGGGTGTACTGCCACCGGAGAGTGAGGTGGTCAGGATTAGCCCTATGGAGAGGACCGGGATAGCTATGACGCTCCACTTGAGCACTTTACGGAGCAGCTGATCCCTGGGGACTCGACGTCCGGCATAGTGACAGAGGGCATAGCCCAGTGCGATCTGTACGAAGACAAAGAAAATGTATCGCATGCTTAAGCGCAACGCTTAGACCGACGATAGGGATGAGCCAGCTTGCGGAAGTAGGATGAAGTCATCGTCATGCATAAGATCATCGACAGTACATCCGCTACTGGTAGTGCGGTCCATACGCCTGTGAGACCCATGACACGTGGCAGGATCGCCAGTGCAGGCACGAGGAAGATCAGCTGTCGCGAGAAGCTCAGCAGGAGGGCACGGGCTGCCTTACCAAGACTCTGGAAAAACTGTACTCCGGTCAACTGGATGCCCACTGCCCACATGGCTGCCAGCTCGATCTTCAGCCCTACCTTGCAGACTGCGATCAGCTGAGGGTCAGACGTGAATGCGCGAGCAACAATCTCAGGCCAT
Source organism: Porphyromonas sp. HMSC065F10 (assembly GCF_001808555.1). GTDB lineage: Bacteria > Bacteroidota > Bacteroidia > Bacteroidales > Porphyromonadaceae > Porphyromonas_A. The sequence continues at coordinate 33,855 of NZ_KV793803.1, forward strand.
ATCAGGGTCACGGAGGCTCCAAAGACACCGATCAGGAAATTCATCTTCCGAGCGATCCGGAAGGTATCTCTCACTCGCCCGAGGTTCCCCGCCCCATAGTTGTAGCCAAGGATAGGCTGTGTCGCCTGAGAGATACCAAACATAAACATCAGCGTCAGCATGGCCACGCTCTGGATCACTCCATTGGCTGCCACCGCCAGATCCCCGCTGTAGAAGTCTATCGGAGAGATCATCCCATAGTCGTAGAGCAGTCGGTTTTTGTAGATATTGACGATGCTCGCCATCAGGTGGGTCACAAAGGGTGCCACACCGATAGAGACGATTGCAAGGGTGTAATCCCAGTTGAACTTGAAGTTTCTCACCCTTAGCTTGACGTTGGTATCCGGTCGTGTGAAGTGATGCAGTACCCAGATCATGCCGATAAACATACTGATCACGGTGGCGAGGGCGACCCCTGCGATACCCATATGGAATACGAAGAGGAACACGGGGTCGAGTACAAAGTTGAGTGCTGCACCGATGAGCATCGTCTTCATCGCCTTCTTGGGATAACCGGTTGCCCTCATCACCGCATTGTAAGAGTAGGTGATGTTGGCAAAAATATTTCCCGGCAAGACGATATTTAGATAGTCGAGGGCATAGGGTAGGGACGCCTCCGAGGCACCAAATTGCATCAGAAGCGGCCGAGCAAACATCATCAGCAAGACGATCACAAGACTGCTGATCGTGAGCGACAGGAGGAAGGCACTGCCCAGCATTTTCTCTCCCTCCTCTCTCCTCTGCTGCCCGAGCAATATGGAGATCCTTGAGGCGGCACCCATACCGACGAGGGTACCTACAGCCTGAGTTACGCCCATCACGGGCATAGTGACCGAGAGACCGGATAGGGCCAAGCTATTGACCCCTTGTGCAATATATATCCGGTCGACAACATTGTATAGGGTATTGACGACAGCCCCTATGACTGAGGGCCAAGCGTAAAATTGTAATAGTTTCCTGATCGGAGCAGTGCCGAGGATGTCGGCATTCTCCATGTTAATTCTTTTCTCTTCTCTCTTCATCCATCCACTGTTTTGTCGTTCATCCGTGACGACTGACATCTACGAGGGCGGTCTCCTTAAGTATCTGTATCTCCTTTCCCTGTAGTGCTATCATCCCATCCTCCTCTAAGGATCGCAGGACTCTGGTGGCATTGCTGGTGGTCATATTGCTCAGACCGCCCAGCACACCCCTCGTCAGTCTCACCCGTAGCGTCTGCCCGTCCTCCTCTCTGCCGAAGAGCTGATCCAGATAGAGCAGCGTCGAGGCCATCCTCCCCGGCATGCGACGTGTATTGAGCACGATCAGGCGCATGTCCTTAGTGTGCAGAGTCCTGAGGGCTCGTGTCAAGAGTAGCTTGGAGGCCCGTGCATTATTGTCTATCACCATCTCCACGATCTCCGCCGGGAGAGCGAGGACGAGGCACTTTGTGAGCGCCTTGCAGATGTACCACTCCTCCATACCGGTGAGCAGTCGAGCGAGACCCAGCATCTCCTTACCGGTAAAGTGTATCGGCACTTCGCCATTGTATAGATAGTAGGTCAGCGCCTGACCCTCAACCAAGGTGATGACGCTCCTCTCCTCTCCCCGCTCCTTAGGTGTGATCGGGTAAATACGCTCCCCCTCCTCACAGGTGTACACCTTGCTCCGCAGGATGAATACCTCCCTCTCTCGGTCGGTGAGACAGTCCCACAGCTCCGGGATCAGCTTGGAGATGTGGGGAAAAGGGGTCCTCGACTCAGAGGTATGGTGCGACATATTTCTCCTATCTCGGTGGTCTTTGACTCACTTCAGGAGCGGCTTAAGGTCCTTAAATGCCTGCTCCGGCTTGACGTGCTCATAGAGTATGTCGTAGACCGCATCCGCAATCGGTATCTCGACGCCATATCGCTTATTCACCTCGTGGATGCACTTTGCTCCATAAAAACCCTCTGCGATCATCTCCATCTCGAGCTGCGCCTCATAGACGCCATAGCCCTTGCCTAAGAAATTTCCGAAGGTCCTATTGCGGCTGTATCGGGAGTAGGCAGTCACTAAGAGATCCCCTAAGTAGGCAGAGTCGTAGACCTGCGGTCGACTCTCGGTGGCGGTGCGGATAAAGCGCTTGATCTCCCCGGTGGCGTTGCAGATAAGCACCGCCATAAAGTTGTCTCCAAGCTTCATCCCCTGAGTGATGCCCGAGGCGATGGCGTAGACATTCTTCAGCACGCTGCTATACTCAATGCCCCTCACGTCGGTGCTGATCACCGTATGGACATAGGGAGCATGAAATAGCGGGGCGAGCCGTAGGGCTGTCTCCTTGTCTTCGCATCCAATAGTTAGGTAGCTGGTCCGATCTATCGCCACCTCCTCAGCGTGTGTGGGTCCGGAGATGACAGCGATCTGAGACATCGGTATGCCAAATTCGCTGGACAGGAAGTCTGATACCAGCTGATAGCTATCGGGGATAATTCCCTTGACGGCATTGAGGAAGACCTTTCCCTTATACTTCTCGGGATCAACCTTCTGCAGTACGCCCTTGAGGTAAGGAGAAGGGGTGCAGAGGAGCAGGGTGTCGCTCTCCTCTACCAGCTCTGTGAGATCGCTGTAGAAGTGGATCTTGGAGGTGTCAAAGCTGACAGAAGTGAGGTAATTGGGGTTATGCCCCTGCTTCTTGAATGCCCGGATCTGGCTGCGGAACCTGAAGTACCAATTGAACTCCTGGCCGGTCTCGTGCAGGATCTTGGCTAACGCCGTAGCCCAGCTCCCGCTACCAATGAGCCCGATCTTGGTCGCCGGTGTGGCGGAAGACTTAGGGTCTGTCGCACTCTTAGAGGCTGTCTCCTTCATACTCACTCGCTATCAGAGTCCGCTTCCTCCTCCTCCACTTCGCCCTTGGGCTGAGATATAGGCTTCATCGTGGGGAAGAGCAGCACCTCCTGGATAGTATCCTGCTCAGTCAGGAGCATCGCCAAGCGATCCATCCCTATCCCGAGACCACTCGTCGGCGGCATACCATACTCCAAGGCCCGGACAAAGTCTTGGTCGATAAACATTGCCTCATCGTCACCCTTCTCCGACAGTCTCAGCTGATCCTCAAAGCGCTCCAGCTGGTCAATTGGATCATTGAGCTCGGTGTAGGCATTGGCAAGCTCGCTGCCATTGATCATCAGCTCAAAGCGCTCCGTCAGTCCGGGCTTGGTACGGTGCATCTTCGTCAGCGGAGACATCTCCACAGGGTAGTCGGTAATGAATGTGGGCTGGATCAGGTGCTCCTCACAGATCTCGCCAAAGAGCTCATCAATCAGCTTGCCCTTACCGAAGGAGTCATCCACCTCGATCCCAAGCTCCTTGCACTTGGCTCTCAGCTCCTCCTCGGTCTTGCCGGTGATGTCGTAGTCCCCATACTCCTTGATGGCGTCGGTCATGGTGAGTCGCCGGTAGGGAGCCTTGAGGTCGATGGTCTTGCCATCCAGCTCCACGGTCGTCTTGCCATTGACCTGAAGTGCCGTGTACTCGAGCAGTTGCTCGGTCATCTCCATCATCCAATTGTAGTCCTTGTAGGCGACATACACCTCCATCCCGGTAAACTCGGGATTGTGTGTGCGATCCATCCCCTCGTTGCGGAAGTTTTTCCCAAACTCGTACACCGCATCGTACCCTCCGACGATCAGTCTCTTGAGGAAGAGCTCGTCCGCAATCCTTAGGTAGAGAGGGATATCCAGAGCATTGTGGTGAGTGATGAAAGGCCGAGCCGACGCCCCACCCGGGATCGTCTGCAGGATGGGCGTCTCCACCTCGAGGAAGCCTCGAGAGTTGAAGAAGTCCCTGAAGGCACTATACATCTTCGTCCGCTTGATGAATATGTTTCTATTCTGCGGATTGACGATCAGGTCCACATACCGCATGCGGTAGCGCTGCTCCGGGTCGGTGAAGGCATCATAGGTCTCCCCATCCTTTACCTTCACGACCGGGAGAGGTCGGAGGGACTTGGAGAGCAGGATAAGCTTCTGCACATGGACGCTGATCTCGCCCATCTTGGTGCGGAAGACAAAACCCTCCACCCCGATGATGTCGCCAATGTCAAGGAGCTTCTTGAAGACTACATTATAGAGCGTCTTATCCTCCTCAGGTGCAATATCGTCGCGAGTAATGTAGAGCTGTATCCTGCCCTCGCTGTCCTGGAGCTCAGCAAAGGATGCCTTGCCCATGATCCGGCGAGACATCAGTCGCCCGGCTATTCTTACCTGTCGAGGCTGCTGCTCATCATCCGAGAAATGGTCCTTGATGTCCTGCGAGGTGGCATCCACCACATACTCCTCAGCGGGGTAGGGGTTGATCCCCAGGTCACGCAACTTCTGTAAGCTATCACGACGCAGGAGCTCCTGCTCACTATATTGTCTCTCCATGTCTTTTCTGATGATGAGTTCTTAACTAATTAGAGTACAAGTGCATCATGGCTATCTGCCTGGTACACTTTATCTGCAAAGATAACGCTTTTGTAGAGCACTATAAAAGTACACCCCCCTCTTCCTCACATCCTGTGGTAGTACCGAGACTGGTATCTCAACCGTGAGGAGCGATCGGCAGAGGGGTCTGCTGTCGGCAGGGTATTGAACTTATAAGTGAAGGTCAGCATAACGTACGATGTGACTCCCTCGTAGAGCATATCGGTGATGGATTGAGCGGTTGAGGTGCGACGAAAGGTACTCCTCTGTCCCAGCAGATCCAGTGCCTCCAGCTCCAGTGTCCCCCTCCGATCCTTGAGGAAGGAGTACCCTATGCTGATGTCCCATATCCAGAGGTTTCGCTTCACATCATCATGGTACCCCTTGGCATCGCTGTAGGAGAGACGATGGGAGAGGCTGAGACCGAAGGGTGGCGTCCAGGTAGCTACGCAGAAGAGCCTGTAGTCAAGTGTCTTTCGGTCACTCTGCCGGGATACCGTATTTGTCAGATGGTTATAGTTCCCTGAGAAGCCCAGCGACGACTGCAGATACTCGCCCGACCAGGTGACTCTCTCCGAGAGATTGACGGTGCTGCTGAGAGAGGTATTCAGCTCTCCATTGACATACCCCTTGCCTCTATTGCCACCGACCCGGCCGTTGGTGAAGGAGGTCAGGCTCTTGGATAGGGGTAGGCTCAGTGACCCGCCGGCACTGTAGGAGTAGACACCATTCACGTTCTCGTAAGTGGTTTGGCTGACACCGGTCTCTCGGTCTAGTTCGCGACGGTTGATGATCGCATTATTCACCGTCCCCATATAGCCAAATATCTGCAGGCTCTGGAGCTTCTCCCGATTCTCCATAGATCCACGCATAAATATCATATGCCTAAACGAGGGAAGCAGGTCAGGGTTGCCGGTTGTCTGAGAGAGTGGCGAGGTCTGTATGGTGACGGGACTCAGTTGCTCCATAGAGGGCTGGCCGGTGCGCCCTCTGTAGTGCAGCATATACTGTAGTCCTCTGTCGTCCCTCAGGTCTACGATGAGCGAGGGCGCATAGTTGACGATGCTTCGCTCGTGATCGTAGGTGACCTCCTCACCATCCGTGGTGATCGTGTGGGTGTGGGTGGGCAGCGCATCGACTCCGAGGGAGATACTGCTCTTGGGTCTCGGTCGATACCTCGCCATGGCACCGATCCGGTGGTTTAGGTACTGGTTGCTGGAGCCTCTGGAGTACCGTTTGTCCAGTATGGTATACTCTCCCTCAGTGTCGGCCTGATAGGCAAGGCGATTGCTCGTCCTGTACTCGCCATCGAGGCTGTAGTTGCCCTGGAGTGCCCAGTACTTGCTGAGAGGCTCCATGTATGAGAAGGAGATACCACCTTGATTACTCTCGCTGCGGGAACTGGTCAGTTGATCCAGGGTCTCGCTTCGGTTGCCCTTGGCAAAGGTGGTGACGCTCTTGAGTGTCCCGTCGCTATTGCCCGACTGGTGTCGCCCAAAGACTCTGACGTAGATATTTCGTCCCTCGTCATTAAATGTGTGGCGGAAGTGGAGGTAGCCGCTCGCTCCATCGTTGCGGCTCTTCTCCTCCCTCTCCGAGGAGCCGGAGTTGATCGTCTCGCCCTCTCTTGCCTCTGTGCTGTACTGAGAGAGTGAGTGGGATCGGCTCCGGCCGATACTGATGTCGGGCATAAAGAAAAGTGCAGTCCTCTCGGAAGGGGTCCACTCGAGACGACCACCCATGGAGCCACGGCGTGAGAGGTCATCCTGAGAGGAAGTGGTGCGGTCGGTGGTGCTATGTGTGGCTTCTCCGAGGAGGTTTTCCCGAGTCATTCGGCTGAATAGGGTGTTATCGTCCTCTTGATATGAGAGCTCGGCGGTGACGTTGAGCTTATCACTTACTTTGTTGTCGTAGTTGGCTCCCACTGAGCGTTGCGTCCGGTCTCCTCTCCCTCGCCTTACCCCGTCGGTGTTATTGAGATTAGCGAGGAGGGTGATCCGCTCGTCTCCTCTAAATGCCGATCCCATTAGGTCTACTCTGTATCGGTCCTTTGTCCCGTATCCGGCCTTTAGGCTGCCGAGGAAGCCTTTCTTTAGCTCTTCCTTCACGTTGAGGTTGAGTATTTTCGTCTTCTCTCCGTCGTCCATACCGGTGAGCATGGATTGCTCAGACTTCTTGTCGACTACCTGTACGTTCTTGATCAGGTCAGCAGGGAGATTCTTAGTCGCCATGGTCGGGTCGGAAGAGAAGAAGTCTCTGCCGTCCAGCTCCACCCGCTCGATGGCCTCCCCATTATAGGTGATGTTACCCTCTGCGTCTACCTCGATCCCGGGAATACGGCGCAGCAGCTCCTCCACCGAGGCTCCGGGGCGAACCTTGAAGGCGCTGGCGTTAAATTGCACCGTGTCCTTCTTGATCGTCACCGGACTCGCCTGTCCCACGACCTTCAGCTCGCTCAGTGCCGTCGCAGAGGGGGAGAGCTTGATCCGCCCGAGGTCGATCTTAGAGCTCTCCCCAATGGATACCGTCTTGCGGTAGGGTGTGTAGCCAATGAAAGAGATGTCCACGAGGTAGCTTCCGGGCGTGGAGACCAGGAGCCTGAAGTGTCCCTGCTTGTCAGTCATCACCCCTTGTATCAGAGTGGAGTCGGTGGCACTCAGGAGTCGCACACTTGCTGCGGTCATCCACTCCTCCTCATCGGTGTCGTAGACACGCCCCTTGATCTCACTGGACCTGGTCTGGGCATGGGCTCTCAGCAGGAAGATCATACAGAGAGCTACGCCTATAAGCAGTAGAGTGGGGCGCTTAGGGGTGGATGTGCGCTGCATCGGATGATTAGGTAAGGAATGGTGAATGTGCAAAAACTGTCGAATGGAGTGCGGAGGTACTCCCAGGAGCAAACTTACCCAATATGGCACAAGTAAGGAAGCGACTGTAAGTACGATGACTCGTCACTTACAGTCGCTTCTTGATGAGAGCCTTCTATAGGACTCGAACCTACGACCATCTGATTACAAATCAGAAGCTCTACCAACTGAGCTAAGAAGGCGGGTGGGCAAGCTGTCTACATCGCGCCGCTACAACCCACTACCCTTGCTGCGATCAAGCCCTGGGGGGATTCGTGGGGAGCTGGCCGTGTAGGACTTGCCCGGATATTGTCGGCTTGACTATGCAAAGGTACAGACTTTTTCCCGTCCCTCAAAGGGGACCCTTCCTTCGGTCACTTCCGCTGCTCTCAATAAGTGATTGAGGGGTCAGGTAAAATGGGCGAAAATCAACTCTGCCTCCTTTGGCATTTTTCTTTTACCGATATTAGGCGCAACTAATATCGGTAAAAGAAAAGTCTAATATCGGTATTAGACTTCTCTCACTCCTGCTCTCCTTTCATTTGTCTCAGCCGCTGGAGTAGCTGAGCCTCTTGGGCATTGTCCGCCGGTCTCCAGAAGGAGGTGCCCACCACTTCGTCCGGGAGGTATTGCTGGGAGGCATAGTGTCCCTTGTAGTCGTGGGGGTAGATGTACCCCTTACCATACCCAAGCTCGTCCATGAACTCCGTGGGAGCATTTCTCAGGTGCATCGGTACAGGGTGGGGTGGGCTCTCCCGGACGAATGCAAGAGCTTGGTTGATAGCAGTGTAGGCACTATTGCTCTTGGGGGAGGAAGCGAGGTAGATGGTTGCCTCAGCCAGGGGGATACGCCCCTCAGGCCAGCCGATGCGCTCCACAGCGGTAAAGGCCGCTTCGGCGATCAGCATAGCATTGGGGTTGGCGAGACCGATGTCCTCTGACGCCGAGATGACCAGTCGGCGGGCGATAAACTTTGGGTCCTCTCCCCCATCGATCATCCTGGCGAGCCAGTATACGGCTGCATCGGGATCACTTCCACGGATGCTCTTGATGAAGGCCGATATGATGTCGTAGTGCATCTCGCCACCCTTGTCGTATACGCCGGGGTTCCTCTGGATCTGCTGAGACACGATCTCATCGGAGATGGTGAAGCTCTTTCGCTCCAGAGCCTCCGGTGTTGTCGCGATGAGCTCCAGGATATTGAGGAACTTGCGGGCATCTCCTCCTGAGGCTGCAAAGAGAGCGTCTGTGGAGTCGATCTGCACCTCGTACTCCGTCAGCACCTCATCCCGAGAGAGGGTGTAGTGAAGGAGCTCATCCAGGTCACCCTGTGTGAGAGGCTTCAGGACGAGTACCCGGCATCGTGAGAGGAGTGGGCGGATCACCTCAAAAGACGGGTTCTCGGTCGTGGCGCCGATCAGCACCACGCTGCCCTGCTCCACGGCATGTAGCAGAGAGTCCTGCTGGGACTTACTGAAGCGGTGAATCTCGTCGATGAAGAGTATCGGTGCCCCCTGAGCAAAGAGACCATTTCTGTAGTCCTCGGCCTGCTTGATCACATCGCGAACCTCCTTGACCCCCGAACTTACTGCGCTGAGGGTGAAGAAGGGGAGGTCAAAGTGCTTGGCTACGATCCTCGCCAAGGTCGTCTTACCCACCCCGGGGGGACCCCACAGGATGAAGGAGCGAAGGAGCCCCGTCTGAAGCATATCGTGAATAGGTCCTCCGGGGCGGACTAAGTCGCTCTGACCGAAGTAGCCCTCAAGTGTGCCGGGTCTCATCCGTTCTGCGAGAGGGGGTAGGTTGGTATTCATCTTTAAGTCAGTGATCATAAGTGTTATGTACAAAGGTACCACTATTGTGTGTGACAATCATACCCCCACGTGGCGTCTCTTGATTCTTTGGCACTGACTTTGCCTACTGAGATATAAACGAAGAATTAAGTCATAAAATAGATAGATAATGGACAAAAATCAGACGACAGGGAAGATTGGCGTGACAAGCGACAATATGTTCCCCATTATTAAGAAGTTTCTCTACAGTGACAATGAGATCTTCCTCCGGGAGATCGTCAGCAATGGTGTGGATGCCGTACAGAAGCTGAAGACTCTGGTCTCTAAGGGTGAGTATTCCGGTGAGGTCGGGGATCTCCAAGTCGAGGTGAAGATCGATGGAGACAAGCTGATCATCTCGGATAACGGCATCGGCATGACGGCCGATGAGATCCACAAATACATCAATGAGATCGCCATCAGTGGCGCTGAGGAGTTTGTCAAGAAGTATGAGGATCAGCACAGCATCATAGGGCACTTTGGTCTCGGCTTTTACTCCGCCTTTATGGTGTCCGATAAGGTCGAGATCTACACTCAGAGCTATGACGAGACGGCCCCCAGCATCCGCTGGTCTTGCGAGGGCAATCCGGAGTATCAGATGGAGGAGGCTGAGAAGAGGCCTCGGGGGACGGATATCATCCTCCACATCTCTGAGGAGGATAAGGAGTTCCTCGATGAGAATCGCATACTGGCGCTCCTAAAGAAGTACTGCAGCTACCTCCCTGTGCCGATAGTCTTCGGTAAGGAGAAGGAGTGGAAGGATGGCAAGCAGGTCGATACGGATAAGCCACGGGTGATCAACGAGACGGACCCGATGTGGATTAAGCAGCCCTCTTCCCTCACGGATGAGGATTACAAGGAGTTTTACCGGACGCTCTTCCCGGGTAATGATGCTCCGCTCTTCTGGATCCATCTCAATATCGACTATCCGTTTAACCTAACCGGGATCCTCTACTTCCCGCAGATCAAGTCCAATCTTGATATGCAGAAGAGCAATATCTCGCTCTACTGCAATCAGGTCTACGTGACCGACAACGTCGAGGGCATCGTCCCTGACTTCCTCAATCTCCTCCACGGCGTGATCGACTCACCGGATATCCCGCTCAATGTGAGCCGTAGTTATCTACAGTCCGATGCCAGGGTAAAGAAGATCTCGACCTACATCACGCGCAAGGTGGCAGACAAGCTGGCAGAGCTCTTCAAGTCCGATCGTGCTGCCTACGAGGAGAAGTGGCCGGCGCTCGATCTCTTCGTGAAGTATGGTATGCTGACGGATGAGAAGTTTGCCGAGAAGGCTAAGGGGATCCTGCTCCTCAAGGACACCGATGAGAAGTACTACACCTTTGAGGAGTACAAGACGCTCATAGAGGGCAACCAGACCGATAAGGATAAGAAGGTTATCCACCTCTACGCTCAGGATCCTGATCGTCAGTACAGCTATATCCGTGCAGCGAAGGATAAGGGCTACAGCGTACTCTTGCTCAATGGACCCTTGGATATGCACCTGATCGGGATGCTGGAGCAGAAGTCGGAGGATAGCCACTTTGTCAGTGTCGACAGTGACACACTGGAGAATCTCGTACGTAAGGATGAGAAGCCGGTCGGTCAGGTCGATATGACTGAGGAGGATCAGTCTATCCTTAGACAGCTCTTCCAGAGCCGAGTGCCTGAGGGTGACGAGAAGCAGATGATCCATGTCGCCACGGCCAATCAGGGCGCAGAGGCTAAGCCGATCGTGGTGATCCAAAATGAGTATATGCGGCGTATGAAGGATATGGCCCATATGCAGCAGGGTATGGATATGTACGGGTCTATGCCGGACAGCTACATGATGACCCTCAACATTGACCACCCGCTGATCGGTGCGGTGCTTAAGAGGTTCAGGGCATCTGACCAGATCGATACGTACACTCAGCTGATGGGTGACCGAAATGGCTTTGTTGCTCGGAGGGCTGAGATAGATAGTCAGCTCTATGATGATAAGAATAAGCCCGACGAGGCAAAGAAGAAGTCTCTCGAGGAGGATCTCAAGGAGACCAATGCCCACATTGATGAGCTGGATGCTAAGCTTAGCAAGATCTATGCTGACTTTGCAGCCGGTCAGCCGGTGATCGAGCACCTCATCGACCTTGCGCTCCTTGCGAGCGGTCTGCTGCGAGGAGAGGCGCTGGATCGCTTTGTCTCCGACTCCATGAGTGCTATCTCGGATAAGCTGGACGACTGACTCTGACGTCCGAAAAGCAAAAGGGGCTGCATCGCTAGCGATGCAGCCCCTTTTGCTTTATATTATGGTTGTCAGAGCTTACTCAGCCTTGCTGGCCTTGCAGGCGCACTTCATTGCCTGCTCCGGCTCTGCGTACCACTCCTCGATGGTCTTCCAGTCGATGATCTCCCAGAGGGCCTTGAGGAAGTCAGGGCGTACGTTGCGGTAGTCTACATAGTAGGCATGCTCCCAGACATCGGCAGTCATCAGCGGGTAGAGACCCTTGGTGATGGGGTTATAGGCGTTTGAGCCCTTGTCAATGCTGAGCTTCCCGTCCTTGTCGGCTACGAGGAAAGCCCACCCGGAGCCGAAGAGACCGGCAGCCTCCTCTTGGAACTTCTGCTTGAAGTCCTCAAAGGAGCCCCACTCCTTCTCGATCGCCTCCAGCAGCTTGCCGGTAGGAGCCTTCTTGGCCTCGTCCTTCGGACGGAGCTGCAGGAAGAAGAGGTTGTGATTGAGGATCTGACCGGCCTGATTGTACATCTTGCCCTCAGCCTCCTTCACGATTGACTTGAGGCACTTGTCCTCGAAGGCGGTACCCTCGATCAGCTTATTTAGAGTGTTGACGTATCCATTGAGATGCTTGCCGTGGTGAAGAGAGACTGTCTCCTCACTCATCACAGGCTCCAGAGCATCCTTGGCGTAGGGAAGGTCAATGAGCTTGAATTTCATGGTAAGAATAATATTTGTGGATTAGAAAAAACAAGAGCGTCATCACCTCCGATCACTCAGAGGAGTGGCTCCACTATCAGTGGAGTGAAAACTGTCGTGAGGTCTCCGTGCTCCACTATATTACATTACTTGCTGTATCTCTCCTTGAGTACACTAAGCATATCCGTGGTCATGGTGTCGAGGTCATACTCGGGCTTCCATCCCCACTCCTCTCTGGCGCAACTGTCATCAAGAGAGTTGGGCCAAGACTCAGCGATGCCCTGACGCAGCTCGTCGACATCGTAGGTCATGGTAAAGCTTGGCATCTGCCTCTTGATGGCCGCATAGATCATCTCCGGGTCGAAGCTCATGCTGGCGATATTGAAGGAGTTACGGTGCTTCAGCTTGGCAGGATCAGCCTCAAAGATCTCGTACATGGCGCGGAGGGCATCCGGCATGTACATCATATCCATATAGGTGCCGGCCTTGATCGGGCAGACAAAGCTCCCGTCCTGAACCGCCTTGTAGTAGATATCCACAGCGTAGTCGGTCGTGCCACCACCGGGGAGGGTGACATTGGAGATCAGACCGGGGAAACGCACCGATCTGGTATCGACACCAAACCTCTTGAAGTAGTAGTCGCTCAGGAGCTCACCGGATACCTTCGTCACACCATACATTGTGGTGGGGCGCTGGATGGTGTCCTGAGGGGTCTTATCCTTAGGCGTGGAGGGACCAAATGATCCGATGGAGCTGGGGGTGAAGACAGCGCACTTCTTCTCCCTCGCAACCTCGAGGACGTTGCAGAGTCCACCGATGCCGATGTGCCATGCGAGCTGGGGTTTCGCCTCTGCCACTGCCGATAGGAGGGCAGCGAGGTTGTAGATGGTATCGACATCATACTTCTCCACCACATCAGCGATCTGCTGTGCGTTGGTGATGTCTACGATCTCAGAGGGACCACTCTCCTTGAGCTCTCCCTTGACGGGAGCTGCGGGGATATACCCGGCGACGATTTGACCATTGGGGATGATGCTCCTCAGCTTCATCGTAAACTCTGACCCGATCTGTCCGGTCGAGCCAATGATAAGGACATTCTTCATAAGACAAACACTTGTCAGACGTTGCCGTCTTGCTCAGTTATTGTTTAAAGGTTGGTATGGATAAAACTATATGTGTAATTAACGGCGAGAGGGTATAATCCGCTCGACAATACAAAGGTGCACAAATTACTTGACACTACATACATACCCTCGTGACCATCTCCCTCATAGGAGACAGGTCCACGACCGACTTGTCAGTCATGGACCTGTCTGGATGATGTCACTTCGGTGGACGATCAGTCTACAGGGTGGTACTGTACAAAGGCCTCGATAGCCTCGTAGCGAGCAAATCCAAGGTCGTGATAGATCTTGGCCGTCCCTCTATTGCGATCCTCCGATCGCTGCCAGAAGAGACGCTCATCGTCACCGAGGAAGGGGGCAGCGTCCATCTGTGTCTGGTGCTTAAGGATAGAGTCACGCTTGAATCGGAGCTCCTCAGGACTCATCGGCACAGCCATCTCAATGTCGTCGATATTCCACTCTGCCCAGGCTCCTCTGTACATCCAGATGCGGCAGTCCTTAAGCCACGATTCGCCCCTCAGCTCATCGAGAGCCGCGAGTACCGCATTTGTGGCAACGCGGTGTGTCCCATGGGGGTCACGGAGATCCCCGGCGACAAAGATCATATGGGGCTTAATGCTCTGGATGAAGTCCTTGACAATCAGCACATCCTCCTCAGAGAGTGGCTTCTTCTTGATCGCACCGGTCTCGTAGAAGGGGAGGTCGAGGAAGTGGACGTGGTCATCCTTGAGTCCCACATGGCGATCTGCCGTGCGAGCCTCCTGACGACGGATTGTCCCCTTGAGGTACCGCGTCTCATCTGTCTCATTGTCTCCCTCTTTCTTGACTTCGGTCAGGTAGCAACGTGTCTCAAGCAGCTTCTTGCAGAGCTCATCGTCCTCTCGTCCTGCGTTTTGGTAGAGGGCGTGTACAAAGTCAATGTACCGAATCACCTCCTCGTCGTTGACAGCGATGTTTCCCGAGGTCTCGTAAGCGACGTGCACATCGTGACCATGCTTGACGAGTCTATGGAACGTCCCTCCCATGGAGATGACGTCGTCATCGGGGTGAGGGGAGAAGATAATCACGCGCTTGGGGAAGGGGAGAGCTCGCTCAGGGCGCTTGCTGTCGTCTGCATTGGGCTTGCCTCCGGGCCATCCGGTAATCGTATTCTGGATGTCGTTGAAGACCTTGATGTTGCACTCGTAGGCTGAGCCATACTGGCGTAGCAGGTCACTCAGCTGGTGGGTGATGTAGTCCTGGTTCGTCAGGTTGAGAATCGTCTTTCCGGTCTGATTGCAGAGCCAGACCAGAGCGCGACGAACCAACTTATCCGTCCATCGGGGATCGGTCACTCTCCATGGAGTGTGGATCCGGGCCAGCTCGTCAGCCGCCTCCAGGTCGGTGTAGACGCATGCCCTCGGGTGGGTCTGAAAGATAGAGGCCGGGATATTGTCATCCTGTGGCTCCTCAACGACCTGTCTTAGGATCTCCTTCTTCGCTTCGCCCCATGCCAGTAGGACGACACTCTTGGCCGCACGTATCTCATTCATCCCGATGGAGACAGCAGTCTCGGGGACGTTGTCGGAGAGATTGAAAGAGCTGATCGCCTCATTGCGTGAGGTGTCGTCAAGTACCACAAGGTGGTACGAGGAGCTGAGTACGTCACCGGGGGCGTTGGTTGCGACAGTGCCGCGGAGCCCGATTCCCATAAGGCAGAGGTCAAAGCCTCCGAGGTCACTGAGCGCTCTCTCGTAGTCTGTCCAAGACGAGGGGATGTCATCCTTGTCTATGCGGATGTCAAAGGAGTGGACGCACGAGTCTGATATGCTGATCTTGTTGAGGAACTCCTCACGCAGGTGGGCTAAGACGCCTTCGTTGTCATTAAGAAGGGGGTAAAACTCATAGAGGGGGAAAATGTGTACGCCCTCAAAGGAGAGCTTCTCACTCTCGTGGAGCTTAATCAGCTCGCGGAGGACCGGCAGGGGGCTGGTGCCTCCCGAGATGCCGAGGACATAAGTCTCCCCCTTGTCTTGGTGAGACTTGATGTCCTTAGCGATGCGGAGAGCGAGCTCAGCGCCTGCCTGCTCATCGGAGGGGTAGATGTGCGTGAGGATCCGCTCGTAGCTGGTCAGCATAGTCTCCTCATACTCGTTCTGAGGATTGTAGAGCCGCTCCTCTACCTGCTCTAGAGAAATCTGTGATGTGAGATTAAGTCGCATGGTCATATAGATATATATATTGTTTGATACTATGGTTAGGAAGATCGGCGTGCGACCTTCTAATTCGATGATAAAGATAAGAAAAAAATTTACCATCAAGTCGTGATGTCCTGATTTTTATACCTATTGCCCGCTTTCTATCCCACTATAGTGTTGATAGTTATAATTATGGAAATATGTCGGTAATCTTCTTGGGAAGATCGCAGAAATGGGCTAAATTTGCAACACCGACTGATTGTCGCACGACAAAGTTACTTCGAATACCAACAACAGTTTTATCAAATCCCATGTGGTTGACTAATTCTTCTATCGGAAGGAAGGTGGTGATGAGTGTCACCGGTGTCTGTTTCTTCCTCTTTCTGCTTTTCCACGGAGCAATGAACCTGGTGGCAGTCTTCTCGGCTGAGGGCTACAATGAGATAGCCCACTTCCTGGGGACTAATCCCGTCGTCCAGTTTATGGTGCCGATCCTGGCAGCCATCATCCTGATCCATATCATCTTCTCGATCATGCTCTGGAGCCAAAATCGCAAGGCTCGCGGTAATGATCGCTACGAGGTGGCTGGTAAGGCCAAGATTGACTGGGCATCCAAGAACATGCTGATCCTCGGACTTATCATCCTTGGTGGACTGGTGCTTCACCTGATCAATTTCTGGGCAAAGATGCAGCTCCAGGCCTGGATGGGCAATGCCTCTGTCTTAGCCTCTACTCAGATGGAGTACATCTTTAGTAAGGAGTGGATCGTGATCATCTATCTGGTCTGGTTCTGCGCCATCTGGTTTCACCTCTCTCACGGGATCTGGAGTGCGGCTCAGACAGTGGGGCTTAATAATAAGAAGTGGATCAATATCTGGAAGACGATCGGCTATGTCTTTGCGACACTTATCTTCATCATGTTCGCTTTCGTCGCCATCGCCTTCTACCTCAAGTCTGTAGGTGTCTGGCCTCAGGTCGGTGATATCTGGCACCTTGGTGCAGCCGGGGAGATCCCTGCATCACAGTACTACGGCTTCTGATCCGATTGTTTCACGCTCTAAATAGATAAGAATGACTATGTCTACACAAGATATAAATCTCGAGAAGAAGCTGGACGCCAAGATCCCTGAGGGTCCCCTTGCCGAGAAGTGGACCAATTACAAGGGTCATCAGAAGCTGGTCAACCCCGCCAATAAGCGTAAGCTCGATATCATCGTCGTGGGAACCGGTCTTGCCGGTGCCTCTGCCGCCTCTTCGCTGGCTGAGCTGGGATTTCATGTCAAGTCCTTCTGCATCACCGATAGCCCCCGTCGCGCTCACTCCGTAGCTGCTCAGGGAGGTATCAATGCGGCGAAGAATTACCAGAATGATGGTGACTCTGTCTACCGCCTCTTCTATGATACCATCAAGGGTGGTGACTACCGCTCTCGTGAGGCTAATGTCCATCGTCTCGCTGAGGTCTCTGCTGATATTATTGATCAGTGTGTGGCTATGGGTGTCCCCTTTGCCCGTGAGTATGGTGGCACGCTCGCCAATCGCTCCTTCGGCGGTACGCTCGTCTCCAGGACCTTCTACTCCAGAGGGCAGACCGGTCAGCAGCTCCTCCTCGGAGCCTACTCCGGACTGATGCGCCAGGTAGGGCTCGGTCACGTGGAGATGTACGCTCGCTATGAGATGGTCGACCTCGTCATCATTGATGGTCGTGCACGTGGTATCATCGCCCGCAATCTCGTCACCGGCAAGCTCGAGCGCTTCGGTGCTCACGCTGTGGTCGTCGCTACCGGTGGCTATGGCAATGCCTACTTCCTGACCACCAACGCTCTTGCCTGCAACGGCTCTGCAGCGTGGCTCTGCTACAAGAAGGGCGCATACTTCGCCAACCCCTGTATGGTACAGATCCACCCGACCTGTATCCCCAAGCAGGGCGATTACCAGTCCAAGCTGACCCTTATGTCGGAGTCGCTCCGCAATGACGGGCGCATCTGGGTACCTAAGAAAAAGGAGGATGCAGAGGCGATCCGAAATCGCACGAAGACCGCCCTCGACATCCCTGAGGAGGATCGTGACTACTACCTCGAGCGTCGCTACCCGGCATTTGGTAACCTCGTACCTCGTGATGTGGCCTCTCGTGCTGCTAAGGAGCGCTGTGATGCCGGATATGGTGTCGGCACGGGAGAGGCTGTCTACCTTGACTTCTCTGAGCCGATCCAGCGACTGGGACGGGAGGCGATCACTGCCAAGTATGGCAACCTCTTCGATATGTACAAGCTGATCACGGATGTGGATGCGTACACCTACCCGATGGAGATCTTCCCTGCTGTCCACTTTACCATGGGCGGTCTCTGGGTAGACTACGAGCTACAGACTACCATCCCCGGTCTCTTCGCCATCGGAGAGTGCAACTACTCTGACCACGGAGCCAACCGCCTCGGTGCATCTGCCCTCATGCAGGGCTTGGCGGACGGCTTCTTTGTGCTGCCCTACACGATGCAGAATTACCTCGCAGACCAGATCGAGCAGGGTCACGTAGACACCAATGCGCCTGAGTTTGTGGCTGCAGAGAAGGAGGTACATGAGCGTGAGAAGAAGCTGATGGATATCAAGGGCGACCTGACCGTCGACGACATCCATAAGAAGCTTGGTGCTATCCTCTGGGAGCACTGTGGCATGAGCCGAAATGAGGCGAGCCTCAAGGAGGGTCTCCGCAAGCTTGATGAGCTGACCAAGACCTTCTGGACCCGGGTCCGCATCCCCGGTGAGATCGAGGATCTCAATACCGAGCTGGAGAAGGCTTGGCGTCTCGCTGACTTCATCGAGATGGGTAAGCTGATCGCCCACGATGCGCTTGACCGTAAGGAGTCCTGTGGTGCCCACTTCAGAGAGGAGTACCAGACGGAGGAGAATGAGGCTCTCCGCAACGATAAGGACTTCAGCTATGTATCTTGCTGGGCTTACACCGGTGAGGATACACCCCCTGTGATGTATAAGGAGGAGCTTAACTACCAGTATGTAGTGCCTCAGACACGTAATTACAAGAAGGCATAATAGAGACGACGCACACTTAAGTATTATGGATAAGTTTATTGACATTAAAGTTAAGGTTTGGCGTCAGCGGAACCGTCATGAGAAGGGTCACTTCGAGACCTACGAGGTGAAGCATGTCGATGAGAACGCTTCCTTCCTTGAGATGATCGATATGCTCAATGATCAGCTCATCCGCGAGGGCAAGGACCCGGTTGTCTATGATAATGACTGCCGCGAGGGTATCTGTGGCGCCTGCTCCATGTATGTGGATGGTCACCCCCATGGTCTCCTCCCCGGAGCAACCACCTGCCAGCTCTATATGCGTAACTGGAAGAGTGGTGACACCATCACCGTAGAGCCGTGGCGCTCTGCAGGCTTCCCGGTCATCCGTGACCTGATGGTGGATCGCTCCTCTTTTGATAAGATCCAGCAGGCCGGAGGCTTCATCTCGATGAACGCCGGCTCCGCCCCTGATGGCAACGCGATCCCTGTATCGAGGGTTAACTCTGAGCTGGCTATCGATGCCGCCTCCTGCATCGGCTGTGGCGCATGTGTCGCAGCATGCAAGAATGGCTCCGCGATGCTCTTCGTCAGCGCCAAGGTAAGCCAATTTGCTCTCCTCCCCCAAGGTAGGGTCGAGGCCAAGAAGCGCGCTCGCGCCATGGTAGCCAAGATGGACGAGCTGGGCTTCGGTAACTGCACCAACACCCGCGCTTGTGAGATGGAGTGCCCGAAGAGCATCTCGATCTCCAATATCGCCCGTCTCAATCGCGAATTTATCAAGGCTAAGTTCGGTCAGACCGACTGATAGTAGCTATCCGGATCGTTAATATCCTAAGGAGAGACTCCCCCTGCGAGAGTCTCTCCTTTTTTTTGCATCTCACTCTATGGCTTAGTGAGGGTAGGGGGCATTGAGATTTTGTAGAGGGCGGTCAGGCGGCCTGCATCAGGGTGGATCATGATGAGGAGGCACACACCGGGGCATCACACGCTCTTGTCCGCCCGATAGCGGAGGAGAGAGTATCCGTGTGGCTGCGGTCATACCCAGGTCTGTTGGTCCTCTAATACACCCTCCCACAGCCGTCACTCTAATACCGATATTAGTGAAATCTAATATCGGTATTAGAGAAACCTAATATCGGTAAAGGATTTGACCCTGAAGTATAGGCTGATTTATCCCGAGACTCTTGTAGCAGGTGTAGGTGTCACAGACTGTCTGCTAAGCGAGCTCTGGCGAGCGCTTTGGTACACTGATAGCTCCGAGACTTTAGCATATTAGTCCGAAATACCTGTGGAGCGGACGCTCTCGAGGGTGGATTACTCCCTTACTCGAGTGATTTCTATACGATCCTCATGTGTTACCCCGTAATGGAGGAGAATTACATTGTTAAGCTCGCTAATTATCTTTAGATTTGCATAGGGGAGTGGACGTTTCCATATCTCGAAATAAACTACTGTAAACCAATAAACTTTCAACCTTTTTCATCATGAAAAGAGATCAACAGATTTTTGACCTGATCGACCAGGAGCGTCTGCGCCAGAAGCGCGGAGTGGAGCTGATCGCATCAGAGAACTTCGTCAGCGAGGAGGTACTCCGCGCTATGGGTAGCATCATGACCAACAAGTACGCTGAGGGCTATCCCGGCAAGCGTTACTATGGTGGCTGCCAGATCGTCGACCAGAGTGAGCAGCTGGCCATCGATCGCATCAAGAAGCTCTACGATGCCGAGTATGCCAACGTGCAGCCTCACTCTGGTGCTCAGGCCAATATGTCTGTCTTCCAGGCTTGCCTCAATGCCGGTGACACCTTTATGGGTCTAAACCTCGACCACGGTGGTCACCTGACCCACGGCTCGCTCGTCAACGCCTCCGGTATCCTCTACCACCCCGTAGCTTACGGTGTGCGCAAGGAAGATGGTCGCGTAGACTACGATGATATGGAGCGCAAGGCTAAGGAGACCCACCCGAAGCTGATCGTCGGTGGTGCCTCTGCCTACTCTCGCGAGTGGGACTACAAGCGTATGCGCGAGATCGCTGATAGCGTCGGTGCAATCCTCATGATCGATATGGCTCACCCTGCAGGTCTCATCGCTGCCGGCCTCCTCGCCAATCCGGTGAAGTACGCCCATATCGTTACCTCTACGACCCACAAGACCCTCAGAGGTCCGCGTGGTGGTATCATCCTGATGGGTAAGGACTTCGAGAACCCCTGGGGCAAGGCTACCAAGAAGGGTCGCATCAAGATGATGTCAGAGCTGATCAACTCTGCTGTCTTCCCCGGAGTGCAGGGTGGCCCTCTGGAGCACGTGATTGCTGCCAAGGCAGTTGCCTTCTACGAGGCTCTGCAGCCTTCCTTTAAGACCTACCAGACTCAGGTGCATGCCAATGCGGTAACCATGGCAGATACCTTCCTTGAGCTGGGCTATGACGTGGTCTCCGGCGGTACTGACAACCACCTGGTGCTGTTGGATCTCCGTAAGAAGTTCCCCGAGCTGACCGGTAAGGAGGCTGAGGATGCACTGGTGAAGGCTGACATCACGGCCAATAAGAATATGGTCCCCTTCGATGATCGTACCCCTGCCAAGACAAGCGGTATCCGCATCGGAAGCCCTGCAGCCACGACCCGTGGACTGAAGGAGGGAGACTTCAAGACCGTCGTACACTGGATCGATGAGATCCTCAGCAATCCTACCAGCGAGGAGGTGATCAAGAAGGTCCGCTCTCAGGTCAATGAGCTGATGGAGGATCGTCCTCTGAACGTCTGGGAGGATCGCGACTAATCTATCTGTAACTTAAGCACATTTAATATCGACTTAATGAGATTCATCAAGCATGTAGTCGTGGCTTTTGCCGGCATGCTTCTCTTTTCCGGTTGTGGTAATGGTGTGGAAAAGTCTCTCGACGAGGCTCCCTACAATCAGGGGATACACATCATACCTCAACCGGTAAAAGTGAATATGGGCCAAGAGCAGGGTCGCTGGACACTGACCTCTTCGACTAAGATTATCGCAGACGAGAGTCTTGCCATTGTCACTGACTTCCTCAGGGACAAGATCGCAAGCTCCACCGGATACGATCTGTCCGTGGAGCCCACGAGCAGTAACCCCGCCAAGGAGATCCGCTTCGTCATCGTGACTGACGAGGTGATCCCTCACGAGGAGGGATACACTCTCGACGTCACCTCTGACGGTGGTGTCCTGATCCAAGCATCCACCACCCGCGGTGCCTTTTGGGGTATGCAGTCTCTCCTCCAGCTCTTCCCGGCTGAGATCGAGAGTTCCTCCAAGGTCAATGCCAAGAGCTGGACCATCCCCTATGTCAACATTGTGGACTATCCGCAATTTAGCTACCGTGGTCAGCACGTGGATCCGTGTCGTCACTTCCAGACGATAGATGACGTGAAGAAGACCATCGATGTCCTCTCTATGCTCAAGATCAATAAGCTGCACTTCCACCTCACAGAGGATCAGGGATGGCGCATTGAGATCAAGAAGTATCCCCGTCTCACTGAGGTGGGTGCTGTGCGTACCGAGGGTGATGGCTCGACCTATGGTCCCTACTTCTACACGCAGGAGGAGATCAAGGATCTCGTCGCCTATGCCGATGCTCGATTTGTGGAGATTATTCCCGAGATCGAGCTGCCCGGCCACGCTGTCTCTGCCCTTTCAGCATACCCCTGGCTTGGATGCAAGGGTGAGGACTTCCCTTATGAGGTGCGTAACATCTGGGGTATCTCCAATGAGGTGATCTGTGCCGGTAAGGACTCCTCGATCGAGTTTTACAAGGACGTGCTGACGGAGGTGATGCCCCTCTTCCATACCGACTTCATCCACATCGGTGGTGATGAGGCTCCCAAGACGGAGTGGAAGCGCTGCCCCAATTGCCAGAAGCGGATCCGCGAGCAGGGACTTAAGGATGAGGATGAGCTGCAGAGCTGGTTTATCTCCCAGATCGGGACCTTCCTCAGCGAGCACGGCAAGCGGATGATCGGCTGGGATGAGATCCTCGAGGGAGGTATCCCGGAGAATGCCACGATCATGTCGTGGCGTGGCGAAGAGGGTGGCATCAATGCCGCCAAGGCTGGTCACGATGTGATCATGACCCCTTCCTCTCACGGCTTTTACCTTGATTACTACCAGGGTGATCCCAATGTAGAGCCGGTGGCTCTCTGCTGCCGCTCAACGCTGCCTCAGGTGTACGCCTACGTGCCCATCTCCGAGCATATCACTGCTGAGATGGCACCCCATATCCTCGGTGTGCAGGGCAATAACTGGTCGGAGTATATCCCCGATGGTCGTCATGCTCAGTATATGGCTCAGCCCCGTATGGCTGCGATTGCTGAGGTGGCTTGGACCCCGGTCAAGCAGAAAGACTTTGACAGCTTTGTCGGTCGTCTCGAGAACTTTACCGCCCGTCTCGGACTCCACGACTACAATTACTTTATCCCGCAGCCTGAGCAGCCCGACAATCGGAGCATCGACTGTGTGACCTTTGCCGGTGAGAGCATCACGATCCCCTTTGGCACTGTATACCCGGTACACAAGATCATCTACACGACTGATGGCACCGATCCCGTGGAGGGTAGTGCTCAGGAGTACACTGAGCCGCTGACCTTCTCCTCCGATACGGAGCTGAGGATCCGCACCTTGACCCAGAGTGGAGCTCTGAGTCCCGTGCGTGTCATCACGATACGTCATCAGGACTATGCGCCCGCTGTCTCTGCCACTGCGGACGGATATGAGTCGGGTCTCGACCTGACGACAGTCCGCAGGCAGTTCAAGTCCTCTGATGACTTTGAGTCCTACTCCGGTGATGATGCCATCCACCTCCATGGTGTGAAGCTCAGCGAGAGTGGGGAGAGGGTCTACAAGGAGGATATGGAGGAGCACCTGATGAGTAACGTCAACTGGAATGCTCAGGATTACTCCGGCTACGTGATGATCCCTGAGGATGGGGTCTATCGTATCCGCTGCAATAGCGACCGTCTCTGGCTTGATGGTGACCTCATCATTGACAATGGCGGCCTCTGCAAGCGCAATACGCACTCTGATGTGACCCTTGCTCTCGGTAAGGGTCTGCATAAGATCCGCTTTACTCAGGTGCTGGACTTTATCGGAAATTGGCCTAGTGGATTCTACGACCAGAGACCCTATATGGGTCGCTTTGATAAGGGCGAGCCACTTAAGGCGCTTCCCGACGAGGCTTACTTCTGTGACCCGAAGTAAACAAGAAATCAATTAATTACCCATCTGAGGGGGTGCATCCGGAGATCGGGTGCACCCCCTCCTGCTTGTCGCTCACTCCCGCCTGGTGCCCAAAAAGGGTTAAGATATGGGACGGAAGTCTGAATTTATAGTGATAGCTAACAAGTTACGACATAGATGGGGGACGAAATAGTTAGGGGGAAAGGGTAAAAAGGTGTATCTTTGCATACTCTTTGCGTAGAGGCTTGGAGAAGCGGGGTGGGATTAGCGTAGTAGTAATCCAAAATTTATTGCAGCATATTATGATAAAAGCAGACCTTGTCAATGAGGTTTCCAAGAAGACCGGTATCGAGCGCAAGCTTGTCATGACTACGATCGAGTCGGCTATGGATGTGATCAAGGAGACTATGATCAATCAGGAGAACGTCTACTTGCGTGGCTTTGGCAGTTTCGTCGTCAAGGAGAGAGCAGCCAAGACCGCTCGTAACATCAGTAAGAATACGACCATCCAGCTCCCTGCTCGTAGGGTCCCCACCTTTAAGCCTTCTAAGACTTTCGCTGAGAAGGTCGACAAGAATAAGTAATGATATCGATCAGCGGTCGTGGTTTACGGCTGCCGACTAAGTACTTTCAATTTTAAACGTAAATATTATGCCAAACGGGAGAAAGAAGAAGAGACATAAAATGTCTACTCACAAGCGTAAGAAGAGACTGAGAAAGAACCGTCACAAGAAGAATAAGTGATCGCTCTACCCTGTATCTCTGACTTCGATCTCGCATCGAGATCCGACAGCTGAGAGTACAGTGTGCTCATTTTACGCCTTGAATGGTTTTGAGAGTGAGTCTCTACGGGAAGCGGTTTTTAGTCGCATGCTCATGTAGGCTCGCTCTTGTTTTTTACTAATAGGCTACCGGCTTCATCGCCGTAGCCGGATGATTAAATTTACTCGTGTGAAAAGTCAACTTGTCATCGATGTGCGACCTAAGGAGGTCCTCATCGCGGTCCTTGAGGATCGTAGACTGGTGGAGCTCCGGAGAGAGAAGCAAAACATCTCTTTCTCGGTGGGAGATATCTATCTCGGCACGGTGAAGAAGGTGATGCCCGGGCTCAATGCGGCATTTGTCGACATTGGGCATCAGAGGCAGGCCTTCCTCCACTATCGTGACCTGGGTAGCAGCTTCCTGACAGCTCAGAGCTTCCTCAGCGCACAGCGTAAGTATGGTAAGAGCTTTTCTCCCGAGCGAGTAAAACTAGAGAAACCGATCCCCAAGACCGGGGACATTGCCGATCAGCTCAAGGCCGGTGATGAGGTGATGGTGCAGATCACCAAGGAGGCGATCTCTACCAAGGGTCCGCGGCTTTCGGCAGAGCTCTCCTTTGCCGGTCGCTACCTGGTCCTCATCCCCTTTGCCGACAAGGTCTCTGTCTCCCAGAAGATCGGGAGCAAGGCCGAGCGAAATAGGCTCAAGCAACTGGTCCTCAGTATCAAGCCCAAGAATGTGACCGTCATCGTCAGAACCTCTGCCGAGGGCGTCAAGGTGGCTGAGCTGGATCATGAGCTCCGTAGCCTGATCAAGAAGTGGGACTCCACTGTCGCAAGTCTCAATACTGCAGTGCCGCCCTCCAACTCTCGGAAGAAAGGGCAGGGCAATGGCAGGAATAACCCCTCCCCCTCCTCAGACGGCAAGCCTTGGCAGATGCTCCACGAGGAGACCAATCGTGTGATCAGTCTCCTCAGGGACACGTACGACTCCTCTCTGAAGGAAGTCTATGTCAATGATCAGAGCATGGTGCGGGAGGTGACGGACTACGTTGACCTCATCGATCCCGGCAAGGGTGATATAGTGCGGTTTTACGATGGGCGCAACCCCATCTTTGATCACTTTGACATCACTCGTCAGGTCAAGCATCTCTTCGGTAAGATCGTTACTTACCGTCAGGGTGCATACCTGTACATAGAGCAGACCGAGGCGATGCATGTCATTGATGTCAATAGTGGCAATCGCGCACGAGGATCCTCTCAACAAGAGGATACCGCAGTAGACGTCAATCTATCTGCCGCCGAGGAGATCGCCCGTCAGATGAGACTGAGGGACTTGGGAGGCATCATCGTCATTGACTTCATCGATATGGCTGAGGCTGCCAATAGGCAGAAGCTCTATGAGCATATGATCCAGTGCATGACCAATGACCGAGCCAAGCATACAGTCCTGCCGCTCACGAAGTTTGGCCTCATGCAGATCACTCGCCAGAGGGTCCGCCAGGCTATGATCGTGGAGACGCAAGAGACCTGTCCCACCTGCTTAGGCACCAGCAAGGTGCAGCCTACGCTCTTCTTCACAGACAAGCTTGAGCAGATGATCAAGCAGCTGACTCAGGAGGAGGGCATCAGGACACTGACGCTTCACGTTCATCCTTATGTAGCTGCCTACATTCGCAATCGACAGGGCAAGGGATTCTTGGGGCTGATGGGTACCAAGTCTCTCCTCTCCACCTGGAGGACCTCCTATGGGAAGGGCATCGATGTGCTCCCCGACCAGTCCATTGGGATGATCGACTACGAGCTGACAGATGCGGAGGGCAACGACTTGTCGCATTTCCTCGATGAGGATGTGAAGGGGCTGGACCCCGAGGACGAAGAGGCCACCGAGGACTGATGGTACGTATGTGACCAAAGCTGATTTTACTCGCTCTCGATAAGAGAAGCAACCTAAAGAAACAAAGAGCCGGAGTACTCCCTGACAGCAGGGTAGTGCTCCGGCTCTTTTTGCTTCACAGTGATCTCTCTATCCCAGTCTCGAGTACCTCGAGAGCGACTCGGTGGAGAAGAGGGAGGAGCACCTCGCCCTCGTCGGCACCATCCGCCCCATCGAGGACCCGTGGTGGGACACCCACATGCCGCCCAGTGCGTGGAATTGCAAGTGCTCTGTCCGCAAGACGCGCCGGGCAGTGACCCCGGTGCTGGCTCTACGACCGGCTCCGCCGAGACCCTGACTACACTGATGTCGCCTTTGACCCCAAGACCGGAGGACTGAGGGCCACCCACGTCAGACACAAATTCTCCAAGAGTGTAGGTAGTCGCAGAGAGCTGGCTGTGCAAGAGGTGGGCTTCCGAGAAGGACACGCAGTGATACTGGGGGATGAGTCCTCGGACTTTAATGTCAAAGTAACAGATGGCACCTGGGACGGCAAGCCTATGGAGATTGCGACACTCACTACCGGAGGGGCAAGCAATGTGAGAAATGCACTTAAGCACTGCGCCGAAAAGAAAAGTGCACAAATAGCAGTACTCTACTGCAATCAAGAGACGTGTGAATTTGTGCAAGGGCTAGGTAGGTACTATGGACTAAAGGGGACATCCCAGTGGAGACAATTTGAGGAAGTGGTGCTCATCTATGGTAAAAGAGTAGTGACGTACCACCGGAGGTAGTACGTCACTATCGGAGCGATGGACGGCGGGTACCGAGGTGCCGATCTCTTACCGAACCTTCGCAGGGCAAATGTAGGGAGAATAATCAGTACGACCAAATAGTAACCGATGGACATAGAGGAGCTTAGCGAGAAGTTTGACGACAAGATGGCGGAGATGAGGACCTATCCGGAGGGGGGTGCTCATCTATGGTAAAAAGAGTAGTGACGTACCACCGGAGGTAGCACGCCACTAAACGGAGCAGCACACGGCGGGTACATGTACCGATCTCTTACCGTATCCTGCACGACAAATGTAGGGAGAAGAACTGATACAACCAAATAGTAACCGATGGACATAGAGGAGCTTAGCGAGAAGTTTGGCGACAAGATGGCTGAAATGAAGGCCTATCTGGAGGGGGGTGACGTGCGGGAGCTGATGGCGGGTCTCGCCATCGAGCACTTCCGCGACAGCTTCCACCGAGAGGGCTTCGTCGACAAGGCGGTCAACCCCTGGAGGGAGGTGAAGCGCCGCGACCCCTCCTCGCCCTGATACGGTCACTCCGGACAGACGGGGCGACCCTAATATCACGTCCGAGTATTTCGAACCGGGAGCAGGGCTGTCAAAGTATATCGGACGAAGGGTGACTTCGAAGTGGGCACTGTTCGGAGGGATCGCAATTATCCACAAAAAGAAAATCGTAGCGCATTATTATCTGTAATGCACTACGATATGGAGCAGCGAACGGCGGAAGTTTTGCTTCAATCTTTAACCGCATCCTGCACCGCAAATATAGAAACTATTAGCATATGGTACCAATTCTAGGATATATCCTCCACGGCGAGACGCGCGAGCTCTCCCGAGCGATGAGCCGTAGGAAGAAGAATAAGGTCAGGGAGATGCTTAGGCAATTTGTAGTTAGTAATTGAGGGCAGAGCCTTGGACGAAAAGCGGACGACAGCCGGACGAGGACCGGCCGAATGGCACTCGAGGACCGGACGGGAGGCACTCGAGGACCGGATGGCTAACGGGGTCTATACCCCGCATTCACCAAGTATAGACCCTGTGATCACGGGGTATAGACCCCGTTTTCGCCTAGTATAGACCCCGTCTCATCATCTATAGGATCTCTCAAAAGTGCGTATCAGCGTGCAAACTTCAGACACTGTTGCCCGAACTATTTTTTCAGCCCCTTTCTTTGCCCTTTGATTAGCGGACAAGAGCCTTTAAGGCAAACTTTGGTATCTTAGTACAGTCGTAGGATCACTTGGAGTGGTCCGGATACTCACAATTTGAATACCATACAAGAAATAGATCTATGTCACTGTCTCACGAAGAGCTGAGCTGTAGGCTCGCAAAGATCAGACAAGCTATGACTGCAGAGGGCTGCGAGAGCCTCCTCTTGCGGAGCATCCCATCCCAGCTGTACCTCACGGGGAGCGTAGTCTCCGGCTGGATCTACGTACCAGGCGAGGGTGACCCCATCTTCTTCCCTGACCGGACAGGCAACCGGCTCTCAGAATATGATCCTGCAAGGGTAATCCCGGTACGAAAGCCGGAGCAGATCCCTGCTGAGCTAGAGTCCCTTGGGTATCGCATTGATAAGGGGACTGCTCTCGAGAAGAGCTACCTCACAGAGGTGGACTACGAGCGGCTGAGTAAGCTCTCCCCCTCAGGTGTGAGCTCCGTCGACGCCGGTGCTCTGCTGCGGCAGGTGCGTATGACTAAGACGCCGGGTGAGATACGCTTGATCAGGGAGACCGCCGCTCGTCACTCTGAGATCTATGAGATTGCCCCACAGCTCTACGAGCCGGGTATGACTGACCTGGAGTGGCAGTTTGCTCTCGAGTATGAGATGCGTAAGCGTGGCTGGGTTGGTCTCTTCCGCACCTTTGGGACGCAGATGGAGAGCTTCTCAGGCAGTGTCATCGCCGGGGACAACGCCTCCTGCGCCTCCCCCTACGACTTTACGATGGGCGGTAGGGGAGTGGCTTCCTTCCCTCTCGGAGCTGCAGGTCACGTCGTTCGTCCCGGAGAGTCTGTGATGGTGGACTTGGCTGGGGACTACACCCAGTATCAGTCGGACTGCACGCGGACCTACTACGTGGGCACTCTTCCAGATGAGGCCTTCCGCTGCCACGAGATCTCGCTACGTCTGCACGAGTGGCTCGAGGAGGTGGGAGAGCCCGACTTCCCCGTCGGTGAGATCTACAATCATTGCCTTCACTTGGCGGAGCAATTTGGCGTGGCGGATCACTTCATGGGAGATGAACTGAGGGCTCGCTACGTGGGGCATGGCGTCGGGCTGGAGATCAATGAGCTCCCGATCCTCACCGGTCGCTGGCCGGGTGTGCTGGAGGAGGGTATGGTGATCGCATTTGAGCCCAAGATCATCCTCCCAGGTGTCGGTGCGCTTGGGATTGAGGACACTTACCTTGTGCTGCCCGATGGGCTGGAGTGCCTCACCACACCGGAGCGGACACTCGTCAAGCTTTGCTAAGTCTGTACCCTCGCTCGGGGTCTTAACCATCTGCGCATGACTATCCATCCCACATACGACCTGCAGAGCAGGGCCCGCTTCAGTCAGTTGGTCTTCCTCTTCGCTGTGATGCTGATTATGGCGGGAGTGTTCTCCTTCTTGATTACTCCGATCCTGAGTATGATTCCCCTCTCTGAGACGGAGTCTTTGTTTGTCTCGCAGATCTGCTCTTCTCTATTGATCATCTGGGTTCCGCCCGTTTTACTCAATACCTACTATAAGGCTCGGTACCTAAGTCCATTCTTCCACCCTCTCGCGATGGTGAGGCTACCTCAAGTGGCATTGGGGCTTGCAGTGGCTCTCTTGGCTCTCGTCCCCTCGTCCTTGCTGGAGGACCTGATGCGGATGATCCCGGAGCCGGAGGCACTTGCTCCTTTGTCGGCACAGGTGGAGCGCACTACCGAGATGATGATCTCTGACCACAGCGTGGGAGGGATCACCCTTGCGTTGATCGCCCTCGTGGTGGTTGCTCCGCTGACCGAGGAGTATCTCTTCCGCGGCGTGCTGCAGCAGTGGGTCCTCTCGGTCACCCGGAGCGGGCATACTGCAGTGTGGGTGGTGGCTCTGCTATTCTCGCTGATACACATGGAGTGGGGCGGACTCCTGTCTCGCACCTTTATGGGAGTGCTGCTGGGCTATGCCGCTCTCTATGGGGGGCTAAGGGTCTCTGTCCCTATGCATGCCCTGAATAATCTACTGGTCTATCTCCTCCTGCTCTGTGGCGACCCCGAGCCGTGGAGCCCTCTCCCCCTTGGGATCGTCTCCGTGCTGATCTCCGTAGTCTGCCTCATCGCCATTGGCGTCCTTCTCCGATATATGTCTCAAAGAACAAAATCCGAATATCATGAAACGATCAACTAAATTACTTGCTCTCTTAGCACTATCTCTTCCTCTGCTCGGTCTCTTGACCTCTTGCGAGGGAGCAAAGCAGAGTACCTACTATACCCAGCGTGTGGACTTCCCTGAGGGAGCAACGCTTGACACAAAGGTGGAGATGGCCTCGCAGCTGATCCCCTCCGAGAAGCAACAGGCGTGGCAGGAGCTGGAGCTGACCGCTTTTATCCACTTTGGGGTCAATACCTTCACCAATCAGGAGTGGGGCGATGGGACGGAGGATCCCGCCATTTTCGTCCCCGAGCATCTGGATACCGATCAGTGGGTGAGGACGCTCAAGGATGCCGGCTTTCGGCTCGTGATACTTACCTGTAAGCACCACGATGGCTTCTGCCTCTGGCAGACAGAGACCACGGACCACTCGGTGAAGTCCTCCCCGTGGCGCAATGGCGAAGGCGACGTGCTGAGGGATCTGTCGGCATCGTGCAAGAAGTATGATATGAAGCTGGGAGTCTACCTCTCCCCCTGGGATCGCAATGCAGCCTCTTATGGTACCGGCAAGGACTACAACGACCTATACATCGCTCAGCTCACGGAGTTGCTCTCGGACTATGGCGATATTGATGAGGTGTGGTTTGATGGCGCTTGCGGTGAGGGTCCCAATGGTAAAGTACAGGAGTACGACTGGGAGCGGGTCTTTGAGACGATCCATAAGCTGCAGCCCAATGCCGTCAGCGCGATCATGGGTGAGGATATCCGCTGGGTGGGTAACGAGAGTGGCCTCGGTCGTGAGACGGAGTGGAGTGCCACCGTCCTCGCACCAGACTCCTATCCTGAGAGTGACAGCCTCTACAAGGCACTTGATATAAATGCTATGTCAGAGGACCTCGGCAGTCGGGAGATGCTCGCCAAAGCAGGGTCCCTCTACTGGTATCCGAGCGAGGTGGATGTATCCATCCGCCCGGGATGGTTTTGGCACCCGGAGGAAGAGCCAAAGTCTCTCAAGCAGCTGTCGGACATCTACCTCCAGTCTGTGGGGCGCAACTCGGTCCTGCTGCTCAATATCCCTCCCACTCGGGATGGACTGCTGGATGAGCGGGATGTGAAGCGCGTGGGGGAGCTGGGGCAGTGGATCCGTCAGCTCAATGAGCAGCGTGCCGCTACCGAGGATCTTGCTCACGAAATCAGAGTGGGAGGAAGTGTTGTGACGGAGCTCGATCCCGATATGCAGGTGGGGGTGATCCTTCTGCAGGAGGATATCTCCCGTGGGCAGAGAGTTGAGAAGTTTCACGTAGACGGTCTGATGGACGATGGTACTTGGTCGCAGATTGCCAAGGGAACCACCATCGGCTACAAGAGACTTCTCCCGCTGGAGGTACAGGCGAAGTATAGCAAGATCCGTCTCGTCATCGATGAGGGTCGTGGAAGCTCGGTCTTCATCCGTCACATCAATGCCCTCGTACTGCCGCCACTGTCAAGCTCAGAGCTGGCCGACGATATGCCCGGGATTACCCCTATCTCCAAGCAGGGCTGGACCGTCTCGAGTGTTAGTCCACTGGAGATCCTCTTTGGCAGAGAGCTGAGTGTGCAGGGACTTATCTACACGCCTGCTAAGGGTCGAGATGCCACCACGCTCCCCTTCACCTACCTGCTGGAGGGGTCGGAGGATGGCAAGAGCTGGAAACCGCTGGCGAGGGGCGAATTCTCCAACATCGTCAATAATCCGATCCCGCAGAAGATCAAACTTGACCGCGTCTATTCGCTTCGTGGGATGCGCCTTACCGGCACTACAGTGGAGGGTCATGGAGTGCCGCTTGAGGAGTCTGAAGTAGTACTCTATTAATCCCTTTGACAATGACGAAATATATCGGTGCGCACGTCTCCAGTGCGGGTGGAGTGCAGAATGCTCCGCTGAATGCCAAGGGGATCGGCGCCAATGCGTTTGCTCTCTTTACACGAAACCAGCGTCAGTGGTTCCCCAAGGCGCTGAAGGAAGAGGACATCGAAGCCTTTAAGGTCAATATGGCGGAGTGCGGCTTTGAGTCACAGTATGTCCTGCCTCATGCCAGTTACCTGATCAACCTTGGTTCGCCTCGGGAGGAGGTGATGAAGAAGAGCCGGCACGCCCTCACGGATGAGATGCAGCGGTGTGAGCAGCTGGGCTTGGGGATGGTCAATTTCCACCCGGGAGCCAATCTCGGAGAGACCTCCGTCTCTGCCTGTCTGGCTCAGATTGCTGAGGGTATCAACATCTCGCTCGAGCGAACTGAGGGTGTGAAGGCGGTGATCGAGAATACCGCCGGTCAGGGATCCAATCTTGGTTTCACCTTTGAGCAGATCGCTGAGATCATCGATGCTGTAGAGGATAAGAGTCGTGTCGGTGTCTGTATCGACACCTGCCACGCGACTGCAGCAGGGTATGATATCCTGACTGAGCAGGGGTACCATGCGATGATGAAGTCCTACGAGGAGCTGATCGGGCTGGAGTACCTCTGTGGCATGCACCTCAATGACTCCAAGAAAGGGGTGGGCTCTCGTGTCGACCGCCATGAGTCGCTTGGGGATGGCGAGATTGGCATAGCCCCCTTTGAGTGGATCATCCGTGATCCCCGTACCGATCATATCCCGCTGATCCTTGAGACCCCCAATCCTGATCGCTGGGCTGAGGAGATCGCCTTGCTGAGGACCTTTGAGACCAAGTAAGGGATGATCGCTTTTCCTCAGGCTAAGATCAATATCGGTCTCCGCATTACCGGCGTGAGACCGGACGGCTACCACGAGCTGGAGACACTCTTCTACAGGATACCGCTCTGCGATGCCTTAGAGGTGGTGCCGGCAGAGAGGGATACCCTCGATGATGGAGGCTTTGGTGACCCGCAGCATAACCTGGTCGTGCGGGCTGTGGAGATCATGCGTGAGGGGGGGGTGGCTATTCCCCCACTGGAGGTGATTCTCCGTAAGCGGATCCCCACCGGTGCCGGGCTTGGGGGAGGCTCCTCCGATGCCTCCTCGATGCTTCTCATGCTAAGGCAGCTCTATGCCTCTGACCTCTCGGATAAGCGTCTGGCTGAGATGGCACTTAGTCTGGGGGCGGACTGCCCCTTCTTCCTCACCTCAGGTGCCCAGATCGGTCGGGGGGTGGGGGAGCTGCTTCATCCTTTCCCTCTTGACTTATCTGGGTGGGTGCTG
This sequence comes from Porphyromonas sp. HMSC065F10, assembly GCF_001808555.1. Lineage (GTDB taxonomy): Bacteria > Bacteroidota > Bacteroidia > Bacteroidales > Porphyromonadaceae > Porphyromonas_A. The sequence continues at coordinate 67,414 of NZ_KV793803.1, forward strand.
ACCTTAGTCCTTCCGGGGATCCATGTCTCCACGGCTGAGGCTTATCGTGAGATAGGGATTTCGGAGCCTGCTGAGCCTCTCAAGGAGATACTGGAGCGACCGGTGGCTGAGTGGCGTGACCTTGTGGTCAATGACTTTGAGGTTCCCATCTTCGCCCATCATCCCGAGCTGGCTGAGGTAAAGGATCAACTCTATGCCTCCGGCGCTACCTATGCATCTATGACCGGGTCCGGCTCCTCCCTCTATGCCTTGAGCCCGGCTCCACTAAGTCGACTTACTACCCAATACACTACATATACCTATCTATTATGAAGAAAGTACTCTTTCCGATAGTTCTTTCTCTACTGGTGGGCGGACAGGCATTTGCTGCACATCCGACCGATACCTTAACCATCCTGCACTACCGGGCACTCCCTGTGACAAAGCTCACTGCTCCGATGGAGACCGATAGTGTCAATCTCTATGGCAAGTCTCGCGACTCCTTTACGTCCTTGACTGATCTGCCGATGGTAGCGCCCGAAAGCCCCTTACTGGCGGACGTCACTGCACCTGCGGATACGGTTATCCGACTCGAGGGGGGGAGGCTGTATAGGCTCTCAACCGCCATACTCTCCACATCGTACGAGAAGGCCTCCCTGGTTGTCTCCTGTACGATGCCCTACAAGCTCTACTTCGATGGCAAGGTCCTTGGAGAGAAAAATAGAGTGCTGACTAACCCGCAGGAGGATCACTATGACTTGACCATCTATCCCTCAGCGCGTCGCACTCTGTCCATTGCCATAGAGGCAAGAGACTCGGCCAAGTTGGTTATGTCGGTCGTCCCCAAGAGATCCGGTCATACCCTCTCCCTCAGGACTGATCCTGTAGAGTATATGAGTATGGACTTTGGACTCACCGAGGAGACTCTGACAGGTGTACGTATGTCCCCCAGTGGTCGCTTTACTGTTCTCTCCTCCGTCCGTATTGTTGACCTTAAGCGTCTCTACTCCACCGTGCTCTATGAGTGGACCCGTCGCATAGGGACCCTTCCCGATGGGGTCGCTAATGGTAGCTGGATGCCCCGCTCGGATCGGCTCTACTATACGGTGCAGACCGATCTCGGCAGGAGTCTGATGACCTACGACCCGGCTACGGGTGCTGAGGAACTCCTCTGTGAGGCCATCCCCGAGGGATCCTTCACGATGGCTCCAAGTGAGGATCGCTTGATCTTCTATCGAGAGACAACAGGTGACAAGCACTCTACCTATGTGGATCGAGCGCTAGGGCGCGATGACCATAGGGGGCTGACGGGACCCAGGACGCGATATGATCTTTACCTCTTTGACTTCGCCACGCGAGACTATCGCCCTCTGACCTATGGCTATCGCTCCGTGGGGCTGGAGGACATTAGTCCGGACAGCAGGCGGATCATTTATTCAGTGACAGATGAGGATGTCACGGAGTCTCCCTTCTACGCCACTGCCTACTACGAGATGGATCTGGAGACGATGGCGGTTGATACCCTCTTTGCTCCCACTTCTGATCTCTCCTACGTTGGCTATACCCATGCCCCGGGTCAGTTGCTTGTCCTGGGCAATCCTGATGCCTTTGACGGTCTGGGGCGCAACCTCCCCGATGGTATGACGACAAATACCTACGAGACGGATATCTACCTCTATGACCGGAGGAGCAGGACGGCTAAGGTCTTTACGAAGGACTTTGCCCCCTCCGTGCAGTCAGTTCGCCTCGCTCAGGACCGGATGCAGGCGCTCTTCCGTGCTGCGGACAGGGACTACCAGAGGCTCTACACGCTTGACCTGATAAGTGGAAAGATCAGCCCTCTGCCGGTGAGTGTTGATTATGTGGGATCCTACGCTGTGGATGCTCAGTGCAAGACCTTTGCTTACGTCGGTGAGTGTGCCAATAGGGTGGCGAATGCTTACCTGGGAGATGTCACACGTCGCACCTCCTCGGTCCTCAGAGATCTGGCCTCTGAGCGGATGAAGGATATGAAAGTGGGAAGTGTGCAGGACTGGAGCTTCACCATGCCGGATGGCAGTCAGGTGCCGGGACGCTTTTACTTGCCACCGACCTTTGATCCCCAGAAGAAGTACCCGCTCTTGGTGTACTACTACGGCGGTACCTCACCCGTGGGGCGGATGTTTGACTGGTACTACTCTCAGCCGATGTATGCCGCACAGGACTATGTCGTGCTGGTGCTCAATCCGAGCGGTACCATTGGCTGGGGTCAGGAGTACGCATCCAGGCATGTCAATGCCTGGGGTGACCGGACCGCTGATGAGATCATCGCTGCCACTAAGGGCTTCGTCGATAGTCATCCCTATGTCAATGGCAAGCGGATCGGCTGCTTCGGTGCCAGCTACGGAGGCTTTATGACCCAGTATCTCCTCACTAAGACGGACCTCTTTGCCTGCGCCATCAGCCACGCCGGCATCAGTGCACTCTCCTCCTACTGGGGGCAGGGTACCTGGGGCATCGGATACAGCACGGTCGCTAGTACAGACAGTTATCCGTGGAATAATCCCGACCTCTATGCCAAGCACAGTCCGCTCTTCCGTGCCGACAAGATCCACACTCCTCTGCTCCTCACCCATGGCACATCGGACACCAATGTCCCCTTCGGAGAGAGCGTCCAGCTCTACAATGCGCTCAAGATCCTCGGACGACCGGTGGAGCTGATCCGCGTCTATGGTGAGGATCACCATGTGATGGAGCTCCACCGCCGGCAGATCTGGATGCGCTCGATGATGGCATGGTTCCAGAAGTGGCTCAAGGATGACCCCACCTGGTGGGACGATATGTATCCTGAGCGACACTACTGATCCGACAGACCTTATCCCTTAGGTGGGTAAAAGGAAAAAGAGGCCTCCTTGTTATTCGGCAGGGAGACCTCTTTTTTTCTCTACCTTTTACTCCACTACTCGTCCCAGCCGTCGTCGATATACTCCCAGCTGTACTGATCCTTCTCCGGGTCAAGCGTCAGCAGGAGGTAGCCCTCCTCTGTGCCATCTAAGGGTCCCTGCCACCAGGCACCACTCACAGCACCTCCCATCAGGAGCCAGGTGCCGTGACTGAATAGCTCCTCATGGACGTGATTGTGTCCCTGCAGCACCGCCACCGTATGATACTCTGCGAGGAGATCCCAGAGGGGCTTGAAGTTGCTTATCAGATCCTTGTCACACACCTTCCCCTCCGTGGCAGCATAGTACAGCGACTGGATCGGCACGTGGGTAACCACGATCAGAGGGCACCCCTCCGGCATTTCCTTTAGGTCCTCCTTGATCCACTCCATCTGCTCCCGAGAGATCGAGTAGCTGCCCTTCTTGCTCGGGACGACCGAGTTGATCACCACATAGTGGACCCCCTTGTGGTCAATGGAGTAGGTCGAGCGACCAAGGTGCTTCTCAAAGAGCTCCACCCCTGTCGGCTCCTTGCTGCCATCCTCGCGGTAGTAGTAGCGGTCATGATTCCCGATGGTATAATAGGTCGGGATGCCGGTCTCCTCGGCCATACTGCGTATCCTGTCCAGAGCAAGCCCGGCCCTCTCGTAGTCCTCCGGCAGACGTCGATCTAGATCGGCCAGGTCACCCCCCAGGATCATAAGGTCCACGTCGTGATCCTTTACGCTATCAAGAGCACGCCTGTAGCCGGCGCACTTACGGGGCGTCCCCTGTACGTCGAGGTGAATGTCTGTAAGGAACGCTACTCTGAATGGTCCCGACTCTTCGGCCTCTATTGTTAGCGGGGTGATCAGTAGAGCTAAGAGCAAGGGGAGGAGTAGTCTTGAGATAAGACCTGTACTTGAGGGACTCATAGTGTGTTGTGTCATGAGATAGATGATTGATTGTTGCTTTTTGCTTTTTGCTTTATGCAAATCTACCACGCTCCTGTCTCATGTGCGTGTCGATATTGATACAGATTTGTTTCAGTCACCATAGGTGAAATTGCCTATCGGCGAAACGCCTGAAGATCACAGCGAAAGATCCTCTACCTACAGGGTCATTTCTTTTACCGGTAAAAG
>NZ_KV793803.1:71534-134461 GCF_001808555.1 Porphyromonas sp. HMSC065F10
GATATTAGAGTTCACTAATATCGGTATTAGAGATCTCTAATATCGGTATTAGTACGACGCGATATTTTTGATCCGGAAGTGCAGGTCACGATGGGTCCCTTTTTTTAGTCCGACCTTTTTCCTAAGCCTGTCGGTCGGTAATAATGGCTATCTTTGTCTCTGTGCAAGGCTATATTGATATGAAACGACTATTTCCGGTGCTCCTCCTGATCGCCTCCCTCCTCGTCGGAGGGAACTCTCTTGCGCAGCAGACAGCACATCCCTTGACTGTGGGAAGCTTCAACCTCAGGTACATCAATGACCACGATGGTGATAATAGCTGGGCAAACCGTTGCCAGATGGTCACCGACCTGATAGGTTACTACGGCTTTGACTTCCTCGGCACCCAGGAGGGCTACCTGGAGCAGCTGAGGGATATTGATACCCTTGATAACTATGACTACATCGGGGTAGGTCGTGATGATGGTAAGGAGGCCGGTGAGCACTCTGCCATCTTTTACCGGACCGACCGCTTCGACCTGCTGGATCAGGGTGACTTCTGGCTGTCGGAGACACCCGAGGTGCCGTCTCACGGCTGGGATGCCTCAGAGTGCCTCCGCATATGTAGCTGGGGACACTTCCGTGATCGGATCAGCGGCAAGACATTGTATTTCTTCAATGTCCACTACGACCATGTCGGTCAGGAGGCGAGACGTCAGTCTTCGCACCTCCTGCTGAGCCGCATCCGTCCCTTGCTCGATCGGGGGGAGACGGTGATCCTCACCGGTGACTTCAATGCCGGTCCCGATGAGGAGCCGATACGGATCCTCCGAGAGGCAGCGCTGCTTCGCGACTCGAGGACGATCAGCCACGCAAAGCCCTATGGCCCCTCCGGCACATTCCACGACTTTGATCTGAGTAACTTCTCTGATGAGCCGATCGACTACATCTGGGTGTCGCCCAATATCAGGGTGGATAACTATCGGACTATCACCGACCAAGACCATGGCAGACTTCCCTCGGATCACTTCCCGATCATGACGCACCTCACATTTTGAGCGATAGTAGAGTGCTATCCCCTTGCAGTATCCAATAAAATTCTTACCTTTGCAGAGCAAAACCGAAAGAAACAGGGTCAGAGAGACCTGTAAGAGTTCTGGAAGTTAGGTGCGGTAGTTCAGCTGGTTAGAATGCCTGCCTGTCACGCAGGAGGTCACGGGTTCGAGTCCCGTTCGCACCGCAGCGGAAAGAGAGATTGTAAGTCGCTGATATAAAGCACTTACAGTCTCTCTTTTTTGCATTTTCTCTCCGGTTTCTTCATACGATCTGTGCCTCGGATTTGCCTCAAATAGTATTGTTTTGCCCCAAAATGACCCCTCAACCCCGCAAAAACCACGCAATTTTTGATCCTGCCTTTTGGTCCTCAGACGTACGGAATGGAGTCCGGGAGGAGGGGTGGAGGAATTAGGGGGAAAATGGTAAATTTGAGCGCATTAAGCTAAGGAGTAGCTCTTCGGGTGCACAGCGAGCCCGAGGAGTAGCTTTCTCTGACGAGTAAAAACTTCGCTGTACGAGTCAATTAATGAGTAGAAAAAAGCCAAAGAATCAAGTGCCGGAGCCTGTCCTCCGTCGTCTGCCGTGGTATCTGGCGTACATCAAGCTGCTGCAGGCTAGAGGTAAGGAGGTGGTTTCCAGTACCTACATCGCCCGCAGCATTGGGATCGATCCGTCTCTCGTAGCCAAGGATCTGTCGTATGTCAATATCGTAGGCAAGACGCGCGTCGGCTACTCGACCGATGAGATGGTAGAGGTGCTGGGAAAGTTTCTCGGTTTTGTGGATCAGCATAAGGCCTATGTCTTTGGGTGCGGTAATCTAGGTGCCGCTCTCATCCGAGATAAGGGACTCTATCAGTATGGGCTGGACATCGTGGCGGGCTTTGACACCAGTCCTTCCGTGATCGGCGATGACTCCCTGGGGGTGCCTATCTATGATATGGCCGAGCTGGATCAGCACCTCGATGAGGGGGTACAGATCGGCGTGCTGACTGTGCCGGTCGAGTATGCTCAGGAGGTTACGGATCGTCTGGTGGAGAGTGGACTGAGGGCGATATGGAATTTTACGCCCTTTCGGATCGCAGTGCCGGACGATGTGGTGGTAGAGAATCTCTCTATGTATGCCAGTCTGGCAGTGATGTTCAATCGCGTCCACGCTATGGATCAAGAGGAGATATGAAGGTCTTCTGTACTGACTTTGATCTCCTTGTGGGCAACTCCTCTGCAGAGGACCCCCTGATGACAAGTCTCTACCTGAGGGGGGATCATACGCTCCTAAATAGTGGTAAGCGGGTCATGATCACCTCTTGGATGAAGGGGCTGAGCTATATGCCCCAGCTGGTCGTGAGGATTGACCGTGCGGGTAAGGGCTTCGAGCCACGCTTTGCCGACCGGTACTACCGGAGGGCTGCGTGGGGTGTGGCTTTGGCTGACCGACAGCTGGTGCTTGATCGGCTCTCTCAGCGTATGGATCCCGGTGTGGCATACTCCTTTGATGGCTCACTTGCGGTGGGGGACTTTTGCCCTATTGAGGAGCTACGGTCTAGTCGGGTGACACTCCTTGAGACTGAGGGGGCGACCCCTCTTCGTGAGTCTTCGGATCCTCTTCCACTGCCCTCGGACGACAGGATCAATGAAGTGGTCTCGGCGGTGGCTCAGCTCTATCTCCTTAAGACGGGCGACTGCATTTGTTTTCCCCTCGGAGATGAGTACAAGGCTATTGAGGGCGGGCATTACCTCTTTATTGCAGAGGGGGATGAGGAACTACTAAGAATAGGTATAGAATGAATATTGAAAAGAAATGGATCGCTCTGACGCTGCTGATCCTCACGCCCTTTGCGGGGTTGTCGGCTCAGGAGCCCGCCACTGAGCCCTCGGATCACTCTTGGTCTCCGAGAGTGACCGGTGCGCCCTCCCTCCTGATCACTCCGGATGCGGGGTCTGCAGCTATGGGTGAGAGTGGTCTTCTCTCTGCCCACGGAGCCTTTGCCCTTATGCATAATATGTCACTGCTACCGATCTCTGGTGGCCAGACGTGGGGGGTGTCGCTCTCCTTTACGCCGTGGATGCCGGATCTTACGCGGGACACAAACCTCTCGACTGTCACCGGGTACTACACCTTTGATGGGGCATCGGACCTGCGTCACTCCGTGGCGCTGGGGATGAGGTATTTCAATATCGGTCACACCCTCGCTTTCCCCAAGAGTAAGCGAGGCGTTATGGAGACACGACCCTACGAACTCTCTGTTGATCTTGGCTATGGACTGAGGGTCCTCCCTACGCTCAGTGTCGGGATCGGGCTCAGGTATTTTGTCTCCGACTACAATATTTCGCAAAATGGGGTGAGTAGCCTTGCTCAGACCGTTATGGGTGATCTCAGCGTGACCTATCGACAGTCCTTTTCTATCAATAGTCTGCCGACCGAGCTTACCGCAGCCTTGGCGCTACGCAACGTGGGAGGAAAGATGACGCACGATGGCGGTCTCTCCTATCTCTACTCGCCTGCCACGCTTGACCTCGGAGTGGGGGCGAGACTTCGGCTCACCGAGTCGGATGAGCTTTTCCTGCAGATCACGGGAGATAAGCTGATGGTTCCCGAGTATCCCACTTCGGCTAAGACCGGTAGTCTGGATGAGGCACGTAAGGCCTACTACCGGTACTCTATATGGCAGGCTATGGGACAGTCGTGGCGTGATACCGATGCTTGGCGCGATCTTGCTGCCTCCGTCGGTGTGGAGTATGGGTATAAGGGGCGGCTCTTCGCTCGAGCAGGCTACAGGTATGTCCATCCCGATGCCGGGGTTGGCGCCGGCTTGACCCTCGGTGGAGGCTTTCGCTACGAGATGGCAAGGCTTGACCTCGGCTACTTTGTGGCGAGCGATAGTAAGTCGCCACTCAATAATACCCTAAGAGTCACCCTGAGTGCAGACTTCTGATGATGCAAAAGATAAGGGTCGGCTACGGCTATGATGTCCACCGTCTCGTGGAGGGACGGTCACTGACACTCGGTGGGGTCCGGATCCCCTCGTCCAGAGGTCTCTTAGGGCACTCTGATGCAGATGTGCTACTCCATGCGATCGCTGATGCTCTCCTCGGAGCTGCTGCCCTGAGAGACATAGGCTTCCACTTCCCAGATACGGACCCCAAGTATGCCGGAGCTGACTCTACGCTCCTGCTTGCCGAGGTCTATAGCCTGCTCAGTGAGAGAAACTACAGAGTGGGGAATGTTGATGCGACCATTGTGGCGGAGTCTCCAAAGCTAAACCCCTTTGTGCCACAGATGCAAGAGCGGATCGCGGAGCTCCTGGAGGTCTCCCCAGAGGATATCTCGATCAAGGCAACCACCAATGAGCGGATGGACTCGGTCGGGAGAGAGGAGGGTATGACCGCTTATGCCGTCGCACTTATCTATGGGACGGAGTGCGGGGATAGTGATGAGCTGAAAAAAGGCTAATTTTGCCCCGCAATCAGATATAGGTATCAAGTCAATGTATATCGGAGTATTGAAGTCCAAGATCCATCGAGTCCACGTCACTGAGGCAAACCTTAATTACGTGGGTAGTATCACCATCGATGAGGAGCTGATGGATGCCGCTCACCTAATCCAGGGAGAGAAGGTGCAGGTGGTCAATAACAATAATGGTGCTCGGCTGGAGACCTATGTGATCCCCGGTGAGAGAGGTAGCGGGACGATCTGTCTCAATGGAGCTGCTGCTCGACACTTCCTGCCTGGTGACATTGTCCTCATCATATCCTATGCACAGATGACACCGGAGGAGGCTCTTCACTTTGAGCCGACAGTGATTTTCCCGGATACAACTACTAATAAACTTGTCGACTAATCCTTATGACTAATAGATCTTATCATACACTTGAGAATCATCTCCAGAGAGCGGTATCGGATGCTCTGAAGACCCTTTTTGACATAGACCTCTCACCTGAAGAGGTACGGCTGGATCCCACCAGGAAGGATCAGGAGGGGGACTTTACCCTTGTCGTTTTCCCTTTCCTCAAGCAGGCTCATATGAAGCCCGAGGAGCTGGGTAATGCCATTGGTGACTACCTGGCAGCCCACTTTCCTCGGATGATCCAGAGCTATAATGTGGTCAAGGGATTTCTCAATCTCTCTCTCACCTCTGCCCTCTATGTGGACCAGCTCGGTGAGGTGGCTGATCAGGAGCGATTTGGGACTCGTGTCACCGGTGAGGATGCGCCGCTCTATATGATCGAGTACTCCTCGCCTAATACCAATAAACCGCTTCACCTTGGCCATGTGCGGAATAACCTCCTCGGGTACAGCCTTGCACAGATACTCAAGGCTAACGGCTGTCGGGTGATCAAGACTAATATCGTCAACGACCGAGGCATCCACATCTGTAAGTCAATGCTGGCGTGGCTCAAGTGGGGCGATGGCGTTACGCCGGAGAGCTCAGGAAAGAAGGGGGACCACTTAGTGGGAGATTTCTATGTCCTCTTCGATAAGCACTATCGCGCCGAAGTAAAGGAGCTGATGGACTCTCAGGGCCTCTCTAAGGAAGAGGCCGAGGCAGCCAGCCCGCTGATGAAGGAAGCTCGGCAGATGCTCGAGAAGTGGGAGGCCGGTGATGAGCAGGTACGCTCGCTCTGGAAGAGGATGAACGACTGGGTCTACGCCGGATTTGATGAGACCTACAAGCGTCTGGGGGTAGACTTCGATAAGATTTACTACGAGAGCGACACCTATCTTGAGGGAAAGAAAGAGGTACTTCGCGGACTGGACGAGGGGCTCTTTGTCCGGGACGAGGACCGCTCCGTGTGGGCTGATCTCCGTGAGGATGGTCTGGATCGCAAGATCCTGCTTCGCTCCGATGGCACGTCGGTCTACATGACTCAGGACATAGGTACGGCGAAAATGCGCTTTGCTGACTACCCCATCGATCGCATGGTCTACGTGGTGGGTAATGAGCAGGAGTACCACTTCCAGGTCCTCTCCATTCTGCTCGATAAGCTCGGCTTCCCCTTCGGCAAGGAGCTTGTCCACTTCTCCTACGGTATGGTGGAGCTCCCCAACGGCAAGATGAAGAGCCGTGAGGGTACGGTCGTCGATGCAGATGATCTGATGCAGGCGATGCACGAGGAGGCGCATAATGTAAGCGAGACGCAGGGGCAGATCAAGGAGCTCCCCGAGGATGAGCGCAAAGAGGTCGACGAGATCGTCGGGATGGGCGCTCTGAAGTATTTCCTCCTGAAGGTCGACCCACGGAAGAATATGATGTTTGACCCAGAGGAGTCCATTGACTTCAATGGTAATACCGGGCCCTTCATCCAGTACACCTATGCTCGTATCTGCAGTCTGGTCAGCAAGGCCGGTGATCGCGTCGACTGGAAGGGGGCCGCTCTTGAGCTGGAGGAGAAGGAAAAATCGCTCGTACAGGCGATCGACCGTTTCCCGAGCGTGGTGTCAGCCGCTGCGGATGATCTCAATCCCGCTGCGATCTGCAATTACACCTTCGACTTGGTGAAGCTCTACAACCAGTTCTACCACGACTGCCCTGTCCTTCGGGAGGAAAATGCGCAGCTCCGCTCCTTCCGCATCAGCCTGAGCGAAGAGACCGGCAAGGTGATCAAGACCGCTATGGGCCTCCTCGGCATAGACGTACCTGAGCGGATGTAACTCTCTATAGCTCGATAAGGCAATGGCTCTATCTCACGAGGAAAAGAAGCAGCTGGCGGTCGACAAGAAATACCTCCGGATGGCTCGCATATGGGCGGAAAACTCCTACTGCACGCGGCTCAATGTGGGAGCGCTCATTGTCAAGGACAAGATGATCATCTCCGACGGGTATAATGGTACCCCGTCCGGATTTGAGAACAAGTGCGAGGACGATGAGGGTAAGACAAAGGCTTATGTGCTCCATGCCGAGGCAAATGCCATTACCAAGGTCGCTGCCTCTAATAATAATAGCACAGGCGCCACCATATATGTGACTAACTCCCCCTGTATGGAGTGCGCCAAGCTCATTATCCAGGCCGGCATCCGCAGAGTGGTGTACGCCACGCAGTACCGCATCACTGAGGGCATCGACCTCCTTCGTCAGGCGGGCATCACGGTGGACCATATCGACATTGACTCCTCGGAGGATCTCTAATCACTTCACTGAGCTATGACTAAGGACGCTGTCCGTAATATACTTGCTACTCTCCTTGTGGGTCTTGCGACACTCCTCCTGGCGGGGGGCGGGTACTACCTCGGTCGTTACAGGGCAGGACTTGGGAAAAACTCTGCCCTGAGTAAGCTCCAAGCCTCACTTGACCTGATCAATACTCAGTATGTGGACGAGGTCTCGAGCGACAGCTTAGTGGAGACCCTGATCCCGAGCCTTATGTCTCATCTCGACCCTCACTCAAGCTACCTGACGGCAGAGCAGAGGAAGAAGGAGAGGGAAGAGTTGGAGGGCTACTTCTACGGCATAGGTGTGGTCTTCAATTCCCTCAAGGACACCGCCATTGTGATCCGGACGATCCCCAATGGTCCCTCCGATCTCGTTGGAGTGAGAGCGGGGGATCGCATCATAAGTGTCGATGGACGATCCATCGAGGGTAAGATCCCTACCGATACGATTATGAGTCTGCTCAAGGGAGCCAACGAGAGTATGGTGACCCTTACTCTCCGTGATCCCTCCACCAATGACCAGAGGACTGTCCGGGTAAAGCGTGGCCCCGTCTCCACCAGTAAGGTAGGTGCCAAGTATATGATGAGTGACTCGCTTGGTGTGATCCGCTTGGACGGCTTCTCCCTAAATACCTACAATGACTTCATGCAGGCTTTTGCTCAGTTGCAGCAGAGAGGGATGAAGGGCCTTGTACTTGACTTGAGAGACAATCCCGGCGGCATCCTCGAGTCTGCCCTGAAGATGATCAATGAGATGCTCCCCAAGGATAAGCCGGTGATCTACATCGAAGGCGCTCACTACCCGCGAGAGCAATTTCTCAGCAGTGGGGGTGGCAGTCTGATTGACTTCCCTCTGTATATCTTGATCAATGAGTCCTCTGCATCAGCCGCAGAGATCGTCAGCGGAGCAATGCAGGACAACGACGCGGCGATCGTCATCGGACGACGCTCCTTCGGTAAAGGACTGGTTCAGAAAGTCTTTGAGTACCCTGACGGGTCCTCGGTTCATCTCACCATCGCCCGCTACTTCACGCCCTCAGGTCGCTGCATCCAGAGGGAGTACCATACAGGCGACAGTGATGAGTACTATAGCGACTGGGCAAAGCGATTCAGCAACGGTGAGCTCTACAGCTCCGACTCAATCCCAACGGACTCCTCTAAGGTCTACAAGACCGGACGCGGACGACTCGTCTATGGTGGGGGCGGCATTATCCCGGACATCTTCATCCCTCAGGACAGCTCCAAGCTTACAGGCTACACGATGGATGTCCTGCGTAGGGGGATCCCTCAGAAGTATGCCTTCCTCTACGCTGATAGCCACAGGGCTTACCTGACAGACATTGGTGACGAACTCCGGTGCTATGACTTCCTGAGACTACAGGGACTACCATGGTTGATGGGCAACTATGCTGCCCGCGACTATAATATCCCGCTGCGGGGCTACCTCCTCTCTCACGATGAGGAGTACCTCAGTGACCTGATGGCTCAGTCTGTCATTATGTATATCTATGGTGACGATGCTATGGCCAAGGTGGCTGCGCAGAGTGATCCGATGATCAGTCGCGCGGTGGACCTCTTCAGCCGTCAGATCTACTCACCGATGAGTCTTTCGTCGGAGAGGTAATCGTAGACTTTCTTTATCCTAAATCATGACACCAGTATTTAGCTCTCCAGTCACTAAGAAAGAGATAAGGGCCCTTGTCCGGGACCACTTCAGAGTGCTCTCTCCTGAGGAGCGTGACGAGCGGTCGGCAAGAGCTTGTCGATCCCTCTACGAGAAATTCTTGAGAGATCGTCAGGAGCAGAGCGTGGGACTCTTTATGAGTATGAAAAATGAGGTGCAGACGGCTGCCCTCATCAGTATTCTCCGTGCGGAGGGCTCACGTCGCCTTCTTGTCCCGAGATGCGATGATGGTGAGACCATTCGCTTCTACCCTATGGGTGATATCTCCGGCTATGAGCTATCCGGCTACGGGATCCCAGAGCCGACCTGCCCGATAGAGGATGAGGAGGTGCCTGAGTTACTCGTCGTCCCCGGGGTGGCATTTGGTCGCCGGGACGGGAGCAGAGTGGGGCATGGCGTGGGGTACTACGACCGTTACCTCGCGAAGCACGCCTCGGAGCTGAGGCTTGTCGTTGGACTGGGGCTTGAGTTTCAGATCTTTGACACAGTGCCTACTGACCCTCACGACTATCCTCTGGAGGGGCTCGCTTGGGAGGACGATACAGCGCTCTGCGGACCCTCCAGGTAAGATGCTTGACAAGGCAGCTGCATAAGCGCACTCTCTAATACCGATAAAAGAATTCACTAATACCGATATTAGGTGACACTAATATCGGTATTAGAGTTACCCCTCTTTTGACGGGGTAAATAGGGCAGGGGCGTTCATCGTCCGACAGCCATTGGAGAATGTTGCACGAAGTGCCATTCTCGCACATTTGTTTCAAATGTGCTGAGACTTTGCACGAAAGATGAGATGCAAGACGCTGAGGATGAGGTCGATGGGAGCGTACTCACGTACGTGACCGAGCCCGAATTCCGAAAGCAACGCACCAGATCGCCTTCGTGCAATAGTCTCCATTGAGACGGGTGCTTTTTTCTTCTCAGATCCGCATTATTTCGCTATCTTTGTATAGTAACAAAGAAGAGAATTATCAATCCATGAATACCGAAATAGAGACACCTAAGCCACAGGTGTATGACGCGTCCGACATCCAAGTACTTGAGGGACTGGAGGCGGTTCGTAAGCGACCGGCTATGTACATCGGAGACGTCAGCTCGAGAGGGTTGCACCACTTGGTCAACGAGGTGGTTGACAACTCTATCGATGAGGCAATGGCCGGGTATTGCAATAGGATCGAGGTAGATATCAATGAGGACAACTCGATCACAGTCCGTGATAACGGCCGAGGCATCCCTGTCGACATGCACCCCAAGCTTCATAAGCCTGCCGTCGAGGTGGTGCTTACTGTGCTGCATGCCGGAGGTAAGTTCAATAAAGACTCCTATAAGGTCTCCGGAGGACTCCATGGTGTGGGCGTCTCCTGTGTAAATGCTCTCTCCAATAAACTGCGTGTAGAGGTCTATCGCGATGGTAAGATCTATGCCCAGGACTATGAGAAAGGCAAGCCGGTGAGCCAGCTGGAGGTGATCGGTACGAGTGATCACACCGGTACGGTAGTCCGCTTTCTCCCCGATGACACCATTTTTACTACCACCCACTATCAGTTCTCAGTCCTTGAGGAGCGTATGAGGGAGCTTGCTTTCCTTAATGGAGGGCTTGAGATCCAACTGACCGACTACAGGGATAGGGATGAGGATGGTAACCCCAGGCGTGAGTCATTCCACTCGGCTCATGGTCTGGTTGACTTCGTGAGGTATCTGGATGCCAATAAGGAACCCCTCATCAGCGATGTCATAGATATCAATACTGTGCGTGATGATGTCCCGGTGGAGGTCGCTATGACCTACAATACGGACTTCAATGAGAATATCTTCACCTACGTCAATAATATCCATACCGGAGAGGGTGGTACTCACCTGACCGGCTTCCGTCGTGCACTGACACGAACCCTGAAGAAATATGCCGATGACTCCGGCATCCTTGAGAAGGAGAAGGTCGAGATCACTGGTGATGACTTCCGTGAGGGACTTACAGCCGTGATCTCTATCAAGGTGGCTGAGCCGCAGTTTGAGGGTCAGACGAAGACGAAGCTCGGCAACTCTGAGATCACCGGCATCGTCGACTCTGCCGTCAGCGATGCCCTGACGGAGTACCTCGAGGAGCATCCCAAGGAGGCTCGTGCCATCGTCGATAAGGTGGTCCTGGCGGCAAAGGCACGTACTGCAGCCAAGAGAGCGCGAGAGATGGTTCAGCGCAAGGGCCCGATGTTCTCCGGTGGTCTACCCGGCAAGCTGGCAGACTGTCGCAGCCGTGACCCTGAGGAGTGTGAGCTATTCTTAGTCGAGGGAGACTCGGCAGGTGGTACGGCCAAGCTGGGTCGCGACTCCAAGTATCAGGCTATCCTGCCTCTGCGAGGAAAGATCCTGAATGTGGAGAAGGCGATGCCCCACAGAGTATTTGAGAATAAGGAGATCCAGTCAATGTACACCGCCCTCGGTGTCTCTGTCGGCACAGAGGATGACCCCAAGGCGCTTAACTACTCCAAGCTGAGATACCACAAGGTGATCATCATGACCGATGCCGATGTGGATGGTGCGCATATCGCCACCCTGCTGCTCACCTTCTTCTTCCGCCACATGCGCGCCCTCGTGGAGGAGGGATACATCTATATTGCCAATCCACCGCTCTATCAGTGCCGGACCAAGAGTGGGGACAAGATTGACTACTGCTTCAATGACGAAGACAGGGCGGACTTTATTGCCCAGTATGGCGCCGGTGATGAGTCTAAGATCATCACCCAGCGATACAAGGGTCTTGGAGAGATGGACGCCAGTCAGCTCTGGGAGACGACTATGGATCCTCAGGGACGCTATCTCAAGCAGGTCACTCTGGAGAATGCCGTTGAGGCAGATCGAGTCTTCTCAATGCTTATGGGTGAGGATGTGGAGCCTCGAAGAGACTTCATCAAGGAGAATGCCACCTTTGCCACTGTAGATGCGTAGTATGTACGTCCTTCTGCAGGAGGAGGGTTATTAGATTTTAAGCGAGTGCGACTGACAGGTTTGTTAGTCGCACTCGTCATTTATGGAGATTTATTTTCTAAAGAAATAGATTATCATGAGACACTTGACAGAGGAGGAGATCACGCTTCTGGAGGAAAATAGGCGGTGTCAGGCAGATGACTGGAGTCGCATCGAGGTGAGTGAGACCTTTGCCCCCTCACAGCTGACCGAGGTGACGTTTGTGGGCCACTGTACCCTTGGTGACCTATCCGGCACCCACATAGATAGGTATGGGATCAAGCGGAGTAATGGCATCTGTCACGCGCTGCTGAAGGACACAACCATCGGGGATGGAGCGTATATTGCCAATGTCCGCGACTGCATATCGGACTACGATATAGGAGCTGACGTCACGATAAGTAATGTCAATGCCATCTATATGTCAGGCGCGTCGACCTTCGGCAATGGCGTGTCTGTGCCGGTACTCAATGAGACCGGTGGCATAGAGGTGCCTCTCTCTCGCAAGTTGACCGCTCAGATAGCCTACCTGCTGGTGACTACCCCTGACTCGGATCCCGTCCATCAGGAGCTGGTACGGCTGATTAGTGCGGACGTGGAGGAGTGCCGCTCGGAGCGGGGGACGATAGGAGACAACGTGAGGATCGTCAATACCGGTACCGTCACAGATGGGTACATAGGCGATGGGAGCATCATCGATGGTGCATCGATCCTCAGCGACTTCTCTCTCTGCAGCCGCCCCGGATACCCGGCTGTGGTCGGTAATGGAGTGATCGGTAAGCACTTCATCGCAGCTGCCGGTGCCTCAATGGTGGATAATTGTACGCTGCATATGGTCTTTGTCGGTCAGTCTGCAAAGGTGGGAAATCTTTTCTCAGCCAATGAGTCTCTGGTATTCAGTAACTGTACCTTAGAGAATGGAGAGGCTGCTGCCATTGTTGCCGGTCCCTTCACGGTATCTATGCACAAGAGCTCCTTACTGATCGCCGGCCTTTTCTCTTTCCTCAATGCGGGCTCGGGATCCAACCAGAGCAATCACCTCTACAAGACCGGTCCCATCCATCATGGTGTCGTGGAGCGGGGGAGTAAGACTTCAAGCGACTCGTATATCCTCTGGCCCTCAAGGATCGGTCCATTCAGCTTGATCATGGGTCGCCATACGGATCATGTGGATACCTCCGCCTTCCCCTTCAGCTACGTGATCGAGAATCACAATGAGACTTATCTCGTGCCCGGTCGAGCACTCCTAACTATAGGGACGATGCGTGATGCCAAGAAGTGGCCCTCTCGTGATCACCGACCGGGAGACTGTAAGCTTGATTGCGTTAATTACAACCTGCTCAGTCCCTACACGGTGGGGAAAATGGAGCAGGGATATCGAAAGCTGCAGGAGCTGCTTGACTTTGTCGGGCAGCACGATGAGACCTATATTTATCATAATCTCCACCTTAAGTCCTCATCCCTGCACCATGGGCTTAGGATCTATAGGCTTGGGATTGATAAGTTTATCGGCAACTCCCTCATCACTCGTATCCGAGATAAGGTGGAGAGCCGAGAGATTGCCACCATTGAGGATCTCAACAGGCTACTCCGACCGGATCACGATGAGGGAGTAGGTCCTTGGACGGACTTGTGTGGTATGATTGCTCCCGAGCGTGGGGTGAGACGGCTCGCTGATGGCTTGAGAGAGACTGCATATGCGACGATTGATGACTTTAGCAGTCAGGTCCGATCACTGCATGAGAGGTATTACGAGCTGGAGTGGGACTGGAGCTACGATCTGATCTACCGGTGGTACGGGCTTGATAAGTCTGAGTCTTTGACAGCAGAGGTGGTCCATGAGATACTGGACCGCTGGATCGATGCGGTGCTGACGATAGATCGCAGTCTCATCCAGGATGCTGCCAAGGAGCATGCGATCGATCGGAGGATATCCTCCTCTGCAACTACTCAGCTGGATGCAGCGGATGAGCTGGATCAGGATGTGTATGTCCAGTGTGTCCGGGAGCACATGGAGCGGAAGCAGAGCCTCTATGACTCAGTCGTAAGGCAACTGCAGCTTTAGTCTTTAGTCGGGTATAGAGGGGTTTCGTCTTCGTCACTATCAACTGACCGTGAGTCGGCACCCCACATCAGCTTCTTACGAAGGTTTTCAAAGTATTGGTAACTGCTGGTGTGGAGTACCCTGACTATCCGATCCGACTTCCGGACGGTCACACGACAATTGTCCGGGAAATCCTTTCCTCTCCCGTCCAGAGCGATGGCAAATGTCCCTGATCGGCTGCTGATTGTGAAGTCGATCGTCATACTGTCGGGTATCAGGATCGGTCTCATCGTGAGAGAGTGGGGGGCTATCGGGACTATAAGAAGTGTGGAGCAATTGGGGTGAACAAGTGGTCCGCCTACGCTCAGCGCGTAGGCGGAGGAGCCTGTGGGCGTTGACACGAGCACCCCATCTGCCTGGTAGTCGACCATCCATTGTCCACAGACCTTGGTGGTGACTCTGATCATACTCAGGATGTCTCGCCTGATGACGGAGACTTCGTTTAGTGCGATCCCTTGGTGAATGACCTTCCCGTCCGGATCGGTGACGACTGCCTCCAGCGTGGCTCGCTCGTCCACCTGAGCCCGCCCGGATCGTATCTCATCCCAATAAGAGGAGAGGATATCAGGCTGCATACTGGAGAGGAAACCCAGGTGCCCGGAGTTGAGACCGATGATCCCGGCTTCCGTGCCGGCGACCAATTTTGCACCTCGTAGGAATGTGCCGTCCCCCCCGATGCAGACCATTAGGTCAGTGTCAATAGTCCCGCTGAGGGGGTAGGTCTTCACGCCTGATGGAGCTATTTTGTGCTGCATCAGGTAGCTAAAAAACCGACTATCAATGGTTACCTCATCGGCACTGTCGGTGGTCAGCAGGTCCAGGATACCTCGAAGAGTATCAAGTGAAGCGGTCTGATGGGTCGAGCCTATGATGTTTATCCTCATATATTTACTCTAAAGGTCACTGAATATCCCCGTGGACAAATATAGCAAAAGGGGCGGGATCGGAATGCTCCGATCCCGCCCCTTAGGCGTTATTGGGTACTCAAGCCTTACTTGTGCTCCAGAAGGATGGTCTTAGTCGGACGATCGCAGACGGAGCTCGGACCCCAGTACTGAATCGGTCCCGGATAGACGAAAGCGGTCTCCTTAGCCCACTCCTCGCGATGGCTCTCAAACTCTCTGAACGGAGCGCCCTCCAGGTCAACAAGTGCCTTGCGGATCACCGGTTTGTCCTTTCCTCCGCGACGCTCAATATTGAACATCATCGTGATCGGCGTGCCACCGGCAATCCACTGCGAGACCTCTCTCGTGAGATTTTGTACAGAGCTCATATATCCCGTCAGACCGGCCTCGATCAGCTTACTTGCTGTAAAGCCCAGGGTATAGCAGTAGTCGGCATCAAAATTGGATGGAGCAGCACATCGTCCCTCATAGCCGAGGAAGTGGTGCTGAGTCTTAAAGGAGCCCTCGTACTTCCCCTCCTTCTTCCACTCTGCGAGTTTCTTTGCCACCATCCCCGAGAGGAGCTTCTCTGTCTCGATGAGTGACACTTGTACATTGCCGTGTGGGTCTCTCTCTCCGGCGATCTGATAGGCAACCGTGTCGGGCAGGGAGCGGAAGGCCTCTGCATTATCTGCTGAGAGTCGTGAGGCTATGAACTCAAGTTGCTCCTCCTTCGGGGTGTGAGCAAAGTCGTCTCCCACCTTGGCGAGGAGGTCATTCAGCTCGCTGATGAGATCTCGCATAGAGGGGATAAACTCGATCAGCCCCTCTGGGATCAGGGCTACACCAAAGTTATTGCCCTCAGCAGCACGCTTAGCCACTATCGAGGCAATATATTCTACAATCTGACTTAGGGACTGCTTCTTCTCCTCTACCTCCTCCGAGATGAGACAGATATTAGGCTGCGTCTGTAGAGCGCACTCAAGTGCGATGTGAGAGGCAGAGCGTCCCATCACCTTGATGAAGTGCCAGTACTTGCGCGCAGAGTTGCAGTCGCGCTCAATGTTTCCGATGATCTCGGAGTAGACCTTTGTGGCTGTGTCAAAGCCAAAGGAGGTCTCTATCTGCTCATTCTTGAGATCCCCATCGATCGTCTTGGGACAGCCGATCACCTGTACTCCGGCATCGATCGACTTGTAATACTCAGCGAGTACACAGGCATTGGTATTGGAGTCATCACCGCCGATGATCACGAGAGCAGAGATGTGGAGCTCGCGCAGGATCTGGAGTCCGCTGTCAAATTGATCCTTAGTCTCCAGCTTCGTGCGACCGGAGCCGATCATATCAAAGCCTCCCGTATTGCGATACTCATCGATGATCTCATCGGTGAGCTCGATATACTTGTGCTCGATCAGACCGGAGGGTCCCATTAGGAATCCGTAGAGCTTGCTCTTGGGATTAAGTGCCTTGATGCCATCGAAGATCCCCGCAATCACATTGTGTCCGCCGGGGGCTTGTCCACCGGATAAGAGGACCCCTACATTGATCGGGTCGTGCTTGGCATCGGCATCTTCCCCCTTCTCAAAGGTGATACTCGGCATGCCATAGGTGTTGGGGAAGAGTCCCTTGACTCTCTCTTGGTCAGCTACCGACTCCGTGGGGTTGCCCTTGACGGTGTGTAGCTTCCCTTTCAGCACGTCAGGCATCTTGGGCTGATAGGCCTTTCTCTCTTTCTGTAATTCGCTTACTCTCATAAGATGTGTATGAATGTGTGATGTTTATTCCTCTTTCTTACCCCTCTTGGACGGATCGTTGTGACTGATGAAGTAGAGCATCAGACCGAAATTGAGTGCCAGTATCAGGCACAGCAGTGCGAAGTAGGTCTTCATCCAGCCTGCTAAGAATATCAGGCAGACGATCGCGCCGATGATTGAGATGGCGGCTCCTGCTATTGCGACTGCTCTAAAGCCACGAAAAAACCTTGGTCCCGGAGGCATGGTAAATATGGATTAGTGTGATACTTCTTACCTATCAGTACAAAGGTACTCATTTTTCACTCCTTGGGAGTATCCCGGAGTGGCGTTCCAGACTCAGCCTCCGAGGCAAAAATGGTCTCTGGGTAAGTCACCTCCTCCAAGAATAATCCCTCGCTCGGCGCAGACGAGCCGCAGAGGGATCTGTCACGGGCGGATAAGAGATCTCCGAAGGCCGATGGGTCCATTTTCCCACGCCCAACCTCAAATAGTGTCCCCACTATGCCACGGACCATATTTCTCAAGAAGCGATTGGCCGTGATGTGAAAGGTGTAGCAACACTCACCGAAGGAGCGGTCACGCTCCCACTTCGCCTCTGTGACGATGCAGTTGTGCGTCCTGACCTGAGAGTGCTTCTTGGAGAAGGTGGTAAAGTCGTGCTCACCGATGAGATAAGTGGCCGCTTGGTTCATAGCCTCAAAGTCCAGCGACTCGGGCACAGGGGTACAGTATTTCCTGGTGAAGGGTGAGGCTGTAGTCCTTACGTGATATCCGTACCGGCGACTTGTCGCATCAAATCGGGCGTGGGCATCTGCGGTCACCCGCCTGACCTCCAGTAAGGCAATGTCGGGGGGAAGGAAGCGTCGCAAACGATAGACCATCTCCCCCATCTCTCTGCCCGACAGGTCGAGGTCCAGATGACAAACCATTCGACTGGCATGCACCCCCGTGTCGGTCCGACCGGCACCCGTGATGGATATGGGAAGGCGAAGCATCGTGCTGAGTCTCTGCTCCAGCTCCCCCTGCACGGTGCGTCCCTCCGGCTGCGATTGCCAGCCGAGGAAGTCGGTGCCATCGTATGCTATGTAGAGGAAGTATCTCATACCCTTCTTCTTTTGCTCAGAAAAAAGTCCCACAGAGATCCGTCAAGAGGAGCACTGTGGGACTTGCTTTTAGATGGTCAGCCCATCCTTGATAAGGGTAGGGCGCCATCGTGAGGGGGCTTACTTCTTGTCCGTCTCCTCCTTCTCTGCGGTGCTCTTGGAGGGGTCGTACTGATCGTTGAGATACTTGATCACCTCCTCAGTGATGTCGTACATAGGCACCGAGTAGATGATTGAGCCACCTTGGTTGGTGAGGATCACCTGATAGTGTCCGTGGAGCTCATTGTAGGTGCGTATCTGAGACCAGATGGTATCGGAGAGCGACTTCATCGTCTTAGCCTGCTCCTCCATCAGTTCACCTGACAGCTTCTGCTGGAGCTGCTGGAAGTCCTGCTGCTTCTTCGCAAGCCTCTGGTACTCCCGCTCGGCACGCTCCTGGCTGAAGAAGGCGTTGTTATTCATCTTGTACTGAAAGTCCTGCATCTCCTTCTCAAGCTGACGACCCTGAGCGTTGAGGTTTGCCTGCTTGGTCTCAGCGGATGCCATAAGCTTGTCGTTGACGTCCTTGGCATAGTTGTACTGGGTCATCAGGCTGTCAATGGTGACGTAAGCTATCGGCATAACAACGGTAGAGTCGCCGGTAGGCATGGGCGCCATCTTGGGAGTTTTGGGCTTGTCTGCGAAGTGAAGCACAAAAAGTGCAACTACTGCTACCGCCAAGATGACGGTGATGATGGTATTTGTAGAGTTCTTCATTGATGAAATGCTGGGAGCTGTAGGCAGAGATGCCCGAGATGACTCCTTTGAGAATTAATGGTTTTGGAGAATGACTGTATGATAAGAGATGTAAGTGTGATCAATCAAAGTGATGGAGGTCTTAGTCGTCCGGGAGCTCCTGACCCTCGCTGATGCGATCGTATAGGTCCCGATGCTTCATCTCAAGTGCGGTGATCTTATTGCCGCAGACGAGTCCCTTAGCGCGCAGTGCGGGCTGATCCTCTATTTCGGTCTTAGGGAACTCTCCACCTTTCACGAAAAACACCCGCACGCCCAAGAGTAGCACAGCTATCCCTACGAGTGCAAGAGTGAGTATGAGAGTTGTCGTCATAACTTGGTAATCGTTTCCTTAGGTGATCAAATACGCTGGCAAATATACCTTTTTTATTGCTTTCAAGGGTCCTGATCTCTTTGGGATCCGGTGAGGAGCGTCATCTTTAGGTAGTTATAACATTTCGTCGCTCGGTCTGTCGAGGCTTGTACAGCCTGAGTCGTCACTTTCCTCAGGTCGATGAGAGATGGTGAGGACGAAAAGGGGGCTTGCTAATCCAAATTTTTATCTTACCTTTGCAGTGCAAAAACGAAGAGTACATCTCTCGTATGGCGCAAATGGCGCGGTAGCTCAGTGGTAGAGCAATGGACTGAAAATCCATGTGTCCTTGGTTCAATTCCAAGTCGCGCCACTCCCTCCCCCGAAGCCCCTTGGATGTTGACTTAGGTCTCATTCAAGGGGCTTCACTTTTTAGGCTGGCTGGACTTCTTTTTTTTCGTACCTTTCCACTATGATTGAGTATATCTACGGGAAACTTTTCTCCAAGAATCCGGCATCTGTTGTCGTGGAGGCAGGCGGCATAGGGTACCTGCTCAATATCACCCTCAATACCTACAACGCTCTGGACCGTCTGGGGGCCGGAGAGGTTCGACTCTTTGTCCATGAGGTCATCCGTGAGGATGCGTACGAGCTCTATGGCTTTCTTGATCAGAGTGAGCGACAGATCTTTCGTCTCCTGATCGGGGTCTCCGGCATAGGGCCTGCCACCGGGCGACTTATCCTCAGCACTTTTACCCCTAAGGAGCTGGTCTCGATCATCGCGGCCGGAGACGACAGGTCCCTGCAAGGGGTCAAGGGGATTGGAGTCAAGACTGCTAAGCGGGCGATACTTGATCTTAAGGACAAGGTGGTCGCCGAGATGGCTGACTTCATCGATGCTAAGGATCTTACCCGGGATGACAAGGCGGTACCACTGGCGAGGAGGGAACTCTACGAGGAGGCGGAGCAGGCTTTTGTCACGCTGGGGTACACAAAGGCTATGGCTCATAAGGTGATCGCTATGCTGGTCAAGGAGGATCCTGATATGAGCGTCAATGACATCATCCGCCGAGGTCTGCAGATGCTCTAATCATCCTACCGACTGCTGATGAAGGGCTGCCTGAACCTCATGCTCTGCGTGGCCGGACTGCTGCTCTCGGCGTCAGCACTCGCACAGCAGCTGCCGAGCGATAGCGTGAGTAACGCCCCTCCCCGGCTCAGAGTCGTGACGAATGGCTCAGTCACCCTCTCGGCCGGCAGGTCGACGATATGGGAGGATAATCCTCTCCTGCCTCAGAGCTATCGCAAGAGGACAATGCCGATACTGGAGCAGCAGAGCAATCTGCACGCCAATGTGAGGTATGGTGACCGCCTGTGGCTAGACCTTGACTACAATACCGATAGGGGGCTCAGCTCATCCAAGAATAGACTGCGCCTCGGGTATAAGGGAGGGAAATACGAGATGCTGCAGTCCCTCCAAGCGGGCAACATTTCTTTCCGAAGCCACAACCCACTCATCTCCACACCATCCAACCTCTTCGGTGTCTCGGGCGACCTCTGGATGGGACCTCTGCAGCTACGCTTCCTCACCTCGATACAGAGAGATAATGTCAGGCGGATGACCATCAGACGGGGTAAGCAAGTGTACCCTTTTGATCTGAAAAGCTCCGACTATGAGGTCAATAAGCACTTCTTCCTGTCGGAGTTTTTTGCACAGAAATACGATAAGGCGCTCCGGCAGTTGCCCTTGGTGGAGAGTGATATCAAGATCTTGCGTGTCTCCGTCTGGATCGAGTCTGCCGGTATCGCGGATAATGGAGGTAGGGCACACAGAGTGGCTGCTTATCGGTCTCTTAGTTTGGAGAAGGAGACCCCACCGGAGGGGCAGGGCCAGGGTGAGGTCTCCGAGATCCCCTATGCCGTGCGACTGGATGAGGAGAGCTATGAGGTCAATCCGATCCTGGGCTTCATCTCGCTCAGGTTTCCTCTCTCGGACAGCAAGCGGCTCGCTGTCTCCTACGAGTACCAGTATCAGGGGAAGAGGATCCGTGTCGGCTCCTTTGATGCAGATAGTTCGGGTACGATCACAGCGGCACTTCTGGCAGATCGGGACAAGTCCCCCTCATCCGACCTTTGGCCTCTGATGATGAAGAACGGCTACTCCATCGGAGCAACCGGTCGACTTGATGGTGCTGAGGACTTAGACGTGAAGCTAAGCTACATAGAGCCCGGTACAGGAGTGGCTACCGAGATGACTCCATCCGGAGAGACCTGGATGAAGTGGATGGGCTTAGATGTGCGTGACAGTAGGGGCATAGGTGGGGTGAGTGATGGGCAGCTTGACTATACTCCGGGGGTGACGGTGAGTGAGGAGATGGGCACACTTTTCATCCCGAGGAGAGAGCCGTTTCGATCTCTCCCCGATGGGTATGAGCCCTATGAGATTCTATATACTGGGAGCCCGACCAGGGCCAAGGAGCGTCAGGATCTGGATCGATTTAGGATCACGGGCTCGGTCTCAGCGAGGTCGCAAGAGACGGTCAAGATCGGCCACCGCATCCCGAGAGGGAGCATCACTGCGACGCAGGGCGGTCGAGCGCTGATAGAGGGGGCCGACTTTACAGTCGACTACGAGCAGGGCGAGCTGAGAGTCCTAAGCACCTCAGACGAGCCGATAGAGATCACCATCCCTCAGGAGTCGCAGACGGAAGTCAAGCGGAAGTCCCTCTTCGGACTTGAGGCTGAGCTTGCACTTGCTTACCGCCTGACCCTCGGAGCCAGTCTATATGGTTACGTGGAGGATTGTGGGGGAGAAAAGATGCGGATCGGTCAGGAGGACTTGCGAAATACGATCCTGGGTACTCACCTCACGTACGACTACTCCTCTCGAAAGCTGTCTCGATGGCTCTCCCGCTTTGCAACCATCTCGGAAGAGATCCCCGTTTCGCTCAGAGCAAAGATGGCTTATGCTCACTTGATCTCCGACTACAATACCTCCGGAGGCAGAGAGGCGATCATTGTGGATGACTTTGAGGACGGTGGCACGGCTGTCGACCTGACCTCCTCGCTGCGGTGGCAGCTGTCGACACTGAGAGAGAGCAGTGCCGAATGCAGAGCCCACTTAGCGTGGTTCAATGTAGACCCTCTCTTGGTACGAGAGGGGGCACCCGGTCAGCCGACCGGGCTCAGTCGCCGCCCCGACCTGAGACAAAGTCCCCTCGTGCGCGAGTATCGAGTTGAGGAGCTCTTCCCCGGCAGAGACCCGGACCAGCTGACCACTCAGATCATCGAAATGCTAAACCTCTCGTACTATCCGGATGAGCGCGGCCCCTACAACTATCGCACAGAGGGCTGGACGTCGGATGGCAAGCTTGCTCGACCTCACGACAACTGGGCATCCATCGTATCACCTCTGGAGATAAGGGACTTGGAGAAGGAGCGCATCACCTCCATTGAGCTCTGGGTATTGGATCCTTTCTCCATTCGTCCCGATGTCCCGGAGGGGGATTTGATGCTCGATCTTGGTAGATTTTCTGAGGAGGTCATCCCGGATGGCGCTCTCGACTTTGAGAGTGACCTGCCCAAGGTGACTACCCCCCACGGTCGGCGATCGGAGACGCTCCCTTCGTCCCGCTCTTTCTCCTCTCAGAGCATTGATGAGCAGGATGTCGGCTTGGACGGTATTTCCTCGTCGGATGAGCAGGTCCTCTTTGCCTCGTACCTCAAGTCTGTCGCTACCCACATTGATCCACAAGCGTGGAGTGTGGACGGAGTTCGGCTACCCGGTTCGCCGCTTGATGACCCCTCCGGTGATGACTACCACTTCTACCTCGGGGAATACTGGGATAGGGTGGAGGCGGACATACTGAGCAGGTATAAGTATATCAATGGTACGGAGGGAAATTCGTTGCCGCGGCTCATCCAGGGGCACCAGTCGGCACGGACCGATCTGCCGGATAGTGAGGACCTCAATGGCGATGGAGTGCTATCCACTGCTGATGGCTACTTTCGCTACCACTTGCCGGTGACAAATGAGGCGCTCCGTCCCGGAGGAAAGTGGTACTCCGGGGAGGTGGAGATCCGAGAGGAGGACGGGCGCTCCTCAAGGTGGGTCAAGCTTACCATCCCACTCTCTAAGTACGATGCCGCCTCCGGAGCTCACCCCACAATGCAAGATGTGGAGGCGGTTCGGCTCACCCTACAGCACTTCGATACGCCGATACACCTCAGGTGCGCCTCCCTCCGGCTCATCTCCTCGCCCTGGCAGCGCTACACCTCGGTCATTGATCCCGACCGGTCCAATGCTGAGCTGACCTTGCAGACCCACAGCCTTGAGGAGGACTCGGGCAGATCCCCCATTCCCTACGTCTCCCCTAAGGGAGTAGTCCGTGACCGGAGGCGTGGCACCCTTTCCTTGGCTCGCTATGATGAGAAGGCGCTTGCCCTCTCGATCCCAAGTATGGAGAAGGACGAGGTGGCAGCAGTCTATCGGGCTACCGATCTTGACCTGCGCCACTACCGGTATCTTACACTTCATACCCATGCCGAGGGAGAAGTAAGGGATCGGGATCTTGAGCTCTTTGTCCGACTGGGATCGGACTACTCCGCCAATTATTACGAGTATCGTCTCCCCCTGATGGTGACCCCAAGGAGAGACTACAGCAGGATGAGCACCTCGGAGAAGCAGGACTTGATCTGGCCCCTCTCCAATGTCCTACAGATCGATCTTAGCGAATTGACCGGACTGAAGCAGGAGCGTGCCTCTCAGGGAACTCTTGATAAGAGGGAGCTCTACACACGAGGCAGAGTCTCAATCAAGGGCTATCCCTCTCTCGGCAACCTCTCAGCTATCTTGATCGGTGTTAGAAACAGGGGCAGTGGGCGCATCAGTGCAGAGGTGTGGGTCAATGAGCTCACCGTCTCAGGCGCCGGTCAAATGGGTGGCAGTGCTTGGCTCACCGACATACAGGCGACGCTCTCCGACCTTGGTTCCGCCAGTCTTAAGGTTGGCGGTCAGTCCGGTGGCTATGGCGACATACGAAATGATGTCCGTCTCCGGCAGCAACTCACACAAACCTATATTGACCTGGAGACTATGCTGGAGCTGGGTAAGCTTCTACCTCGAGAGTGGGGTATCCAAGCGCCTGTCCGATACACATTTCTTGAGAATAAAAGGACACCGCGCTATGATCCCTACGACACTGATCTGCCCTACCGAGGGAGGGAACCCATTTACCTCGAGTGTGCTGATCATCTCAGCCTCAGCAACTGGAGAGTGAGTCCTGAGGGAGAGCCACTCACCTCGGGTGATAAGTCAAGGTCCGATCTCACTTTCTCCTACGACCTCACCCATCATCAGCGCAAGGATCCCCGAGTGATAGAGGAGAAAAATAGACGGATGCACACCACCATAGACTACCGGGCAGAGGGGGGCGATGGGGATTACCTCAGGCTCCATAGTGGCTGGAGTCGAGTGGACAATACGTCCCTCATGCCCACACCCGGGGAGGAGAAGGAGCAGTCCGCTCAAGTTTATCGGAATTGGCTCTGGGACCGCTCTTTGGGCATCAAGTGGTCGCCTGTCGACTTTGGCTCACTCACCATCCACAGCAATACTTTTGCTCTCATTGACAATATCCCTCCGGAAGTCGCCCAAGGGGAGAGTGACCTCTCTTTCCGGCTATTCACGGACCAGATCCTCCGCTCCATTGTCTCACTTGGCACTACCGACAGGTATCAGGGGCGCTACAGCATCACACTTCATACCCCGAGTATGCGCCACTCCCTCCTGTCGCCACTGTACGCCAGTCTATCCTATAGCGGAGACTACAGCTGGAGTCGAGGTGTCGTGGCGGGCGACCGGTCGAGCGGCCACACGATCAAGAATAATGGACGCCTTGATCTCCAAGCACGGTACGACCTCAGCAAGGCATCCAAGCGGGTGGGGGAGCTTCGGCTGAGATACAGTCACGATGGCGGGAGTATGATCCCCGGCTTCCTGCCCGAGGCCGGCAAGATCTTTGGTTTCGGACATCAGGGACAAGTGCTGTCCCCCACGATCGGCTATATGCTTAGCATCAGCGACTATGCGGGTGAGATAGGTCATGCGGTACGGTCTCGCTGGATAATGGACGATAGCTCTCTCAGTCGCCTTCCCTCCTACTTTGTCAAGGACGATCTCTCCTGCGCTCTGAGCCTGCAACCGGTCCGAGGACTTTCTGTAGAGCTCTTCCTCACTCAGACGAAGAGCAACTCCTATATATGTAGCAGCATCACCGGAGATGTAGTTGATATGAGCGGACGGCTCACGATGTCCACCATTGGGCTTCGAGGCGATCGGACGGAACTACTGTTAAGAGAGTTGGCGGAAAACCCAACCACCGAGCAGGCCATTGACCGCTTCGCATCCGGATATCTCGTCAGTCCCAAAATGCAGCGGGGCTTACCCTCGTCGCTCAATCTTCTTCCCAACTGGCTCCTCACGATCGACCTCGCTTCGCTCTCTGACGCCGTGCGATCGCTTACACCCCAACTCCTGATCAAGCATCAGTACAGAGGACTCCTTGAGCTCCCCGACTACCGCCTGAGGAGCGACACCGGGAGCGGCGCACCATACGATCTTCAGACGATCACCACCACCGATCTCTTCAGCCCTCTGCTGGGGCTTGACACCTCCGTCGGCAAGAGCCTCACGCTCTCAGCAGCGTATGTCCTCCGTAAGTCGCACTCCATCCTCACGGAGAGTCTCAGACTCCTCTCCCAAACCGATCGGAGGTGTGACGTCTCACTCCGGTATCAACTCAAGCTTCCTGCCCTTATTCGGTCAAGCCTCCCCTTGTTGTCCTCCACCTCTACCAACCTTGAGAGTAGCCTTGGGTACTCCTTTACGCACACATCGCTGGAGGAGGCAGACCTCAGACGCTCCACTCAAAACAGGCTGCGGGGACTTGACACCCACAGCCTAAGACTGACGCTGGACTATCACTGCTCTCGGAGCCTCTCCATCAGAGGGTTTTGGAGAGAGGATATACGTACCCCCCTCGTCACCGGTCGGCAGTACCCCTACCGCAAGTCTTCCTACGGAGCCATGCTACTGCTTACCCTCCATCCCTGAGTGCCGGGGAGTCTCACTCGTCAATATTTTTCAGCGGGAGTGCCGGTGTCTGCTTGACTACGCCCAGCACAAAGACACTGTCGAGGCTACCGATGCTGTCGATCGTGCCGAGCTTGTTGAGTACAAAATTCTGGTACTCTGACATATCATGGACAAGGATCTTCACCATGAAGTCATAGTCCCCCGAAGTATTGTAGCACTCAACCACCTCGTCGAAGTCAACGATCTTGCTCATAAAGTCCTGTCCCATCTCCTGTGCGTGCTTCTTAAGCTTGATGTTGCACCACACCTGGATGTTATTTCCCGTCTTCTGAGGGCTCAGGATGGCAGCGTACCTCACGATGTATCCCTCCTGCTCCAGCTTGCGCTGTCGCTCAAAGACCGGTGACTGAGAGAGCCCGACGCGGTTGGCAAGCTCCTTAGTGGTCATCTTCCCATTTTGCTGAAGCTCCTTAAGGATCTTGATGTCGATATTATCTAATGTGTGACTCATAAAAAGATGGTTGATTTAGATGATGGCAAAGGGTAATTGTTCTTTACTGAGACAAAAATAAGCAATTCTTTCTCACCGACCGAATTCTTATGCTTCCGCTGTAGATGAGATGTCTATTAGCCCCTCGAGAGTCTGTTGGCAGACGACGGAAAATCCCCCAACGTCAGGCTCAATTCTTTTATCGATATTAGAGATCACTAATATCGGTATTAGATTGATGGTGTCTTCTCCTGAAAAAAGCACACCGCTGATTGACTTTGTATAGGTGTGTCCTGCAGGCTTTTTCAGCACGTCTGGTGACCTCTTATGGGGCGACCTCAATAAATTGGTACCTTTGAGTAATGAAGGAATGCTATCACAATATACCATCTCCATCGTATGTGATGGAGGAGACGCTCCTGAGACGCAATCTGGAGCTGATACGATGCGTGTCGGTCGAGGCGGACGTGGAGATCATACTTGCCTTTAAGGCTTTTGCTCTCTGGAAGACCTTCCCGATATTTAGGGAATACATCAGTGGCACTACTGCCAGCTCCCTGTCGGAGGCGCGGCTGGGCTACGAGGAGATGGGCTCCCTGACCCATACCTATGCTCCGGTCTATCGTCCGGATGAGATGGAGGAGATATTGCGCTGCAGCAGCCATATCACCTTCAATTCTCTCTCCCAATTTGACCACTGGTATCCCACGGTTCGCGACTATGCTGGGCATTCGATCAGCTGTGGACTCAGGCTTAATCCTGAGTACAGCGAGATCGAGACCGACCTCTACAATCCCGCCTCACCGGACTCAAGACTGGGCGTGCCGCTTGCCGACCTGCCTGACGAACTGCCGGTCGGGATCGAGGGGATCCACATCCACTCGCATTGCGAGGACGACTCGCACACCTTTGCGCGCTCGCTTGGCGTGATCGAGGAGAAGTTTGGTCGCTATCTCGAGCGAGCTAAGTGGGTCAATTTTGGGGGCGGTCACCTGATGACGCGGAAGGACTACGATGTGGAGCTGCTGATCAGGCTCCTCACCGACTTCCATCACCGCTATCCTCACCTGCGGGTGATCCTGGAGCCGGGGAGTGCCTTTGCTTGGCAGACCGGACCACTCATCACAACGATCCTCGATCGGGTGACCCATGGTGGAGTCACCACGCTGATGATTGATGCCTCCTTCTCCTGCCATATGCCCGACTGCCTCG
This sequence comes from Porphyromonas sp. HMSC065F10, assembly GCF_001808555.1. Taxonomy (GTDB): domain Bacteria; phylum Bacteroidota; class Bacteroidia; order Bacteroidales; family Porphyromonadaceae; genus Porphyromonas_A. The sequence continues at coordinate 99,093 of NZ_KV793803.1, forward strand.
AGATGCCGTATCAGCCTGTCATCCGGGGAGCCTCCATGGTACAAGACGAGGAGCATGCGTATGGCCCTTACCGTGTGGGTGGCAACAGCTGCCTCAGCGGGGATGTGATGGGCGACTGGTACCTTGACCATGAGCCGGTGGTGGGGGAGCGGCTGATATTCGAGGATATGATACACTACACGACGGTGAAGACGACTATGTTCAATGGCATCTCTCACCCCTCTATTTACCTACTCCACAGCGATGGTACACCGGAGCTGCTGCGAGCCTATGGGTATGAGGATTACAAGACAAGAATGGATTAAAGATATTGAGCGATGGGATTTTTTGGATTATTCTCTAAGAAAAAGAAAGAGACACTGGACACCGGTCTGGAGAAGACGAAGCAGAGCTTCTTCGACAAGCTCTCCCACTCCGTAGCGGGGAAGTCCAAGGTGGATGACGAGGTACTTGACAAGCTCGAGGAGACACTCATCACCAGTGACGTGGGCGTGGAGACGACGCTGAAGATCATTGACCGGATCGAGAAGCGTGTCGCTCAGGATAAGTATGTGGGCACCGGGGAGCTCAATCGACTGCTTAAGGAGGAGATTGCGGCACTCCTCGCTGAGAATGAGACGGAGGATGGCACCTCCTTTGACCTCTCCAAGCAGGTCAAGCCCTACGTGATCCTCGTCGTGGGGGTCAATGGCGTGGGTAAGACCACCACCGTCGGCAAGCTCGCCTATCAGTATAAGAGTGAGGGGCTTAATGTGGTGCTTGGGGCTGCGGATACCTTCCGCGCTGCGGCCATTGAGCAGCTGGAGATCTGGGGAGAGCGCGTCGGTGTCCCGGTCATCAAGCAGAAGATGGGCTCCGACCCGGCCTCCGTTGCCTACGATACCGTTGAGCACGGCAAGGCCAATGGTGCAGACGTGATTATCATCGACACTGCCGGGAGGCTTCACAATAGGGTGGGGCTGATGAATGAGCTCTCGAAGATCCGCAAAGTGGTGCAGAAGGTTCATCCGGAGGCACCGCAGGAGATCCTGCTGGTGCTGGACGGCTCCACCGGGCAGAATGCCTTTGAGCAGGCCAAGCAATTTACCGAGGCGACCGACGTCAATACCCTCGCCATTACTAAGCTGGATGGTACTGCCAAGGGTGGGGTGGTGATTGGTATTTCGGACCAATTCAAGATCCCGGTCAAGTATATCGGTCTCGGAGAGCAGATGACCGACCTGCAGCTCTTCAATAAGGAGGAGTTCGTGGACTCCCTGTTTGAGGGTTCGCTCTGACAGCTCGGCTTATGCGGAAGAATAGGGTAGACGTCATCACCATGGGCTGCTCCAAGAATCTGATTGACTCGGAGCGGCTTATGAGACAATTTGCGGAGAGTGGCTACACGGTCTGCCATAACCCCGAGAAGGTCGAGGGCGAGATCGTGGTGGTCAATACTTGTGGCTTCATCGAGAGTGCCAAGAAGGAGAGCATTGATATGATCCTCGAGGTGGTCTCCGGTAAGTCCTCGGGGCAGGTGGGGCAGGTCTATGTCATGGGCTGTCTCAGTGAGCGATACCGGGAGGAGCTGAGGGAGGCTATCCCGGAGCTGGATGGGATATATGGGAAATTTGACTGGAAGGATCTGATCAGTCACCTTGGGAAGGCATACCACACTATTGTCGCTGACTCCCGCCTGACGACCACGCCGGATCACTATGCTTTCCTGAAGATTGCGGAGGGCTGCAGTCGGCACTGCGCCTACTGTGCCATCCCGATCATTACCGGCAAGCACATTTCCCGACCGGAGGAGGAGATCCTCGAGGAGGTGAGAGGATTGGCTGCCTCGGGGGTGAAGGAGCTGCTCGTCATAGCTCAGGATCTCACCTACTACGGGCGGGATCTCTATGGGGAGCCACGACTGCCAGGGTTGATCGAGAAGATCTGTCAAGTCGGTGGGATCGAGTGGGTGAGACTCCACTATGGCTATCCAGCACAATTCCCGATGGATCTCCTGAGGGTGATGCGCGAGCAACCCAAGGTCTGTAAGTATCTCGATATTGCCCTCCAGCACGCCTCTGACCATATGCTCAGAGTGATGCGACGGGGAGTGACCCGTCGGGAGACGGAGGAGCTCCTACGCCGTATGCGCGAGGAGGTCCCAGGCATAGCGATCCGGACCACCCTGATGGTAGGCCATCCGGAGGAGACGGATGCGGACTTTGAGGAGCTTATGGACTTTGTCAGAGAGCAGCGATTTGAGCGCATGGGTGCCTTTATGTACTCCCATGAGGAGGGGACTTACGACTACCTTCACTACAGCGACAATGTCCCGCAGGAGGTCAAGGAGGAACGCTATGATCGCTTGATGACCCTGCAGCAGGAGATTGCCATAGAGACGGCGGAATCAATGGTGGGTAAGACGTTCAGGGTGCTGGTAGACCGAGCTGAGGAGGGACACTATGTCGGTCGGACGGAGTACGACTCGCCTGATGTGGATCCCGAGGTGATCCTTTCGGGAGAGACAAGAGTGGGGGAGTTTTGTCAGGTACGTATCACCGGCACTGCCGACTATGACCTTGTCGGTGAGGTGCTAAGCTTAGAGTCCAAATGATTAGACGCACGCTCTCTTTTGCATCCCTTTTCATCCTCCTCTCTGTCGGTCTCTTTGCCCAAGAGCCGGTGGACTATGTCCAAGTGCTGATGGGTACCGACAGCAGTCATGATCTCTCCGCCGGAAATACCTATCCCGTGATTGCTCGACCTTGGGGAATGAACGCCTGGACCCCCCTGACGGGTAAGATGAGCGATGGGTGGCAGTACACCTATGACGCACAGAAGATCAGGGGCTTCAAGCAGACCCACCAGCCCAGTCCATGGATGAATGACTATGGTCAGCTGGTCCTGATGCCTACGACTGACAAACCCTCTCCAGATCAGGACGAGAGGGCATCGTGGTTCTCTCACTTCTCAGAGGTAGCTACTCCCTACAGCTATCGTGTCTATCTGGCAGACTACGACACCCGGGTGACGATGGTGCCGACTGAGCGGGCGGCAAGGTTTCGGATCAACTACCCTGAGGGGCGGACGCCTTACCTTGTCCTTGATGCTCTCGATGGAGGATCAGCGATCACTGTGGACGAAAAGGCGCAGACCATTACCGGGTACAGCAGCAAGAATAGTGGCGGGGTGGCGGACAACTTTAGGTGCCACTTTGTCGTGAAGACGAACCGCCCCTTCCGACTACACCATGTATACAAGGAGGGTCAGGAGGTGGACTCTCCTCAGGCGAAGGGAGACCACGTCTCAGCCGTGCTTGCTTTTGAGGAAGGCGCAACGGTTGAGCTGGTCGTTTCCTCCTCTTTTGTCAGCCCGAGACAGGCGGAGCTCAACCAGCGAGAGGCGGTTTCAAAGGGTATCGACGAGCTGGAGCAGGAGGGACGAGACCTGTGGAATAGCCTCCTCGGGCGCATCCGGGTGGAGGGAAAGAGTGTCGATCATATGAGGACCTTCTACTCCACGCTCTACAGGTGCCTGCTCTTCCCACGTCGTCTCTACGAGTACGATGAGTCCGGCAGAAAGGTCCACTACAGTCCTTACGACGGGCAGGTCCATGAGGGGTATCTCTATGGCGACACCGGCTTTTGGGACACATTCAGGGCACTATTCCCGCTCCTCAATCTACTATACCCTGAGGAGGCTGCAAATATGCAGGCGGGTCTCGTGAGTGCTTACCGCGAGAGCGGTTTTCTGCCCGAGTGGTCCAGCCCGGGACATCGAGACATCATGGTGGGAAATAACTCCGCCTCGGTCGTCGCCGACGGCTATCTCACCGGCCTGAGAGGCTACGACGTGGAGGCACTGTGGGATGCCGTCACCCATGGCGCTCATGCTGTCCACCCTAAGGTATCCGCGACCGGACGCCTTGGGTGGGAGTGGTATGACCGTCTCGGCTATGTCCCCTCCGATGTGGGGATTAATGAGAGTGCTGCGCGTACGCTTGAGTATGCTTACGATGACTGGTGCATCTGGAGGCTCGGCAAGGCACTGGAGAAGAGTGATGATGAGCTGAGACCCTATGTGAGGGCAGCTACGAACTATCGCCATCTCTATGACCCCACGCACAAGCTGATGCGTGGTCGTCTGAAGGATGGCACGCCCGCCCCTGACTTCAATCCGCTTAAGTGGGGAGGGGACTTTACCGAGGGTAACTCTTGGCACTACACTTGGTCTGTCTTTCACGATCCACAGGGGCTGATCGACCTGATGGGTGGCAGAGAACCATTCGTACAGATGCTTGACTCCGTCTTTTCTCTCCCCCCGATCTTTGACGAGGGCTACTATGGCTTTGTCATACACGAGATCCGCGAGATGCAGGTGATGGGGATGGGCAATTACGCCCACGGCAATCAGCCGATCCAGCATATGATCTATCTCTACAACTACGCCGGTAAGCCTTGGAAGACTCAGTATCTGGTTCGTGAGGTGATGGATCGCTTCTATGCAGCACGACCGGATGGCTACTGCGGGGATGAGGACAATGGGCAGACCTCTGCCTGGTATGTCTTCTCGGCACTCGGGTTTTACCCCGTCTGTCCCGGCTCGCTCCAGTATGTGATCGGCTCACCGCTTTTTGATAGGGTGACGATAAGTCTCCCTGAGGGAAAGGAACTCTCTATCGAGGCGATAGGTAATGGTCCCAGTTGCCGATACGTAGATGCCATGCAGATCGGTGACAAGGTCTTGGATCGAAATTATCTGACGATGGATGAAATCCGAAGGGGTGGCGTGCTAAGGTTTCAGATGAGCAATCAGCCTAATATGAAGAGGGGAATTTCGCTTTCAGCGACCCCGTACTCCTTTTCACGTGACTGCAGCGTTAAGTAAGATTATCAGTTGTTTCGGCAGGGGTTGGGGCGAAATCGGTATATTTGTGGCTGTTTGAGAGGGAGGCTTAGGTAGATAATATAGTAAGATTAGATATGGAACAACCAAGCGTAGATATCAGGGCACTGACGGAGATGATTGAGCGTGAGAGCGGTTTTCTCACCCTCATTGATGAGGGGATGAATCGTGTCATCGTTGGGCAAAAGCATCTTCGGGAATCGCTTCTCATAGGGTTACTTGCAGACGGGCACATCCTCCTGGAGGGTGTCCCCGGATTGGCGAAGACCCTTGCGATCAAGACTCTGTCGGAGCTTATTGACTCTGACTTTAGCCGGATCCAGTTCACTCCCGACCTTCTCCCGGCAGATGTCATCGGCACTCAGATCTATAGTCAGCGGTCTGAGACCTTCAGCGTGAAGAAGGGACCGATATTTGCCAACTTTGTGCTCGCCGATGAGATCAATCGTGCTCCTGCCAAGGTGCAGAGTGCACTGCTTGAAGCGATGCAGGAGCGTCAGGTGACGATCGCTGATCAGACCTTTGAGCTGCCACGCCCATTCCTCGTCATGGCCACTCAAAACCCGATCGACCAGGAGGGAACCTACTCCCTACCGGAGGCACAGAGTGACCGCTTTATGCTCAAGGTGCTGGTAGGCTATCCTACCAAGGAGGAGGAGAGCCGTATCGTGACGGAGCAGATCAAGGCTACGCCGGCCGAGGTACGTCCCGTGGTCTCCGGTGATCAGATCCTAAAGGCTCGGGAGATCGTGCATCAGGTCTACCTCGATGAGAAGATCAATAAATACATCATTGATATCGTCTTTGCTTCCCGCTTCCCGGGCGATGCCGGGCTGGATAGCCTTAGGGGGATGATAAGCTATGGCGCATCACCGCGTGCCTCGATCAACCTTGCCCTCGCTGCGAGAGCCTACGCCTTTATCAAGCACCGCGGCTTCGTCATCCCGGAGGACGTGCGAGCTGTCTGTCACGATGTGATGCGTCACCGTATCGGGCTTAGCTACGAGGCTGAGGCAGAAAATCTCAAGACAGATGAGGTGATCACAGAGATACTCAATAAGGTACAGGTGCCCTAAGCGGAGAGGTGATGGATACACAGGAGTTGCTAAAGAGACTCCGAAGGATCGAGATCAAGTCGAGTCGTCTGTCGGAGGATATCTTCTCCGGCGCGTATCGCTCAGCCTTCAAGGGGCGAGGTATGTCCTTTAGCGAAGTGAGAGAGTACCAGCCGGGGGATGATGTGCGGGATATCGACTGGAATGTCACCGCTCGATATGCTCGCCCTTACGTCAAGGTCTACGAGGAGGAGCGCGAGCTGACTATGATCCTCCTCGTAGATATCTCAAGGAGTGAGCACTTCGGTACCGTGGGTATGACGAAGCGGCAAAGAGTGGCGGAGATCGCCGGCACGCTCGCCTTTAGTACCATAAAGAATAATGATAATGTCGGTGTGATCTTCTACTCCGATAGGGTGGAGAAGTATATCCCACCATCTAAGGGTCACAAGCACGTGCTGACAATCCTCTCTGAGATCCTTTCTATCGAACCTGAGGGGTCGGGGACTGATATATCCGTGGCTCTGCGCTTTGCACACAATGTACAGCGCAAGAGCTGCACACTCTTTCTCCTCTCTGACTTTATCGATGGGAGTGACTATGCCAAGACTCTGGCAGTGGTGCGTAACAAGCATGACCTGCTCGCCATGCAGGTCTACGATCCCCACGAGGCAGAGTTGCCGATGGTCGGACTGCTGCGCGTCAAGGATGCGGAGACAGGTGAGGTGCGTATGATCGACAGCTCCTCTAAGTCCGTCCGGAAGCAGTATCGTGACTACTGGCAGGAGCTCACCGTCAAGCTGAGGGAGACCTTCAGTAAGTACAATATCGGATATGCGAGCGTGTCGACATCGGAGGACTATGTCCCGAGACTGCAGCGACTCTTTACTCACCCTCGGATCTGATGACTGATATAGATATGGTCCATCGTCTCCGGCATTGTCGCCTGATTGCCCTCCTTCTGCTCGCTTGTGTGTGCGGAAGCGCTTTCGCACAGGATGAGGTGCGTGTGATCCCGAAATTAGAGCCGACGAAGATCCTGATTGGTGAGCAGACCACTCTTAGTGTGAGTGTCGTCGCCCCAGCGGATAGGGAGGTCCAGCTCGCTCTGCCTGCAGACACTTTGGTCTCAGGGGTGGAGATCTTGGGTGTTGCCACCGGCGATACAACGATGATCAGTGACCGACTGCGTCAGATCGTCTACGAGGTGACGCTCACCTCCTTTGACTCCGCCTCTTACACGCTTGAGCACATTGCAGCGATAGTTGCGGACAAGCCCGTGGAGGCACAGGATCAGCCGATCCTTATGGTCGGTACTGTACCTGTAGACCTTGACCACCCGGATGAGATCAAGGACATCAAGCCCCAGTGGCTGGCGGACTTTGTCCTCTGGGACTACCTCTACTATGTGGCACTCTTCTACGCTCTTCTGAGTCTCATCGCCTTGCTCTTCGTCTCGGTCGCTTACTTTGTAAGTCGTCGGAAGAAGGGAGCCGAGGCAGAGTCTACCATTGTCCGGGAGCCACTCCGCGATCCCTACGAGGAGGCGGTGGAGGAGCTGACGAAGCTCAAGGACGAGAAACTCTGGGAGAGCGATCAAGTGAAGGAGTACTACACCGAGATGTCAGATATTCTGCGTCGCTACCTCAAGCGGGTCTATGGCTTTGAGACCGGTGAGAAGACCTCGTCGGAGATCCTTGAGCTCTTCCGCTCTCACATCGGGCGTGAGCGTATGTATGATGACCTAAGTCGGATCCTGACTACTGCCGATCTGGCGAAGTTTGCCAAGTACCGACCGGAGATGGGGGAGAATGTTGGACTCCTGAGTGCCTCTCGAGCTTTTGTCGAGGAGCATAGGCCGAAGGTTGAGACTAAGGAGGAGGATAAGGATAAGAAAGAGGACAAACTATGACATTTGCACATCCTTGGTTTTTTCTCCTCCTGCTGCTCCTGCCGCTTTTCGTCTACCTGTATCTACGTAGGCAGAAGCGTCCGGCCACCTTTACGCTGAGCACCGCCAATGCCTTCCGCGGTATGCGTCGCAGTATACGCTCGCGCCTAACGTGGATCCCCTTTGCCCTTTTGCTCATCGCCTACTCATGTATGGTGGCGGCACTTGCCCGCCCGCAGAGCTTTAGTAGCAAGTCGTCCAGTGAGACGGAGGGCATCAATATTATGATGGCCCTGGATATCTCGGGGAGTATGCTTGCCCGGGACCTGCAGCCCAATCGCGTAGAGGCAGCAAAGGCGGTAGCCGGTGAGTTTATCTCCTCTCGCGAGCATGACAACATCGGCTTGGTGATCTTTGCCGGAGAGAGCTTTACCCAGTGCCCCCTCACTACAGACCACGCCATCCTACTCAGTCTCCTTGGTCAGGTGGACATAGGACTGCTGGAGGACGGAACGGCCATCGGTGATGGTCTTGCCACCGCAGTGAGCCGACTTAAGGATCAGAAGGGTGATAGTAAGGTGGTGATTCTCCTTACCGATGGAACCAATAACGCCGGAACCATTGACCCCATGACGGCGGCTGAGATCGCGAAAAGCTTTGGGATAAGGGTCTACACTATCGCCGTTGGCACGATGGGGCAGGCTCCCTATCCTGTGATGACGGACTTCGGCATCGAGTATCAGATGATGCCGGTGGAGATCGATGAGAGCTCCCTTCGGACCATCGCTGAGACCACCGGTGGTACTTTCTTCAGAGCCACGGACAACACCAGCCTTGAGGAGATCTACGACCAGATCGATCAGATGGAGAAGATCAAGCTGGAGGTACATAACTACACGGAGAAGTCTGAGCACTTTATGCCGTGGCTCTGTGTCGCCCTGCTCTGCCTATTTGGGGCGATCCTCTTGAGGACGACCGCCTTCCGTACGATGCCGTGATATACTGAGGATATGCGATTTTTATACCCCTACATACTGCTTTTGCTTGTACCTCTCTCGCTCCTCTTGGTGTGGGCATTCCTGAGGATAAGGAGGGACAAGAAGATGCTTAAGAACTTCGGTGAGACAGAGCTGGTTCGCCAGCTGATGCCCGATCTCTCTCTGAGGCGTAAGCTGACAAAGGACATTCTCCTCATCGCAGCCGGAATGCTCGTCGTAGTGGCGCTTGCCCGCCCACAAGTGGGATCAAAGCCGGAGAAGGTAAAGCTGGAGGGTGTCGAGATGATCGTTGCTCTCGATCTCTCCAATTCTATGCTTGCCAAGGACGTTACCCCGAGCCGTCTCACGTTAGCCAAGAACATTGTGTCTCGTATGACGGACCAGTTGGCTAATAACAAGATCGGTCTGATTTACTTCGCCGGCGAAGCCTACATCCAGCTACCGATCACATCGGACTTCGTCTCCGCCAAGATGTTTCTGCAGTCCGCTGATCCCAGCCTCATAGCTGCTCAGGGGACCGCCATTGGTGAGGCGATTAAGCTGGCGACCAGAGGCTTTTCATCAGACAAGGAGGTGAAGAAAGCACTGGTGCTGATCACCGATGCGGAGAATCTTGATGGTGATGTGGAGGAGGCTCTCCGGGCAGCTAAGGAGAAAGGGATCCTCATCTCCGTACTCGGTGTCGGGACAGAGGAGGGTGCACCGATACCGATGGGGAATGGTGAGTATCTGACGGACGAAGAGGGTAAGGTGGTCGTTACTCGCCTTAATCAGCAGCTCGCCAAGCAGATTGCTGAGACTGCCGATGGGGTCTACATCCATGCTCAGGACGTCTCCGGAGCGGTCCGACTGCTCAAGAAGAGCCTCGACAGACTGCAGAAGTCGGATATGAGTACCACCATCTACCGATCTTATGTGGACGTCTATTACTACTTCCTGATACCGGCGCTACTACTGCTCATGATAGACCTGCTGATGCTGGATCATAAGAATAGGCTCCTTAGGCGGTTTAATATCTTTGATATAAAGCGTGATGATGAGAAGTAAGTACTTGCTGTCGATCCTCTTTGCCACTCTCTTTTGTCTCCCTCTTTGGGGGCAGAAGCAGGTCCGGGACCTGACCCGCAGCGGCAATAAGCTCTATCGCTCCAAGGAGTACTCCAAGGCTGAGATAGACTACCGCAAGGCTCTTGAGGTCAATAAGAGTGACCGCACCACGATCTTCAATCTTGCCAATGTCCTCTACCGGACCGATCGTGGGGAGGAGGCCGGTAAGCTCTACCAGTCTCTTGCTCCGCACCTCTCCTTACTCTCGCCCACAGAGGCGGCCGATCTGACCCACAACGCCGGCAACACCGCTTTCCGAGCCAAGCAGCTGGAGCAGGCGATCGAGTACTACAAGGAGTCACTTCGTAGGCGCCCCTCCGATGAGGACACGCGCTACAACCTCGCTCTCGCTCAGAAGCTACTGGAGGATCAGAAAAAGAATGGCGGTGGTGGTCAGGATCAGAAGCAAGATCAGGATAAGGATCAGCAGAAAGATCAGCAGCAGGATCAGCAGAAAGATCAGCAAAAGGATCAGCAGAAAGATCAGCAGAAGCAACCTCAGCAGCCCAATCAAGATCAGATGTCTCAAGAGACTGCCAATAGGATCCTCCAAGCCCTACAGAAGGATGAGAAGAATACTCGGCAGAAGCTCGAGCAGGCTCAGCAGCAGAGAGGGCGCAGTCGTCGTAAGAATTGGTAATCTACTATGTCTCGTAGAGTATTTCATATAATCGCAAGCCTCCTCGTCCTCTCCCTGACTGCTCAGGCGGCGGATAAGGTGACTGTACGGGTCTCACCGCCCCAGGAAGCGGTCGTCGGGGAGCCCTTTAGGATCCAGCTGATCGTGAGTGACAAGGCGTCCGATCCTCAGTGGACCTTCCCATCAGGATTAGAGGTCCTGTATGGACCTGCCGTGAGCCGATCCTCGAGTACCAGCATCATCAATGGTAAGATGTCCCGCTCCTCCTCCACCTCATTTACCTACACTCTGATGGCAGATCATGCCGGCTCCTACAGTCTCCCCTCCGCTACGGTAAAGGTCGGAGGCGCCACCTATCGATCAGGTGCTACGACCTTCAAGGTCTACGAACCGTCAGCCGTCTCTCCCGGTGCCTCAGGGTCAAGTGTGTCCGGCGATGATGGGGAAGGTAAGGGGAAGATCTCCGAGGCTGAGGCGGTCCACCTGAGCAATGATGCCCTGCAGGTGGTGGCTAATGTGAGTAAGACGACCGTCTATGAGCAGGAGGCTCTACTCGTCACCTACAAGCTCTACTCAAGATACCAAGGGATCCAGATTGAGAGCGCCAACTTCCCTGAGTACGATGGATTTGTCAAGCAGGAAATCCCACAGAGTGGTCCGCTGCAGCTTGACATAGAGCAGTATCGGGGCAAAAATTACTATACTGTGACGCTCCTCCGTCAGCTTCTCTTCCCTCAAAAGCCCGGTAAGCTCAGCGTCCCCTCAGGTTCCTTCGGTCTTCTTGTGACTGTTCCCTCGCAGAATAATGATCCCGATGACTTCTTCTCCGGTTTCTTTGACTCCTACCAGAGGGTTCGGAAAAAAGTGACCACCAAGCCCTTTACGGTCAATGTAAAGCCCCTCCCTACACCTAAGCCCGATGACTTTACAGGAGCTGTCGGCAACTTTAAGCTCACCTCCGATGGCCTTCACCAGTCTGCGAAGACCGGTGAGAGTGTACAGATGAAGCTGACTCTCAGCGGCGAGGGAAATCTCAAGCTGTCCACCCTCCCTGAGGTGCAGTGGCCCGAGGGATTTGAGGTCTATGATCCCCAGGAGGAGGACGACATCCAGGTCACAGCGGGAGGGGCATCCGGATGGAAGTCCATTGAGTACTTCGCCATCCCGAGGTACGAGGGTACTTATACCATACCCGAGGTTACCTTCTCCTACTTTGACCCTAACACCGGGTCCTACAAGCGTGAAGTGATCCCCGCACAAAAGATCCAGGTAGAGAAAGGCAACGGATCGGCAGTGTCGGATGGCTCTGCCTTCGGTAGCCGTGATGCCCTCAAGCGCTTGGGTAACGACATTCGTTACCTCAAGCCGACCGGCAGTCTTACCCATCTTTCACGAGTCAGCCTTAGGACATACTGGCTGCTCTATGGGGTGGTACTCCTTGTCGGAGTGATCGCTTTCTTCCTCATTCGCACCCGTAGGGCGGGATCGGTCGAGAACTCCCACAACCGCGCCCGTCGCGCCGGCAAGATGGCGCGTAAGTATCTCAAGCTGGCAGAGAAGGAGCGTGCCAAGGGCGACAATATGGCCTACTACGAGGCACTCCTCAATGGTCTCAATAGCTACCTCTGTGCCAAGCTCCACATTCCGCCCTCTGATCTCTCCAAGGAGCGTATTGCTGAGGTCATGCGAGCTAATGGCTTGTCCGATGAGCTGGTGAGCCGGACCCTCTCCGTACAGTCAGACCTTGAGCTGGCCCGCTTTGCACCCTCTGAGGAGGGAGGGCTAAGGGATGAGCTCTACAAGACCTCATCGGAGGTCATTGATGGCATTGAGGCCTCTAAAATCAAGATCATAGACTGATGAAGCGACTACTGATACTTCCCATCCTTCTCCTCTCTATTGTCCTCAGTGGAGTTGCCTCTGCTCAGGAGACGGCTCCTGCAGACAGCACCGGTGTCGTGACACCCACTGATAGTGCAGTCTCCTCGACTGACATCAAGAGATTGATGGATGAGGCTGCGACTGCGTATGGTGAGCAAAAGTACAGCCTCGCCATATCGATCTACGAGAAGTGCCTAAGTCTCTCGTCTGAGCCCTCTGCCGAGCTGTACTACAACCTCGGCTGTGCCTACTATAAGGATGGTCAGCTATCCAGCGCCATCCTTAGTCTCGAGCGAGCCTACAGGCTGGATCCCTCAGACGCTGACACCCGCTACAACCTTGCCTTCCTCGCAGACCATACGGCCGAGAAGGTAGAGCAGCCCCGATCACAGATGCTCTCGCGGATGATGGCTGGGATGACCCACTGGTTCTCTTTGCCGGTATGGATGAGTCTTGCCTTTGGCTCCTTCGTGATCTTTGTCCTTCTCATTTTCCTCTTTGCCTACGGACGTAGCGAGGCTAAGAGGCGGATAGGCTTCTATGCCGGGTTAGTCGCTCTCGTGCTGTGTGTGGTCCTCAATCTCTTTGTGTATCGATCTTATCGGTTTATCACCGATCGCTCTGAGGCGATCCTCACGGCCCCTGTGATCACCCTGCAGAGCTCACCCGACTCCTCGTCGCAGGACATCGCAGTGGTGCACGAGGGACATAAGGTGAGGGTACTAGATAGAGTAGGGGGCTACGCTGAGATACGACTTGCTGACGGGACGGTCGGCTGGGTCCCCGAGGAGACCTTTGACTTAATCAACGACTTTAGCAACTGATAGAATGGTAGAGAAGTTAGCCCTGCTGGAGCGAGACTTTTTTCTCTGGCTCAATAGCCCTCACAGTGACTATCTGGACTCGGTGATGTTCACCTTCTCCGACAAGCGGATCTGGTACTTCTTCTTGATCTTCTTCTTTGCATTGCTTTTTTATCGGCAAAAGGTCAAGGAGTGTCTGCTGCTTATCCTCTTTGTCGCACTGATGATGGTGATCTCTGACCAGCTCTCTTCGGCAGTCTTTAAACCCTATTTCCAGCGCTTCCGCCCAACCCTTCATCCCTTTACGGAGGATGTCGTCAAGACAGTCATGGGACACTCAGGAGGAGGTCTTTACGGCTTTATCTCCGGTCACAGCACCAACTTTGCTGCCCTTGGGGCCTTCACGATGTTGCTGATGAGGCATAGGGGCTATTCCATCATTATGACGCTCGTTGTGCTGACTACAATGTACTCGCGCGTCTACTTAGGCGTCCACTTCCTCTCGGATGTGATTGCGGGTTGTCTCTGTGGTATCCTCGTCGGAGTTGTGATGTACTACCTCTATCGTGAGACGCGCTACAGCTTTTTCAAGATCCCGGATCGGCAGAAGTCGGTCTGCTATATAACCCCTCGCAGTAGGATCGATAAGATTGCACTCTCTCTTGTGATCCTATACCTCGCCTTTTGGATCTTGGGGCCTATCGTATACCCCATCTTATATCTCTAAACTTAACATTATGACAAAAAACTATCAGACGATCCTGGATGCTTTCCCCATCGAGGGAGAAGTGGTTGGCGTAGAGCCTTTTGGGAATGGTCATATCAATGATACTCTCCGTGTTACAGTCAAGGACCTTGATGGTGTGGAGCGTATCAAGTATGTCCTCCAGAGGATCAATCATCATGTCTTCCGAGATGTAGACACCCTTCAGCAGAATATATTCACTGTCACTGAGCACATTAGGAAAAAGCTGGAGGCAGAGGGGGATCAAGATGTGGACCGACACGTCTGCACGTTCCTCAGGACAAAGAGCGGTGAGCGCTATACCTCATACGAGGGAGCCTACTGGCGCGTGATGCTCTATATACCGGGATCTATTACCGTAGAGACAGTCACGCCGGAGTCAGCACGATCTGCCGGGAGGGCCTTTGGACAGTTTCAGAGCCACCTTGCTGATGTGCCTGAGGGCACACTGGGCGAGACGATCCCCCGCTTCCACGATATGGCATTTAGGCTCAAGGAGCTCTCTGATGCCATCCGAGAAGATAGTGTGGGCAGAGCTGCTGAGGGTCGTGTACGGAAGCTCGTCAAGGAGCTGGATGATCGCTCCGATGATATGCTGATCCAGGAGAGATTGTACGAGGAGGGAAAGCTACCCAAGCATATCAATCACTTAGATACAAAGGTGGATAACATCCTCTTCGATAAGGAGTCCGGAGAGGTGTTGACGGTTATTGATCTTGATACGGTGATGCCCGGCTTCATCCTCTCCGATGTCGGAGATTTCATCCGCACTGCTGTGAATACAGGTGCCGAGGATGAGACCGACGAGTCCAGGATCGATGTGGATATGGAGATATTCAAGTCGTATGTGGAGGGCTACATGGGCTCTGCCAGTAGCTTCCTTACCGAGACGGAGATACGACTTATCCCCTACGGCGGTCGTATGATGACCTATATGCAGGCGGTCCGGTTCCTGACCGACTACATCAATGGGGATACCTACTACAAGACGGACTACAAGGACCACAATTGGGATCGCGCGTGGGCTCAGTTTGTCTACCTGACCCGCTTAGAGGATAAGGCCAAGGAAATGAGTGACTTCATGTCACACTGGCTGTAAGCGGCTAACTCGCCTGACTGAAAAAACAAGTCCATCAGCTAAGAGTCACACACATTGGTCCGAGGCCATTTTGTAATGGTCTGATGGTGACCACCTCCTCAAGGGCAATTCTTTTACCGGTATTAGTTTTCTCTAATACCGGTAAAAGATTTCACTAATATCGGTATTAGATTTCTCTCAGATCAATATTGGTTTTAGGGGGAGTCCCTGCCCTTGAGTACCCTTTTGTGGTCATTCCTTAGTTGCACGAGCGTTGGCATTCCATAGGGGGCATTGGGCTAAAAATTGGTATTTTTGCAACTGATCGTGATGTCACGATCGGTTGAGAAGATAAGCATGCAACGAAGTAACTATAAGCGCCTGGAGCGTGGTATGAGCTGGCTCGTCTTTGCCATCTCTGCCATCATCTACTGGGTGACCATGGAGAAGAGTGCCTCGGTATGGGACTGTCCGGAGTTCATCACCACCTTCCATAAGTTAGAGGTGGGACACCCGCCGGGAGCGCCATTCTATATGCTGGCGTACAATGTCTTTGCTGAGCTTTTCCCTGGCCATGGCGATTGGATTGCCATTGCGGGCAATGCTCTGAGCGGGCTCCTCTCCGGTCTGACGATACTACTTCTCTTCCGGACGATCAGCCACTTGATCCGGCGGTCCTTTATCCTCCGTACCGCCTCGTGGCGTGAGGATGCTGAGATACCTGCCGACTATGCGTGGATTGCTCTGGGGAGTGCCTTGGTGGGTTCGCTCACCTACGCCTTTACTGACACTTTCTGGTATAGTGCGGTGGAGAGTGAGGTGTATGCCTTCTCAAGTTTCTTCACAGCTCTCGTCTTCTACCTCATACTGAAGTGGGAGGAGACGCGCAATCCGATCAAGGAGGATCGCTGGCTCCTGCTTACAGCATACCTTATGGGGCTGAGTGTTGGTGTGCACCTGCTCAATCTGCTTGCTATCCCAGCGATGGCGCTCGTGTACTACTTCAAGCGGACGGAGAAGGCAACGTGGAAGGGTGGACTGGTAGCTACGCTGCTATCCTTTGTCCTCATCGCAGTGATCCTCTTTGGGATCATCCCGGGTGTGCCGGAGGTGGCGGGATACTTTGACCTCTTCTTCGTCAATACGCTCGGTCTCAGCTATAATAGCGGTCTGATCTGCTACGTCCTCGTGCTAGCTCTTGTGATGGGACTCACCCTCTATGCATCGATGAGACGACCGGTGCCGATGACACTCCTCAGGGTGGGCTTCCTCTCCACCTGCATCCTGCTCGGGATCCCATTTATGGGCAGCGGGTGGATTGTCCCCATCATCGTGATCGCTGCCATCGTCTGGTACCTGTGGTACTCTAAGCGGACAGATGCTCACCGACTGGCTCAGCTGACGATGGCGATGGGGCTTCTCTTCGCCGGTATCAGCACGTATGGTGTGATCCTTGTGCGGGCCAACTCGGATATTCCGATGAATCAGAATACTCCGGCTGATGTCTTTGCACTCCGATACTACCTCTCGCGCGAGCAGTATGGTAGTACCCCTCTGATCTATGGTCAGACCTACGCCTCCCTGCCGGAGTACGATGCTCAGGGGCGTCCGGTGACCACCACCAAGGTCACCTATGCCAGAGCGAATAAGCTCTCTCCCGACGATCCCGATCACTACGAGCGTCAAGAGAGTAGCTCGCTGGTCTACCGGAGCGATATGAAGATGCTCTTCCCACGCGTCTACAGCAATATGATGCCCCACTTCAAGGAGGGGTATGAGATCTGGGGCGAAGTGAAGGGAGAGACGAAGACGGTCAATCAAGCAGGTAAGGTGGAGACAGTGACGCTACCGACCTTCGGGGAGAACCTCCGTTACTTCTTCTCTTACCAGCTCAACTATATGTACTGGAGGTACTTCCTCTGGAACTTCTCCGGTCGACAAAATGATATACAGGGGCAGGGAGAGCTGACGAAGGGTAATTGGATCACAGGCATCTCCTTCATCGATGGGCTCTTCCTCGGCCCACAGACAGACCTGCCCTCCTTTGTGACCGACAATCCCGGACACAATCGCTACTTTATGTTGCCCCTCATCCTCGGTCTCCTCGGACTGATTGCTCAGCTGCTGAGCCGTCGTGAGCGGAGTAGACAGAATTTCTGGATCATCCTCTCGCTCTTCTTTATGACTGGTATAGCTATCGTGCTGTATGTCAATCAGACGCCCTATCAGGTGCGCGAGCGAGACTACTCCTATGCGGGATCTTTCTACGCCTTTAGTATATGGATCGGGTGTGGTGTCTTCGGTCTTTATGACCTCATCACAGGGGAGAGGAGTAAGAAGAAGAGTGGTCTGGCTCTCGGTCTGACAGCCCTTTGCCTCCTCGTGCCGACATTGGTGGCGTGGCAAAACTGGGACGATCACGACCGCTCCGGGCGTCGTCTCGCAGCCGATACGGGGAATAACTACCTCAATAGTTGCGAGCCGAATGGGATCATCTACTGCAATGGAGACAACGATACTTTCCCCCTCTGGTATGCGCAGGAGGTGGAGGGAGTGCGTACTGATCTGAAGGTCTGCAACTCCTCCTACCTACAGGCGGACTGGTACATCGAGCAGATGAAGAAGCAGACCTACGAGGCAGCTCCAATGCCCATCACCTGGGGACTGAGGGAGTATGGGGGTGACAAGCGTGGCATCGCTTATGTGGTGCCGGTGATGAGGGACACGCTGGAGCTGAGGCACGCACTTGACTTCATCGGCTCCGATGACCCCTCCACCAAGGATATCCCCGGCATTGTGCAGAAGGTAGACTACCTGCCCAGTACCAAGGTGGCTCTTCGCTACGACCCTGAGGAGCTGATACGGCGTGGCATCCTTTATCCGAGCGATTCAGCGTTTGTGAAGGATCCGGTGACGCTGTATGACTTTCAGGGCAAGAGCTATCTCGGCAAGGAGGAGCTGGTCTCCTACGATATGATCGAGGCTAATCGATGGGAGAGACCGATCTACTTCTGCATCACTGTAGGTGAGTCCAATCGTATGGGACTTACCCCTTACTTCCGCCAGACCGGTATGGCCTATCAGGTGCTCCCGATCCGGACCAAGGGGACCTCAGGCGAGGTCGATGTGGATCGGATGTATACCAACGTGATGAAGCGCTTCCGCTGGGCGGGAGCCGACCGGGCAGGGACCTATATGGATGAGAATGCTCGCCGTATGCTGGAGACCTACCGGAGCATGATCTTTGCCCCTCTGGCTAAGGGACTAATAGCCCGTGGTGACTCGATACGAGCACGTGAGGTGCTGAGTCGATCCAGGACTGCCATCCGCGATGAGGTGGTACCCCATGGAGCCTCCTCACTACCTCTCGTGGGAGTCTTTTACGACGCAGGGATGACCGCTGACGCTGAGGAGATCACCTCTCTGATGCTTGATCGTAGCCTGAGAGATCTGGACTGGTTCTTCCGTCTCAGTGACAGGGACTTCATCACCTGTATGCCTGAGATCGAGCGTGAGATCATCGTTGCTGAGGAACTCATGCGACTCAATCGCGCCCATGGTAGCGGTCTGGAGGCGAAGTATGGCAAGGACTGTGACTACTACAGCAAGGCATACCTGCAGATATACAACCAGCTCTCCGGGGCATCTCAGCAATGACTCAGGACCTGCGACCGCTCATCCGTGAGGCTGGTAGGGAGTATGGCTTTGATGCAGTAGGCTTTGCTCGTCTCGGCGAGGTGTCGGATGAGCACCAGTCCTATCTCGACCACTGGCTTGAGGAGGGCAAGGAGGCGGGTATGGGCTATATGTCCAAGAATGTCGAGGTGAGGAAGAATCCCATCGACAAGATCCTTCCGGGTGCTCGATCGGTGATCGTGGTGGCAGCTTCGTATTATCCCTTGAGGCAGCAGCCCAAGGAGGCTCCGCAGGTGGCTAAGTATGCCTACGGACCGGACTACCACGATGTGCTGACAGAGGCTCTGGTACATCTTGGCGAAGGGATAAATGATCGAGTGGCACCACACTCATTTCGCTGTATATCGGGCAGTGTACCTTTCCTTGAGCGGTATTGGGCGAGCGAGGCCGGTATAGGCTTCATCGGGAAAAATCGCTGTATGATCATCCCCGGGATGGGTAGCTTCTTTTTCCTTGCCGAGATGCTGACGACTCTTGACCTGGAGTCGGAGCATCCGGTCCGTAGACCGCTCTGTGGCTCTTGCCATCGTTGCTTGGACGCCTGCCCGACAGGTGCGCTCTCTCCGGAGGGGATGGATGCTCGCCGCTGTGTCAGTTACCTGACTGTGGAGCACCACGATGAGGTATCGCCTGAACTGAGCCGGCGGATGGGGAATAGGCTCTTCGGCTGCGACAGCTGCCAGGATGCCTGCCCATTTAACCGACGACCAAAGCCGACTAAGCTCTTCCCCTCATACGACACGATCCTCGACCTAAGTCGTGAGGATATCACGGAGATGTCGCTGGAGGATTACCATAGGATATTTCAGCAAAGCCCTGCCCGCAGAGCAAACTATAAGTGGATGACGCGCAACTGCCGACTTTGGCTGGAGAATAATCCTCCCGCCGACGCTGATAATTGAGTACCTTTGCCCATTATATCTATGAAAGATAAGAGCAAGATAGAGAGCAAGGCTGTAGAGAAAGGGTGGATCGTGGTACAGGGGGCGAGGGAGCATAACCTCCGCAATATCTCTGTGTCCATCCCACGTAATTCCCTGACGGTGGTTACGGGCCTGAGTGGTAGTGGTAAGTCTTCGCTTGCCTTTGATACGATCTACTCAGAGGGTAATCGGCGATATCTGGAGACCTTCTCCTCGTATGCCAGAGGCTATATCGGTGACCTGGAGCGACCTGATGTTGATGAGATTACCGGTCTATCTCCTGTTATCTCCATTGAGCAGAAGACTACCAATAAGAATCCGCGCAGTACCGTAGGCACGACCACAGAGATCTATGACTTCCTCCGCCTGCTATACGCCCGCTGTGCGACCGCCTACTCGCTCACGACCGGTAAGGAGCTGGTACACTACTCTGAGGATCAGATCATAGAGCGGATCCTTGAGACCTATGCCGACCGCAAGGTGTACCTCTATGCTCCGGTCGTGCGGACACGTAAAGGGCACTACCGCGAGTTGCTTGAGAGCTACCGCCGGAAGGGGTACGTATCTGCACGGATCGATGGCGAGCTGACTAACCTGAAGCCCGGTCTCGCCTTGTCGAGATACAAAAACCACTCAATAGAGATCCTGATTGATAAGCTGAAGGTGGTGCCCAAGCAGTCTGAGCGGATCAAGGAGAGCGTCAGGACTGCTCTGAGGATAGGTAAGGGGATCATCCTTGTGCAGGATATGCAGGAGGATGGGCTCAAGCCCTCCTACTACAGCCGCAATCTGATGGACGAGGAAGCGGGAGAGTCGCTCCCGGATCCGGACCCTAATACGTTTTCTTTTAATTCCCCTCAGGGCAGCTGTCCTAAGTGTAAGGGGCTTGGGGTGGTCACTGCACCGGATCTCTCTAAGGTGATCCCCGACCCAAACCTCAGCTTGAGAGAGGGAGGTCTGGTACCGATCGGGAAGTACAAGCGTGGGTTGCTCTTTGCCCAGATGGATGCGATCCTAAAGCACCATGACCTGGATCTCGACACACCCATAAAGGAGTATCCGGAGGAGTTGATCGATGACGTGCTGAATGGTGTAGACTATCCTCTCTACTATCACACTGAGACCGGTGTCCGTCAGCGACTGACTGAGTACAATGGTATCGTCTCCTTACTGGAGAAAATGACAGAGGGGGACTATAATGCAAAGACAAAGAAGTGGGCAGAGCAATTTAGCACTTATGTCCCCTGTCCGCGCTGCCATGGGAGGCGGCTGCGCAAGGAGGCTCTGGCATTTAAAATCGATGGCAAGGACATCACAGAGTTGTCGTCGATGCCGATCCCTGAGCTGCTTGAGGAGATCAAAGCGGTCCCGACAAAAATAGACCGGCAGAGACGTGTCGTCGCTACGGAGATCTGTAAGGAGATAGAGAGCCGTCTCTCATTCTTAGTAGAGGTGGGGCTGACCTACATTTCCTTAGATAGGACCACGGCCACCCTCTCCGGGGGGGAGATGCAGCGTATACGTCTGGCGACTCAGCTGGGAAGCCGCTTGGTAAATGTCCTGTACATCCTTGATGAGCCCTCGATAGGACTTCATCAGAGGGATAACGACCGGCTGATACGGTCTCTTAAGTCGCTACGGGACCAGGGTAATACGATCTTAGTCGTGGAGCACGACCGAGAGATCATGGAGCAGGCCGACTACATCATCGATATCGGTCCCGGAGCGGGACGCAAGGGAGGGCATATCGTCTTTAGTGGTACACCTGAGGAGCTGATGAAGACTGACACTCTGACGGCTCAGTACCTGAGGAGGGAGAAGGACATTGAGATCCCCAAGGTAAGGCGTTGTGGCTCAGGTAAGTGCCTTACGTTGCTGGGTGCAAAGGGTAACAATCTGCAGGGAGAGCCATTCTCCATACCTCTGGGGACACTGACTCTGGTGACCGGAGTGAGCGGCTCCGGTAAGAGCACCTATGTCAATGACACCCTTTACCCGGCTCTTTCAAAGCATCTCTACAGGTCTCTCACGGAGCCACTGGCGTATGATAAGATCGAGGGCATTGACCTGGTAGACAAAGTGGTCCAGGTGGATCAGTCGCCCATCGGTCGCACACCAAGGAGCAATCCCGCGACCTATACGGGAGTCTTTACCGACATACGAAATCTCTTTACGGAGATGCCGGAGGCAAAGATCAGAGGGTACAAGCCCGGCCGCTTCTCCTTCAATGTCAAAGGGGGGCGCTGTGAGACGTGCAGTGGAAATGGCTATCGCCGAATCGAGATGCACTTCCTCCCCGATGTCTATGTGCCGTGTGAGGTGTGCCGTGGTAAGCGGTACAATCGGGAGACGCTTGAGGTGAGGTACAAGGGGCAGTCTATCTCCGATGTACTGGAGATGACCGTAAATCAGGCGGTAGACTTCTTTGATGGTCAAAGCCGCATCCAGAGTAAGATCAAGGTGTTGCAGGATGTGGGGCTCGGCTATATAAAGCTTGGTCAGTCTTCGTCAACTCTCTCAGGGGGTGAGTGCCAGCGGATCAAGCTGGCGAGCGAACTAAATAGACGCGACACCGGCAATACGATCTACTTCCTCGATGAGCCGACGACGGGGCTTCACTTCGAGGACATCAGCATGCTGATGACGATCGTCAATAGACTGGTGGATCGAGGCAATACCATCGTGATCATTGAGCACAATCTTGACGTGATCAAGACCGCTGACCATATCATAGACATAGGTCCCGAGGGGGGAAAGGATGGTGGACACATCATCTTTCAGGGGACACCTGAGGAAATGGTGCAGTGCTGTGACAGCCACACGGCAAAGTATCTGAGAGAGGAATTTAAGGCAGCTGGAAGAGACGTATGATGACGACAAGCGAGGAGCTCTTAGCGACGCTCAATGAGGAGCAACGTCAGGCTGTAGAGGATCTCACTCATGATAGTCTGGTGATTGCCGGAGCGGGCTCGGGCAAGACACGCGTCTTGACGACGAAGATAGCCTATATCTTGGCTGAGGGTAAGGCGGGTCCCTCAGAGGTGTTGGCGCTTACCTTTACGAATAAGGCTGCGAGAGAGATGCGCTCCCGTATCGCCACCATCGTGGGAGAGGATCTCTCGCGGATGATCCCTATGGGGACCTTCCACTCCATCTTTGCTCGCTGGCTCCGTGGTTACGGGAAGTATCTCGGATACGATAGCGACTATACTATCTACGACTCAGGTGACTCACGGACCTTGGTCAAGGTCATCATACGAGATATGAAGCTGGATGAGAAAGACTATCCCCCCAAGAAGGTCTACGGACTCATATCAGCTTGTAAGAATGATGGACTTACTCCCGGCAGCCTCTCGGATAGTGACCCGAGACTACGTCGGATGCCCCGCTTTGAGGACGTCTACAAGGGCTATCTGAGCCGCTGCTTCAGGGCCAATGCGATGGACTTCGATGACCTTCTCATCAATATGCTCCGGTTGCTGAGGCAGCATCCGGAGGTGAGAGACGAGCTTCATAGGAGATTTCGATATATCCTCGTTGACGAGTATCAAGATACCAATTGGGTGCAAAATGAGATCGTTAAGCAACTGAAGGGATCTGATACGACCCTCACCGTTGTAGGAGATGATGCGCAGAGTATTTACTCCTTCCGTGGCGCTGTGATAGAGAATATCCTTAGCTTCAGCAATACATTCCCCGGAGCCGTGGTCTATAAGCTCCGGAAAAACTATCGCTCAACCTCCAATATTGTTGACATCGCCAATAGTCTGATCGAGAAAAATCACTTCCGAATCCCCAAGACTGTGGAGGCGATAGCCGGTCAGGGAGAGAAGCTTACCCTTTTCGATGCCTTTAGTGGTAAGACTGAGGCTGAGCGGGTCGCAGAGATGATCTCTTCCTCTCTCCGGCGTAGGAGAGCCCCTGAGGAGGTAGCCATACTCTATCGTACCAATGCTCAGAGTCGCCTATTTGAGGAGCAGTTGCGCAATTACTCTATCCCTTACAGGATCTATGGCGGGCTCTCCTTCTACGACCGGGCTGAGATCAAGGATGCCCTCGCATACCTCCGTCTGGTGATCAATGCCAGTGATGATGAGGCATTTCGAAGGGTCTATAATACCCCCAAGAGGGGTATCGGCGATGTGACCTTTTCCACCCTCTCCGATCTGGCTAATAGTCAGAGGAAGCCTCTGATGGAGGTTGCTGCAGACCCTGACCTGATGGCAGAGACTCTTAAGGCAGGACCGGTCAAGCGGATCTCCGACTTTGTGGAGCTGATCAATCAGCTACGTGAGGCGGCAAACACCGGGATGACATTGGCGGAGTATATGAGCCATCTCATCCTCGCCACACGGTTGCCTGATATGTATAGCGATGATAGTGTGGAGTCACTGTCCAAGCTGGATAACCTCAATGAACTGGTCTCTGCGGTGCAGGAGTATGAGGATGCTCACTACGAGCTCTCTGACGATCCCGTAACCATCGAGGACTTTGTCCGTGATATGTCTCTCTACACAGATGCGGATCAGAAGGAGGACGGCACCCCCAGAGTTACCCTGATGACGATGCACGCCTCCAAGGGACTGGAGTATGAGGAGGTCTACTGTGTGGGGCTTGAGGATCAGCTGATCCCCAGTGACCGATATAGCGAGGAGAAAGACATCGAGGAGGAGCGTCGTCTCCTCTACGTTGCTATTACGCGAGCCAAGGAGAGGTGTATACTCTCCTACGCTCAGAGCCGTATGACCCATGGCCAGCTGGACTACCAGAGACCGAGCAGGTTCCTCCTTGACTTAGACCCACGATACCTCGAGGATCATACCGGACTGACCGACTATCTGCCACGCTCGTCAGCTCGAGTGGAGTCTCCGAGAGAGGTGAGACCCTCAGTGATGCCCTCATCTCCAGAGAAGTCGTCACCCCATATTGATCCCAGACCCAGACGTGTCCGTCGAGTGATACGGACGAAAGAGGAGGACAACGAGCCGCTGACCGACCGAGTGAGCGAGGCGGATCTCTGCAAGGGCGATCGAGTAGAGCATCCCACCTTTGGGGTGGGGCAGGTGGAGGGCTTCTCACAGAGTGTCTCCGGGACCAAGGTCCTTGTCACCTTTGACGATGGATCGAGGAAGCAGATGATCCTTAAGTTTGCCAAGCTACGCAAGATCTGATCGAGCTGCGACTTACTAACGACTTACCCTGATGAAGGACTTTTTCCGAGCATTTAGAAGGTTTCTCCCCAAGTACAAGTGGTATATCTTAGGTAACATAGCCTGCAATGCCATTGCACCGCTGCTAAACCTATTGGCATTCTCTCTCCTGATACCTATCCTGAGGGTTCTATTCGGGATAGACACCACCGCATACCACTTTGTGCCATGGAGCGAGCTCTCGCTCAGTACGCTGATGAGTGGGATCCAGAATAATTTCAATTATGCGGTGACGCAGATGATTGGCGCTTATGGTGTCTCTAAGTCTCTGCTGATCTTGGCGCTTTATCTTGTGGCGATCACACTGCTGAAGGTGTCAGTGCAGTATGCTGCCTCATTCTTCATGATACCGGTCCAGACCGGTGTGGTGAGGGATATACGAAATCAGCTCAATGAGAAAGTGCTGGGGCTCAACCTGGCCTTCTTCTCCGGTGAGCGCAAGGGCGATCTACTGGCGCGTATATCAGGAGATGTCAATGAGCTGCAGCACTCCTTGATCAGTTCGCTTGATATGATGATCAAGAATCCCCTTATCATCCTCGTCTCTCTGATCGCTATGCTGATCATCAGCCCCACGTTGACCCTTTTCGTGATGCTCTTGCTGCCTGTGGCCGGGCTTGTCATGGGGCGGATCGGCAAGAGGCTTAAGCGTGACTCCCTTGAGGGGCAGACGAAGTGGGGCTATCTGATCAGCCTCTTTGAGGAGACGCTGGGCGGACTTAGGGTGATTAAGGCCTTTCATGCTGAGAAGCCCATACAAGATCGGTTTGAGGGTCAAAACGAGGAGTTTAGGACCATCTCCAGGCATGTCGCCTCGAGACAGGCATTGGCCCATCCAGTGAGCGAATTCCTGGGGACGGTCACCATCGCCGTGGTGCTGTGGTTTGGTGGTACGCTCATTTTCCATAATAGCGTTGGCTTCGATGCCTCCACCTTCATCTACTACTTAGTGATCTTCTACAGCATCATCAATCCTGCGAAGGAGTTTTCCCGCGCCTCCTACGACATACGTAAGGGGATGGCATCCCTCGCCCGCATTGACGAAGTGCTCTCGGCAGTCAATCCGATCCAAGACCCTGAGCAGCCCCGGGCGATCCGCTTTGAGAGAGAGATCCGGTATGACCATGTCTCCTTCCGGTACAATAACTACGATGATCACTGGATCCTAAGAGATGTTGACCTCACCATTCCTAAGGGAAAGACGCTGGCGATCGTGGGGGAGAGTGGCTCCGGCAAGAGCACATTAGTGGATCTCCTGCCTCGCTTCTATGATGTGGACGAGGGCTCCATCCGGATCGATGATACGGACATCAGAGAGCTGAGAATGCACGACCTTAGGATGCTGATGGGTAATGTCAATCAAGAGGCGATCCTCTTCAATGACACCGTCCGGGCCAATGTCGCTTTTGGCAACGCGAATGCAACAGATGAGGAGATTGTGGCGGCCTGCAAGGTGGCCAATGCGGACGACTTTATCAGAGAGCTCTCCGAGGGATACGAGACCAATATCGGTGACCGTGGCAGCAAGCTATCAGGTGGTCAGAGACAGCGACTGAGCATCGCACGCGCTGTGCTCAAGGACCCGGACATCCTGATCCTCGATGAGGCAACGTCCGCTCTCGATACAGAGTCCGAGCGGCTGGTGCAGGAGGCACTGGAGCACCTGATGAGAGGACGCACCACCATCGTCATTGCACATCGTCTCTCCACGATTGTCAGTGCCGATCAGATTATCGTTCTGCACAAGGGAAGTATCGTTGAGCGAGGTACGCACGAGGAGCTGCTGGCACAGGGGAGATACTACGCTCGCCTCGTCGCTATGCAGAAGCTCTAACCGACTGCCCCATGGCCAGTATTGCCGGTACTTAGCCCCTTGGCGGACTGAGTGCCGGCATCTTGTTTAAGGAGAAGTCAAGGTCCCCTTACTGCTCGCTCTTTGGTCAAGGAATCAATAATGGGTACCTTTGGTTATCCACTGAGTGTTGTCAACTCAAAATGATTATGATCATAAAGCAATGAAAGGGAAATCAACCGACTACATAACTCTACCAAGACTGGGCTTAGCCCTTGTGGCACTCTTGATTTTAGGAACTTCATGCACGCATAGAGAAACGGGAGATGATCTGCTTCAGCCGTATGAGCTGCGATACAAGGCAAGCTTCCGATCGGCAGCTCCTACTTGGCAGAAAAATGATCAGATGGGAGTCTTCTCCCTCTCTCATGGTGTGGTCTCGGATGACAATATCCTCTATACATCGAGTGCGGGGGATGGTGTTTTCTTCTCCACGTCACCGATCCATCGGTCGCCATCGTCCCCTCTTGAGATCATCGCATACTATCCGTATACGACTGAGGCTTCGCAGGGACAGATCCCGATGAACTATGCTGGTCAGGCACAAGGAAAGGCTCCGGACTACTTCTATGGGAAGCTCTCCGATGTCACTTGGACCCCGGAGCCGAAGGTTACTCTTAGTCGTATCAATGCTCTTCTGCAATTAGTTGTCACGGCATCGCCTGACTTTGGTGACCTATCGCATCTGACTGTTGAGGCTGCTGATGTCCCTCTCTCAGCTTGCTTTGATCTGGTGTCGGACCAATTTCAGTATCGGGGTGCAAAGGGTACACTTGACCTGGCGGTACGAGGTCATCGGGCTCAAGCCGTGGCTGCAGCTGTGGTGGTGCCCGGCGTCAACTATGGTGATTTGGTCGTGACCCTAAGTTATGGTGGGCGCTCTGTACGGTGGCGTCCCTCCCCTTTTGTGGGGAAGGCAGGCGAAGTGGCTACTTACCACCTGACCCTCTCCGGTAGCGGGAGTGGCCTCCATATTCTTGAGACCAAAGGACCTGGTGAACTATCTCAAGAGGCTCCCGAAGGTCCTATAGTGCTGACGCCGGATGGGCTGAAGGGAGAGCGCTACAATCCCTATGATCCCAAGTTTGGCGCTAAGCCTATTGACCCAAGTGCCGGAGTTGATCCCCTCCGACCCTCGCCTATAGAGCCATCTGTCAAGGATAGTGAAGGAGGCGGAGTGCCAATAGATCCAAGCGCCGGCATTGACCCTCTCGCTCCGGCAGACATGGATCCCTCGATCAAGGAGGGAGATAAACCCTCCAGTGGAGTGCCTATTGACCCAAGTGCGGGGAAGATCCTCCCTCTAAATCCCGGTGGTGACTTCACCGTCAAGGATCAGGACGGAGTACCTATTGACCCCTCCACTCCCGGGATTGATCCCACTGACCCGGATGAGTCCACGCCGGGAGTCGACCCTAATGACCCGTTCGGTAATGTCCGCCCCGGTGTGGTGGCGCAGTATCGAGAGGAGGCTGTGGTACGGAATGCCAGACTTCTGGATCATGCCCTGTTTGTTCGCCATATGGCCCCCGATGCATGGTTTGCTGATGGAGGTAGCGGCACGAGGCGAAATTATTCCATCCTCTTTGATACAAAGTATCATAGTCCAAGGTACGTTGCCTTTCCGATGTATCCGGCTGTAATAGGAAATACCGATCGGTCCAATAGGTGGGACTACGATCCTGAGCTCTCAAGATCCATTCAGCCTAACCTCTCTAGGTCTTATAAAACCCGTGGCTTGTCACGGGGACATATGCTGTCTAGCGGGTCGAGGACAGCCTCCAGACCTTTGAATGAGACAACATTCTACTTCTCCAATATGGTTCCTCAGAATCAGTCACAGAATGCAGGTCAGTGGCAACAGTTGGAAGGAAAGGAGCGCAATTGGGCTCAGCAAGTCTCCAAGTACGACACACTGTATGTAGTCTGCGGCCCGGTATATAGCAAGGAACCCCTACAGATGACCACAGACCGAGATGGGAAGCAGATCCCGGTCCCGGATGCCACATACAAGGTCTTCCTTCGGCAGGAGAAGTCTACGGGCAACTGGTACAGCATCGGCTTCGTTATGCCTAATAGAGCTCTCCCCGGTACGAAGTATAGCGACTACTCTGTGACGGTCTCTGAGGTAGAACGACAGACAGGGCTCCAGTTCTTCACCCACCTCCCGAAGGATAAGGCAGTGGGGATAAAGTCGCAGAATGACCAGTCCCGCTGGAGGTAATCTCATTATGTCCCGAAACAGAACAAACGAATATACATATGTCACGTCACACGATCTATCACACGCTACTTGCTGCTGTGTGCTTGCTCTCACTTGGGCTCTCCTCCTGCTGTCGGGGACCGCAGTCCTGCTCGACAGGCTGTGCTCCCGATGATGTTGAGGATCCGTATCTTATACGGTCCGGTGACCTCCGCCTGACAGGTATTCTCAAGGGCAATGCCCTGCAGGCTGGCGCACGCTGGCACGATCGTGATGCCATTGGTGTCACAGCGCTTCTTGACAGCAAGGTACAGGTCTCTAATGTCAAGTATACCACAATGACATCTCTCGGTGGTCACTTCGTCGCTGCCAAGTCGGGCATTCGTCTGCCGGAAGGTAAGAGTTATGAGTTGATTGCCTACTATCCATACACCGAGGAGCTTGCCGATGGGGAGTATCTCCCCTTGACAACTACCTCTGCCCTCTACCTCTCTCGCCCTGTGACGGGAGTGGCTGCCGATCAGACTGAGACAGTCTTGGAGTTCTATCCCGTCCTCTCGTCTCTCAAGATTAGCCTCTCGGGCGTTGATCTCTCCGGTGCGAGACTGGAGCTGATGGGGTTAGCCCTGTCAGGTATGGTCAGTGTGAGGGATGGCTCGGTGACCATCGGGGAGAAGAAGGGTAGCTCCACTGCGTCCATCACTACCGATGGACCACTCTCCGGGAGTGCTGATCTGCATCTCCTCCCGGGTCAGAGTCTCAAGGGGATGACCCTGCGGATCTTCACCCGTGAGTATGTCTTCACTTTTCCCATCACTCAGGAGATTATGCTCAAGAGTGGGATTCAGACTACCATAGAGCTGAAGCTGACGGATGGTGGTGATGCCACCTCCGACAAGATCACCACCTCGGAGGGCACCATCCTGCCGATGCAGGACGTGATCATTGACGCCGGCACCATATAAGTCGACTGAGTGTCACACAAAAGAGTTCTGACTGAGTATTTGCTATTACTGCCAATCATAGAAAAAGGTATATATGTTTAGACGAAAATTAGCAACGGCACTCTCGTTCATCCTTGCTGTCTCCGGAGTCTCTCCGCTCCTGGCGCAGGAGGAGTCTCCCGATCCGGTCATCATCGGACGGGTAGTGGAGAGCGAGGGCGGTGATCCGGTCGCCGGTGTACGTGTCCATCTGGAGCGGAGCGGTCTCTCGTGGATCACCTCTTCCGATGGGCGATTTAGATTTGTCGTCCCCTCTGCCGGTATGGAGTACTTGAGCCTGTCGGGGAGCGATATCCTTGATCAGAGGGTTGAGGTGACGATCTCCGACCATGGAGTCACGGACCTGGGAGATCTCCGGGTGCACGTGACTAAGATGGAGGCCGATCAGTCCCTTATCGGCATTGTCGATGCCTTAGAGGTGGGGGAGACGGGCAACGACCAGACGATTAGCCCCACGGTCGTCCTCTCCAATGACCTATTTCTCAAGACTGCCGGCTTTCGCTTCTCTCAATTCCGCTACCGCAATAGAGGGTATGACAGCCGATATGAGCAGCGGTACATCAATGGTGTTGCCTTCAATGACTTAGTACGTGGGGTCTTTAATTACTCCTCCATCGGGGCCATCAATGACCTTACGAGAAATGGTAATGTGATCAATTATGTAGGGCCATCGGACTTCTCCTTTGGCGACCTGGGCGGATCACAAAATATCAATATGCGTCCCTCAAGCTACAGCCGAGGGGGAAAGCTCACACTTACTGGGACCAACCGCAATTATTACGCCCGGACGATGATAAGCTACAATACCGGCCTTATGGACAATGGCTGGGCCTTTACCGCTCTCCTCGGTGGTCGGTATGCCCACGAGGGAGTAGTAGAGGGCACTTTTTATAAAAATCTATCCTATGCTCTCGGAGCAGAGTACCAGTGGGATGAGGGGCGTCAGGCACTTAGTCTGATCACCTTTGGCTCGCCGGTCCGTCGAGGTCAGCAGGGAGCCTCCGTTGATGAGG
Source organism: Porphyromonas sp. HMSC065F10 (assembly GCF_001808555.1). GTDB lineage: Bacteria > Bacteroidota > Bacteroidia > Bacteroidales > Porphyromonadaceae > Porphyromonas_A. The sequence goes on from NZ_KV793803.1 coordinate 130,076, forward strand.
CGGTCCGTCTCGCAGGATGCTACAGCTATAATCCCAACTGGGGCTGGCAGAATGGCAAGAAGCGCAACTCTCGCATCGTCACTTCCTACGACCCCACTGCGATACTTACCTACGACTGGAAGCCCGATATGCTCACCAGCTGGACGACTGCGCTCGGGGTCCACTACAGTCACTACCAGAAGAGCTCCCTTGACTGGTTCAATGGTGCGGATCCTCGGCCTGATTACTACCGCTATCTGCCCTCTTACTTTACCGGAGCACCCGATGTGCAGGACTACTACCGCTACCTATGGCAGTCGGGGCGTACCTCTCAGATTAATTGGGATCAGCTCTATCAGATCAATGAGCTGAATAATAGGACCGGTGATGGCTCTGCAATTTATATGGTGCAGGGGCGCAACAACGATCTCTTCGAGGCTACTATTAACTCAACCCTAAGTAAGCAGATCACATCGACCCTCAAGGTGACCGGTGGGGTAGGGTATCGCTTCGGTCGGGCAAGACAGTATCAGACGGTCGAGGACCTGATGGGGGCTCAGTATGCCCGTGATGTGGACAAGTTTGCCGAGCGGGACTTCCCCGGTGATCACGACAGGATCCAGAATGACCTCAATCGTGCGGACAGGAGAGTCTATGAGGGAGATGTCTTTGGCTACGACTATGGTTACGACCTACACTCTGCCGAGGCGTGGGTGCAGAATAGCTACACCTGGGCCCACCTGGACCTCTACTATGGTGGTCGCATCGCCTACACGAATATGGTCCGTGAGGGGTATATGCGCAATGGTCGCTATCCTGATAGCTCTTATGGCAGAGGGCGCACCTACGGCTTCGTTACCGGGGATGCTAAGGTCGGCTTTACGTATAAGTTTAGCGGACACCATTTCCTCCTTGGTAATGCGGTCTACCAGTCACGCCCGCCATTAGTGTGGGATATGTACGTCAATCCTAACGTCACCGATATTACGGTCGATGACCTCAAGCCGGTCAGTGATGCCTCTGTAGACCTCAGCTACGTCTTCTCCACGCCTCGCGTGTCGGGTCGTCTGGGACTCTTCTACACCAAGTTCTGGGACGATATGCGCAAGATCGCCTACTACAACGATGTGGAGCGCACCTTCGTCTACCACACCCTCTACGATATGGAGAAGGTGCATCGTGGCATTGAGGCTGGTATCAGTGTCAAGGCTACCGACGCACTCAGCCTCGACCTCGTCGGGACGGTCTCCCAGTACTTCTACGCCAATGACCCGATGGGGGTAATGAACTCAACCAACGGCAAGATCGAGAATCGCGAGGAGAGGGTCTATATGAAGAATCTGTACATCGGGGGTCGCCCGCAGATGGTTGGTACCTTTGGGATCAATTACTTCATCAATTACTGGTTCCTCAACCTTAATGTCAATGGCTTCGGCTACAACCACATCGACCCGGCACCCATCCGTCGTCTCGCCTCCAATTATACCGGAGTCCGTCCCGAGGGCGTCCCGGGACATAATCCAGAGGAGTTCGCTGCCTTCAAGAGCATTACTACTCAGGAGAGATTCAAGGGTGGCTGCACCCTTGATCTAAGCATCGGAAAGATCATCTATCTCCCCGGTCGCCAGCGGATCAACCTCAATTTTTCCATCCAGAATCTCACCGATCGGAGGGATATCATTACCGGTGGGTACGAGCAGGGACGTATTAATCTGAAGTACCCAGAGCGCTTTGGCAATAAGCACTATTACATGCAGGGCATTAATCTCTTCTTCAATGCCGGCTACATCTTTTAATCACCAGACAATCCGAGATATACTACGATATGAAACAAGGACTAAAATTACTGGCACTCGCTGCAGCGGCAATCGTGACGATCTCGTCCTGTAGCGACCTGAAGTACGATGCACCGCTCCTCACTGAGCCTAAGGTGGAGGGTCTGACGCCCAATGTCACCATCGCTGAGCTCAAGAAGGAATACGCTGGCGTTGCTGATCGCACCTCTAAGGAGATAGAGTATGAGTATGTCCTCAAGGCGGTCGTCTCTGCCAACGACATCTCCGGAAATATCTATAAGCAGATCTACATCCAGGATGAGACCGGAGGCATAGCTGTGAGCATCGACCAGAATGCGATCGCCGGGACCTACCCCGTCGGTCAGGAGGTCTTCATTGACCTCCACGGCCTTGCGATCAGCATGTATGGCGGACAGCCGTCCATCGCTCATCCCACAGCTGAGAAGAATCGGATCCCCTTTGAGATCGTGAAGAAGAAGATGCTGCCCAATGGCTGGCCCAATGCCGACCTTGTGCAGCCTAAGACTGTCAAGATCTCTGACCTCTCCGATGACCTCGTAGGTCGTCTGATCCGCATCGATAATGTCTACTTTGAGCAGAAGGGTCAGCCCTTTGCCCCAGCACAGGAGACTGTCAATCGTCTCATTACCGATGGCAAGGGTGCATCGATCATTGTACGCAATAGTGGCTATGCCGACTTTGCTGCCGACAAGCTACCTGAGGGTACCGGCTCGATCGTTGCGGTCCTCTCCAAGTTTGGCAACGACTACCAGCTCTTCCTTCGCTCTCGTGAGGATGTGATCGGCTTCACTCCCGGCACGACCCCCTCTGATCCATCAGATAACGGTGGTAGCGATAAGCCGACAACCAAGACCGGAGGTGTGATCTTAGACGCCCCCTTCAGTAAGGTTCTCGCCCCCTTTGTGGAAGTGAGCGTCAAGGGAGACCAAGTCTGGGTGATCAGACATCAGACCAATAAGGATACCGGTGAGGTGTTCGACCACTTTGCCGTGATGAATGCTCACGATGGTAAAACCGGACATGCCAACGAGGACTGGCTTATCTCTCCGCTCATCGATCTGACCGGTGTCACCTCTGCGACCTTGACCTTCAAGCAGGCAATCAACTATGCCACTCCAGCTACGATCAAGGAGTGCCACCAGCTGCTCGTCTCCACCAACTACAAGTCCGGTGTTCCCTCTTCTGCCACCTGGACGCCCGTTGCCATTACGCTACCCGAGGGTAAGGACTGGAAGTTTATTGACACCACGGTTGATCTACCCAAGTCTGTCCTCGGTCAGGGGAACGTCCGCTTTGCCTTTAAGTACACCTCTCCTGATGGTCAGACCTCCTCGTGGGAGATCAAGGCGCTCAAGCTGAAGACTGTCGGTGGTGGCAAGGTGATCACCGAGGGCTCAGGCTCCACAATTGACTCCATGAAGACAAAGAACTATGATATCGCCAACTAAGTCAAAGCTCTCTCTCCTTGTGGGGACTCTCCTTCTCCTCACCCTTACCACCTCTTGTGGCTCTTCGCGTCACTCAAGTGACCGAACCGCTACGTCAGAGACCAAGTATGAGGCTTATGCGGTAGCCTTCTATAATGTGGAGAATCTCTTTGATGCTGAGGACGATCCGGACAATAAGGGGGATGACGAGTTTCTCCCCTCCGGTCCCTACAATTGGACCCAAGCGAAGTATGAGAAAAAGCTCCACAACATTGCCTCGGTGATCGCCCAGCTGGGGCGTGAGGTGACCCCTGCCGGACCAGCTATCATCGGTCTCGCGGAGGTGGAGAATAAGCGGGTCTGCGATGACCTCGTGGCTCGTCCCGAGATTGCCGATATGGGACTGCAGGTGATCGATGTCCCCTCGCCCGACTGGCGAGGCATCGAGACGGCTCTGCTCTACAACCCCAAGCTCTTCAAGGTCACCGACTACAAGGCCTACCGTTATCCTGAGATTGACTTCCGTCCCGGATATCGCACACGCGACCAGCTGCTTGTGAGCGGAATACTCGCCGGGGAGCCCTTCCACGTTCTGGTCTGCCACTGGCCCTCACGCTACGGAGGAAAGTCCTCCAGCATCTATCGTGAGACAGCCGCCAAGCTCTCCAAGCACATCGCAGACTCTCTCTATAACGACAACCCCAAGGCTAAGCTCATCATCATGGGGGACCTCAATGACGATCCGGTGGACAATAGTACCGCCAAGGTCTTGGGTGCCAAGCGTACTCCTGAGGAGGTCGGGGAGAGAGGATTCTTCAACGCCACCTGGGAGCCCTACGCTCAAGGCATAGGGACACTGACTTATCAAGGAAAGTGGAACCTCTTTGACCAGATGATTCTTACGGAACCGCTCTTAGACAGCTCTCGGAAGTCTCTGAGCTTTTGGAGGGTGGAGATCTTCAATCGCTCCTTCCTTATCCGACAGGAGGGCAGCCGTAAGGGGACTCCACACCGTACCTTTGAGGGAAATACCTTCATCAATGGCTACAGCGACCACCTCCCTGTGATCACTTACCTGATCAAAGAACGGCAGTAGATAAATATCTCTGTGAGCATTATAAGAGTGTATGCAGACGCATTGTCTGTGTACACTCTTTTTTTTT
>NZ_KV793803.1:134561-161982 GCF_001808555.1 Porphyromonas sp. HMSC065F10
TTTTTTTTTCTTGAATCAAGTGTCATCACCCCCATCCCTCAGAGGTATTTCTATTACCGGTAGTAGTGCGCACTAATATCGGTATTAGAAAGAGGGCTGAGTCTAGTATGGTGGCCCTGCATGGCTCACCGACATCTTGGTCTCGGTGAGCTACTCTTTTCCTGACTATATGTAGCTAAAATCGTATATTTGTCTTACTAACCAGATACAGAAATTGCAGTATGAAACGAAATATAGAATGCCATGTGGAGGGAATGATGTGCGAGGGATGCGCGAAGCATGTTCGTGAGGCTCTCGAGGGGCTCTCAGGTGTAGAGTCTGCAGAGGTCTCTCTTGAGGATGGTCGCATCTCAATCAACTACGATGATGAACTGACCGATACTAAAGAGCTTGAGGCTACTGTGCGTGATGCGGGCTACACTTTGGTGCTGCCCGGTGAGGATCCTGAGACTCCCAAGGGTGCCACTGCTCACCCCACCGATGGGAGCGAGGTGTCACAGAAGCGACTCTTCACGGTGACGGGTATGCACTGTGCCGCCTGTGTCAGTGCCGTGCAGGAGCGGCTCCTCAAGACAAAGGGTGTGCGCGATGCAGAGGTCAATCTGATGGAGGGCCGGACACTCATCTCCTATGATGATCGAGAGACCTCTCCAGTCAAGCTACGGGAGGCTGTTCGGTCCGTCGGCTACGATATGCTGATCGATGAGGACACAGAAGTACAGGACAGAGAGCTGATGAGCTCGCAAGAGAGTGCTCTTCGCCTCTTGCTCCGTAAGCTGGTCCTTACTGCCGTGCTTTCAGTCGTTGCCATGGGGCTGATGATGACCCACGAGAGCATCGGTCTCTCTCCTAAGCTCACCTATATTCTCTCCTTTGCCTTCGGAGCAATTATCTATATCTATGCTGCAGGGGATTACGTGCGTAGGGCGATGAAGCAGCTCACCAAGGGATCCTTTACCATGGACACCCTCATCGCTATTAGTACTACTGTCGCCTTTCTCTACAGCACCATCCGCTTCGTTTTTGTAGAGGAGCCGGCACAGGTCGGGCTGATGCATACCTACTTCGATGTCATAGGGATGATCATGACCTTTATCCTCCTTGGTCGATACATTGAGGAGCGGGCCAAGAGACGGACCACTGACTCACTCCGCAAGCTGATGTCTCTCGCTCCACAAGAGGCTATGGTGAAGGTGGGAGAGAGCTTTGTTCGTCGCGATATAAAGGAACTGAGGGTAGGGGATGAGGTTATGCTCCGTAAGGGAGATCGGGTACCCGTGGACGGCATCCTCCTCTCAGAGGGCGCCTTTGACGAGAGCAGTATCACAGGCGAACCTATCCCGGTGGAGAAGGTGGCTGGAGATGAAGTCTTCTCAGGCTCTCTCTCTGTCGGCAGGGCTGCTGTCCTCCGTGCCACCAAGGTGGGGCGTAAAACACTCCTCGGTAGGATCATTGCCACCGTCCGTCGGGCGCAGGCAAGTAAAGCACCCATTCAGCGCATTGCAGATAGGATAGCCTCGGTCTTTGTCCCCGCTGTGCTGGTCATTGCACTCCTTACCCTCTGCCTCTGGGGTCTCTGCTCTGACGCTCCCGAGCCGTGGCTCAGGGGACTGGATCACGCCATCAGTGTCCTGGTGATTGCCTGCCCTTGTGCTCTCGGCCTTGCCACCCCGACCGCCATCACCGTAGCTATGGGTAAGGCCTCTCGCAATGGTCTCCTGATCAAGGATGCTGTCGCTTTGGAGCAGCTGGGTAAGGTCACTGACGTCGTCCTCGATAAGACAGGTACCATCACCGTCGGACAGCCCAAGGTGGTTGACGCCAAGTGGGCTACGGAGGACAACCACCTTCTGAAGTCACTCTTGGTGCAGGCTGAGGAGAAGTCATCACATCCACTTGCGAGTGCGATCGTCTCACGGTATGGGCACCGAGTGGAGGAGGACTTACCTGTGGAGGTAAGGGAGACTGCCGGGGGTGGGATCGCCTTCGATTACAAAGGTAAGACCTATCGGGCAGGTCAGCGACGATTTGTCGGCGATCCTGACTTGACTGAGGGGATGCAGCAGCTGGAGAGGCTCCATCCGGACAGCACCCTTATCTACTACACCTGCAATGGAGAGCTGCTCGCACTTCTTGTCCTCGAGGATAAGCTTCATCCTGAGACTGAGATTGCTCTTAGTCGCTTGAGAGAGCGGACCGGCGTGGAGCTACACCTCCTCTCGGGCGATACTCAGGCTCGGGTTAATGCCATAGCTGCTCCACTCGGCATTAAGAAGGCTCAGGGCGGTATGCTGCCCCTTGACAAGAAGAGCTATGTCGATGACCTGCGCAAGGATGGTAGGGTAGTTGCTATGGTGGGCGATGGGATCAATGACTCCCCGGCACTTGCCTCAGCCGACCTGAGTATTGCTATGGGTAACGGCAGCGATATAGCGACGGACGTGGCTCAGGTGACAGCCCTTGGCAACTCTCCCTTTGCCATCGAGCGCGCCATCCATCTCTCCAAGTCGACCATTCGGATTATCTATGAAAACTTCCTCTGGGCGTCAATCTACAATATCGTTGCGATCCCGCTAGCTGCCGGACTATTCACCTCTGTGGTGATCGATCCGGCAGTGTCAGCCGCTGCAATGGCCTTCAGCTCCGTCCTAGTGGTGCTCAATTCGCTTCGTCTCCGCTCTGTGCGTCTGTGATCCCCCTTGTAGCCAAGGAGTTTCCCTAATAGTAGGATCTAATAAGGCTCTGTGTATCGCAGTTGCCTCAGTTCTTCACGAAAAGAAGAAGCAAAATCAGGGACGCAACACATTAGACTATTAATTGCTACTTTTGCACGAAAGTAAGCAACAGTAATCTCAGAGCAAGTAATAATGGCGAATCACCTCCTTATCGTTGAATCTCCTGCTAAGTCGAAGACGATCGGCAAGTTTTTGGGCAAGGACTTTATCGTCCTGCCCAGCTATGGACACATCCGTGATCTTAAGAAAAAGGGTATGGGTGTGGATGTGGAGCAGAATTATGATCCGCAGTACGAGATCTCCGATGATAAGAAAAGCGTGGTCTCAACCCTCCGCTCCGCTGCGAAGAAGGCCGATCACATCTGGCTCGCATCCGATGAGGACCGCGAGGGAGAGGCCATCGCTTGGCACCTCGCAGAGGTGCTGGGACTGAGTGAGAAGGAGAAGAATAGGATTGTCTTCCACGAGATTACCGAGTCTGCCATCCAGAATGCTCTCAAGAACCCTCGGGCCATTGACCTCAAGATGGTTGATGCTCAGCAGGCGCGTCGCGTCCTCGATCGCTTGGTCGGCTTTGAGCTCTCACCGATCCTCTGGAGGAAAGTTCGCCCCAGTCTCTCAGCCGGTCGAGTTCAGTCTGTGGCTGTGCGCATCATCGTGGAGCGAGAAAAGGAGATCCAGGACTTCGAGCCGGAGAGCTCTTTCCGTGTGCGAGGTCTCTTCGTCACTCCAGAGGGAGAGACCTTCAGCGCTGACCTCACCGACCGCCCCGGATCTGCTTCCGGTGCTCAAAAGGTCTTGGAGGATCTCATTGGTTCCACCTACACCATCAGCCAGGTGAGCGTCACTCCTGCAAAGCGGCAGCCGGCACCGCCTTTCACCACCTCCACACTCCAGCAAGAGGCGTCAAGGCGCTTAGGCTATCCTGTCGGGCTTACGATGGGTCTGGCGCAGAAGCTCTACGAGGCAGGGCACATCACCTATATGCGTACCGACTCCGTGCATCTCTCCACTTTTGCCATCGGGGCATCTGCCTCCGTCATTGAGAAGGAGTATGGCAAGGAGTATGTTCGGACGCGTAACTACGCAACTCACACCAAGGGCGCTCAGGAGGCGCACGAGGCCATTCGACCGGTTCATCCGGAGGCTCCCTCAGCCGGAGCTACAGCCCAGGAGCGACGGCTCTACGATATGATCCGTAAGCGTACCCTTGCCACCCAGATGGCTGATGCCGAGCTGGAGCGCACCACCATGACTATTGATGCCTCAGGAGGTCCCACCTTTCAGGCCAAGGGCGAGGTGATCACCTTCGACGGATTTCTCAAGGTCTACCTCGAGGGACGCGATGACGAAGATGACCCCGAGGAGTCTCAGGACACTACTGCCCTGTTGCCACGGATGAAGGTCGGTGATAAGGTTTCGGCAGAGGATGTCGAGGCTCGAGAGCGCTTCACCATGCAGCCTGCTCGCTACACCGAGGCCTCACTTGTTAAGAAGCTTGAGGAGCTCGGCATTGGTCGACCCTCCACCTACGCCCCCACCATCCAGACGATCCAGAAGAGAGGCTATGTCGATAAACGCACCCTCGAGGGTGTCGATAGGAGCTACCAAGTGCTTAAGCTAAGAGATGGGAAGATCACCCGGTCCACCGGTAAGGAGCGTATAGGGGCCTCTAAGGGTAAGCTCTGCCCCACCGACACAGGGTTAGTGGTTACCGAATACCTTGTGGAGCACTTCCCCAAGGTTATGGACTACCACTTTACCGCAGAGGTGGAGGAGGAGTTTGACGCCATTGCCGAGGGGGAGAAGGAGTGGACCGAGGTGATTGACCACTTCTACCATTTCTTCCACAGCAATGTGGAGGAGGTAATGAGTGAGAAGGAGGACCACAAGGTGGGCGAGCGTTATCTCGGTGACGACACCGAGACAGGTCTGCCCATTTACTCCAAGATTGGTCGCTATGGACCAATGGTACAGCTGGGTAGAGCGGATAAGGATGGGGAGAAGCCACGCTTTGCCTCCCTCCCTAAGGATCTCTCAATAGCTACCATCACGCTTGAGCAAGCGATGAAGCTGCTTAGGCTGCCCCGCGAGATAGGGGAGTATAAGGGCGAAGTGGTGACCGTGGATGTCGGTCGCTTTGGACCTTACGTACGCGTCGGCAAGTCTTTCTTCGTCAGTATTCCTCGCGATATAAGCCCCTACGAGATAGAGATGGATCAGGCCACTCCCCTAATACTTGAGAAGGAGGAGCGTGAGCGCAACAAGTACATCGCCGAGTATGGAGAAGGGACAGATAAGCTTGAGATTCTCAATGGTCGCTACGGTCCCTATATCAAGTATAAGAGGAAGAACTACAAGATCCCTAAGACTACTGACGCGAAGACGCTCACCGAAGAGCAGGCACGAGCAATCGTTGCCGAGATAGACAAGAATGGCGGACCATCCAAGCGTCGCGCCTCCTCGGCTACCAAGTCACGCAAGACCTCAACTACCAAGAAGAAGTCGGCCACCTCTAAGACGAAGAAATAAATATGAACGAAGAATACTATCTGCTCCTTGATACCTCCACTGAGGTCTGTTCTGTAGCTCTCGGAAGTCGGGAGGAGATCGTGGACTACGAGGAGTCCAGCGGATCCAATAAGCACGCCGAGCAGCTTGCTACGATGGCAAATCGTATGCTCAGCCATATCGACTACCGCAGAGACCTCCGAGGTGTCGGGGTCGCAGGTGGGCCCGGCAGCTACACCGGACTTCGTATAGGCGCCTCATACGCCAAAGGTCTCTGCTGGTCTCTCGGCATACCACTCGTCTCCGTGATGACGACAGAGCTCCTTGCCATGACGCTCTTCGATATGGAGGATGAGCTTGACTACCCTAATGCGCTCCTGATGCCGATGATTGACGCTCGCAGGATGGAGGTCTACACCGCCATCTACACCGGCAGCTATGGAGCTGACTACTCCGGTGTCGTTGTCCCTCAGACCGACATCGCTGCCGTCGTCCTTACTGATGAGGATAGTCAGCTCAGGATTAGAGAGATCGTCGGTGACAAGCTGCTTTATTACTTTGGAAATGGGGCGGAGAAGGCAAAGGGTCTCTTTGATGAACTACTACCCGGCTCCCGTCTCATCTATGACCTGCACCCTCGTGCCGATGCCATGCTCAGTCGTGTCATTGAGAGCATAGAGAGTGGAGAGACGGAGGATGTCGCCTACTGGGAGCCCTACTATCTCAAGGAGTATGAGGCAAAGAAGAGTGTCAATAAGGTACTCTCCCGTCTAATGCACCACGATTGATCTGCGAGGACATTCGCCGGCGAAGATAGGATGCTAAAAGTCTCGGGCTTAGTCACATCACTGAATGCGTGACTGAGCCCGAAGTTTTTTGAGACTGTTGCACGAAGGCGATCTGCTGCGTTGCTTTCGGAATTCGGTCTCGGTCACGTACGTGAGTACGCTCCTTTCGGTCTCATCCTCAGCGCCTTGCATCTCATCCTTCGTGCAAAGTCTCAGCACATTTGAAACAAATGTGCGAGAATGGCACTTCGTGCAACATTCTCGTTTTACCCTTCCACCAGATTGCTAATCACGTACCCGATCCAGAGGAGTCTGTGGGCGTCACCCCCTAGTTCCCTGCACTTTCTTGTTGTAGAGACTCCGGTCCGAGTGGGTGGGACTGCAGTGCCGTAGGGGTGGGACTGCAGCGCCGTAGGGGTGGGACTGCAGTGCCGTAGGGGTGGAACTGCAGTGCCGTAGGGGTGGGACTGCAGTGCCGTAGGGGTGGGACTGCAGTGCCGTAGGGGTGGAACTGCAGTGCCGTAGGGGTGGCACTGCAGTCCCATAGGGGTGAAACTCGGGGTGGTGACGTCTGGCTTGTAATGATCAGGCTAAAGTGGTATCATTGCACCCGCATGGATATAATGGAATATGATCTCGGCGCTTCCTAATAGGGAATAGTCGCTGAGGTCAGTAGGATAAAGCCGAACTCAAATAAAGAATAAGATAATGGGAACACTTAAAGACTTAGGAGAGAGTGGGATTATCCAGATGCTAAGGGCACTGACTCGGGAGCGTATGCCCGGCTTAGCGCTCGGCATAGGGGATGACTGCGCGATGTTTAGCTTCTACGACGATGCCTACTACTATCTTGTGTCGACGGATATGCTTATGGAGCGAGTCCACTTCAATGTAGGGCAAATGACCCCGTACCAGCTTGGTCTGCGGTCTCTTGCTGTTAATCTGAGCGACATCGCTGCTATGGGTGGCACACCTATAGCGAGCTTTCTCTCACTGGCGTTGCCTCCGCATCTGGATGAGAGCTGGATCAAGGGCTTCAGTGACGGATATGCTTACCTAACCAACCTCCACCACACCGCCCTGCTGGGTGGTGACACGGTGCGGAGTAATGGAGATATAGTGGTCAGTGTCACGATCCTCGGCAAGGTACTTAAGGGGGATGAGAAGATCCGAAGCGCCGCTCAGTCGGGTGATCTCATCGTGGTATCGGGCACGCTTGGTGACTCTTGCGCAGGACGCCTGATCGCTGATGAGCGGAATAGGAGGATTGAGGCTCATGGTACCGAAGTGCAAACTCACCTCCTCCAGCGGTACTACGAGCCCTCTCCCCGACTGGCTCTGGGTCAGGCGCTCTCAAAGATCCCCGGGGTGCATGCTATGATGGATATCTCCGACGGACTTGTCTCCGACCTCCCCAAGATCCTGTCTCTGTCTCATGTCGATGCCACAATACAGCTGGATAAGCTGCCCATCTCTGAGGAGTTGGAGGCGGAGTGCTCTATGCGTACCAAGTGGAGCAGCGAGACTATGGCCGTGACCGGAGGTGAGGACTATGAGCTGCTCTTTACGATATCCGAGGGCGACCTCGACCAGTTGCCAGAGCCGGACCGGAAGAGTGGCATCCCGCCCCTTACCGTCATAGGCAGGGTCGGCTCTATGCAGGGTGATGAGCCTGTGATCCACTGGGAGAGGAAAAAAAGGCATGTGACGAGAGGCTTCCGCCCCTACAATCACTTCCGATAAGAGACTCCTTTACCCATTGAGAAAAAGAAGTGTGTTCCTTACCCGGATGGGTGGGGAACACACTCGTTTTTTCCTCAGAAGGGAAGGCTTACAGCTGCTTGTCGATCAGACTGCGAAGCTCATCAAAGGAGCTTGCCCTTGCCACGATATCCCCCTGAGCATTGATCAGGAAGAGGGCGGGGAGGGAGCTAATGTTATACAGTCCGATGAGTGAGGAGTATACCCCATCGGTGTCTCTCACATTGTGCCATGGCTGCTGAGCTACTCTATTTTTCCACACATAGCTGTCTCCGTCAAAGCTGACCTGGTAGATCCTGAGACCACGCCCGGAGTAGGTCTGGTAGAGGCCATTGATCTGACTCTGATAAGCGACACTCCAGTCGGTGTCCATAGCGGTGAAGCTCAGCAGTGTCATATGATCCTTAGCTACTTCTGAGAGACGGACCTCCTTGCCATCGATGTCAGGAAGCGCAATGTCAAAGTAGCCGATGCGGCGAACCTCCGGCTGTGGCAGGGAGTCTGCTCGAGCGATCTCCTGTGCGGCCTTCTCCTGCTGACGTACGACAGCTATCGAGCGGAGTGCAAGGTTGTAGAGATGGTCTCTCCGCTCACTCTCGGGATAGAAAGTGTCGTAGACATTAGCCACAGCGGCAAAGATGCGTGAGTCTTTCTTGTCGTAGATATTGAAAATAAGGTTCCCGTCAATCTGCTGAAAGAGGGCAAAGTAGGCAACAGGGGACTTCGGATCCTCAAAGATCACCTCCTGAGCCACATCCTTATAGCTCTGAAGAATGCTGTCCCTATGGTTGGCAAAGTCTGCATAGGGGATCTTGCCTGCATCATACTTCTGGACCAGCTGCGACATGGCAACATTGGCATCCAGCTGTGCGAGCCAGACGTGCTTGATCTTCTCTGCCGGTATTGAGCCCTCAACGGTGTACCCTGTGGCAAAGCTCTGTGCATCGCTATTGATGGTTATCGTCTCAATGGAGTCGACGCTGAAGGGGATCACCTGCTTCTCCAGCCGGAGGCGGTAAAACTCCGGGTACTCAGGTGCCTCGCCACCCATCTTGTACTTCCCTCGCTCATCGAGTACGACAGAGTCGATTGGCTCGATGGAGGTCAGTCCCTGGTGCTCCAGGAAGAGTGTCTTCCCGACAGCACCTGTGATTGTCCCTTGGATCCTAAACTTGTTGTCTCCTCCGTTGCAGGAGGAGAGCATCATCAGTAGACCCATGGAGAGGGTCCCTATGAGAGAGGTAAATAAGGTCTTATGACTCATTATACTATAAGGTGTTAGATGGCTGGAAATAGTGTCTTTACTGTAAGTTGCTCACCACCGGCATCGACGTGGATGACAAGTACCCCCATACCCTCCAGCATCTGCCGGTCGAGGATGGTGGATCGGGACGTGATGGTCTTGGTGTAGACCTTTTGTCCCTGTAGTGTGTATATTGAGAGGTCAGCCCCGCCCTCTGCACGATCGGCAAGCTGCACCAATATCTGCTCCCTGCTTATGGGCGTGAGGGTAAAGAGGGGTTGGCTCTTCTCTGTCCGGTCGGAGTCGGGATTCCCTATCAGCGGATCCATCCAGAGAGCGATGGTGCCACTCTTGAGTGTCCTCGGGCTCCATTTATTTCCCGACCGGGTCATCATCTGACCGCCGGCTCCCCTGTATTGCTGGTGAAGTATGGAGACGCCCTTGGGAAGGGACCGGGTGGGTATCGCCAGTATCAGCTCGCCCCTGTCGGACAGCTCAAGGGGTTGATCAAAGGGGATAAAGACCTCTCGGTACTTGATTCGGTCGAGCTCTGAGTTAAGTGTACCGTGGATGATCTTGCTGAGATCTACCGGCAGGGTGAGTGCCGGTGTATCACCTCCGGTGTATACCTCAAGGGTCATTGTCTCCTTGCCGCTCAGCTCATTGGGCTTTACCTGAGACATATCCAGCATCACATAGGCTCCATAGAGGAGTGTGTGAGGCTTCAGGAGGTAGTGCTCACCGACCGCATCAGCACTGCCGAGGATTTCTACCGAGCTGAGCTGAGTACCCCGTCCGGAGAGAGAGTCTCCCGTCAGAGCGGAGGAGACGTGTGTGATGCGCTTTGCTCGGCTTCGGGGTGAGCCATAGGGGTCTCGACCATCACACGTGAGGACACCGGCACCCCCGGGAGAGAGTGCACGCACAATGCTCTGTGTTGCTTTGCGATTCTGTGCCCAGACATTGGCAAGGGAGAAGAAGTAGTCCGCTGCCTTGGTTGAGCAAAAGGATCTGCCGGCAGAGAGTCCACCCATTACCCTCTTCTCCTTATCTATAAGAGGTGATCCCGATGAGCCGCCAGCTGTAGTCCCAACGTCCCAGGCAGTCACTTCGTAGTGCATATGGTCACCGAAGTAGTGCATGTCCGTCATACAAGTGACATTGACCTTGACGTCCTTATTGTAGTAGTTCACCCTCTTCGTCATGGCAAGGGGGTGATGGATATTGATGTAACTCCCTTGCGGGTGGCTCTCAGCCGTCCAACCGAGGTAAAAGGGGCGATAGCTCTCCGGGGGGATGTTATTGAGTCGTATCAGGCAGGCATCAGTCGGCTTGTCAAATCCCACAACGACGGCACCACTTACAGTCTGAGACATATCCGGCATCACCTCACCGCTACAAGAGGGAGACTCATAATTAAAGATCGCCACAGTGCGCTCAGCCTGATGCTCTATGTCCATATGATTGAAGTTGACGGACAGTACGTGAGCCGCTGTCAGGAGGTAGGGCGTGTTGTCTCCCTGAGTATTGCTGACCATTGTGCCACTGCCGATACCCACGCCATTGATGACTACGACCACCACAGCGCGCTTCATCTCATCAAGCCCCGGCATACAGACTACCTCCGGTGTACAGGAGAGTGAACTGCTGCCTCGACCGAAGTTAGAGCCAAAGACTGCCCGTGTGGAGAGGGGTCTGATGCCATGATTGACCTCACTCAGATGAAGTACCGGTTGCGTACCCGCCGGAGTCTGTAGCTCGATAACCACGTCGTCCGACTCGATCGGTTGTGTCGCCAGAGTACCTGAGGGACTTACATTCTCAGATCCAAAGCCACCGAGGATCTTGCTTCCGTCATCAGTGTAGACGAAGAGCAGAGCACCCTCCGGGAGGCTCACCCGGTCAAAGAAAAAGCTCAGACTAAGTGCACCGGGTGAGCTGATCCTGTACTGCCACACCTGTCGCCCGTCCCTCAGACCGGTGTGCTTACCCAATGTGAGGAGGTCAATGTCCGTCTCCTCCTTGTGCGCGAAGAGATAGACCCGGAGAGCCTCCTTATCTGCAGCCTCCATAGCATGCAAAGCAGAGTCTCTGTCAAAAGTTCCAAGTCGGGAAACCGGAAGGTGCAGCACACTCCTTGTCGTCTCCCCTCCGCCAATGCCGACCGGGCGACTACCCGGTGTGGCAATCTGAGCCGAGCAAAGAGCCGAGACGAGGAGGGCCACCCCGACTAATATATAGGTACGTAGTCTCATATCGCCACAAAATTACCTATTTTTTAATCTTAATCCGATCTGTTGGATGTTCAGCGGTCAATTCTTTTACCGATATTAGTGCGCTCTAATACCGGTAAAAGAATTTCCTAATATCGGTAAAAGAATTCTCTAATATCGGTATTAGTCCGATCGCTCAGGGCTGTGACCTGTCGGGCTGGATATGAAGAGTTTCGCTCTTCCCCTCTCCGTATGTGAGGATGAGTGTGAAGGGGACATTGCTGTGGACTGTGACACTCGGTCTCTCGCCGAGTGTGCTACGCTGGGCGCAATGGAGGTCAATTGATCCCTCGGGACCGAAAGGGTAACGATCAACCCCGTGCGCCTCGAGTTGGCGGATGTCCCAGGTGATAGTCTCCTCCGGGTAGTCAGCCTCAATGCCGATGAGGTACTCGATCAGTAGAGCGATCGGTGCCAGTCCACCCCAGCCGACAAAGTGATCCCGTGCCATAAATCCCGGCTCTATCTCCTCGGGTGCGTAGTACTCGTAGAACGTACCTGTCCGTCTATAGACCTCAAGGACAGACTCATAGTGCCGCTTCGCAATCTTGTACGCGAGGTCTCTGTAGCCTTGTCGAGAGAGACCCTTGATGACCATATAGTTGGTCCCCGGCCAGACGCCTCCCTGCCAGTATCGACCATTGGGTCGGTACTTGGGATGATCAGCGGAGAGAGAGGGGATTGGGTGGGGACGGGCAAATTCGCTCTCCTCGGTGAGGTGTGCGACGAGGCGATCCATACGAGACTTGTCCAGCACGTCAGTCATCAGTGCCCAGTAGGCTCCGATCCCTTTTGCATCGCAGAGTGTGCGATCGCGATACTGGTCGTATAGGAAGCCGCTCTTCTCGTCCCAGAGCTGAGTATTGACATAGTCCTTGAGCGCAAGCGCCTCAGTCTCATAGTCCTCAATCTCCTGCCACCGCTCGATGTAGAAGCCCATCTCAAGGAGCTGGTAGGCGGTCATGATCTGCTGGAGATTGGTGTCGAGCCAGATCATGTGTCCGTGGGAGTAGATTGGGTTGTATCCCTCCGGCACACGTGGCATATTGTCCATCCCTGTTCCCCAGCCACTGCTCCAGTAGGTTCCGTTGCGCCAGGTGCGATTGAGCCGTAGCCAGTCGTAGTAGCCACAGAGCACCGGGAAGATGCGATGAAGTCGCTCAAGATCTCCGTACTGATGGTAGTAGACCAGCTCGCACCATGGGAGAAGGTTGGGGCCGGTGGAGGTGGGGTCGTACCGCTCAAAGCAGTCGGCACCATTCGCCTTGATCTCTCTACAGATAAAGCCATCGGGGTGTTGCTTGGCGTAGAAATTGTTGAGAGTCCTCTGGAAGGGGAAGAAACGGGCGCCATAGCGGGCAAACATCAGGATGAAACAGTCGTCCCACATAAAGAGATTTCCATTGTACGCTGTATCAATGTATGTGGCGACAAATCCTGAACCGGCATCGGGCTGACGGATATTATTGATCGCGATCTTCCAGGCGTCCCAGTACATACGGATCTCTTCATCGTGTCCCTTCCAGTGTGGCAGAGGCAGGATTTCCCTTGCTTCGTCAAATGAGCGGGGGCAAGTGATCTCCGGCTTCATCGTCCGGAAGACATTGTCTGTCACAAAGACATTCTTGACATAAGTGTTTTTGTAGGGCAGCTTGTAGATGGAGTCGTTGCCTGAGCTGATCTGCGATGAGGCAATGAGGGAGGAGGCCGCAAGGGTCAGTAGGAGGAGTGGTAATCTATTTCTCATAAGCATCATGGGTGTGGTGTATTGGTGGGGTGATTGGTCGGACTATCCGCAGTGGTGCAGCGATGTATGCGACGGTACTCCTGAGGAGAGACCCCGAGGACAGAGCGGAATTGTCGGGAGAGATTCTTTGGGCTGACAAAGCCCATCTCATCGCTCAGCTCAGTGATCGGGCGGTCACCGGTGAGCAAGAGGTGCGCCAACTTATCCACCCTATATTTCATAATGTACTTCTGGATCGTCTGGCGGGTAGCGCGCTTAAATCGCACCTCTAAGTGTCGTCTTGAGAGAGGCACCTGAGCCACGACATCCATAACCGATAGTGGTTGAGTGGCATGGTCGTGGATGAAGCGGATAGCCTTGGCTACCTCTCGGTCTCTGATGGAGAGGATGTTACTGGAGGTTCGCTCGGTGATCCGGATGGGGCGTACGACCACATCCTCCAGGTGATCACTTCGCCCTGATAGGTAATGGTCGATCTGAGTGGCCGCTTCGTACCCTCCCTGTACAATGTCGAGTGCTATGCTGGAGAGGGGCGGATCAGCCAGACCACAGATGGTCTGGTCGTCGTCCACACCAAGGATGGCCACGTCCTGAGGAATGCTGATACTCGAGACGCTGCAGAGCTCGGATACACGGATCCCCTCATTGTCATCGCAGGCGAAGATCGCCGTCTCGGGCGGAAGACCCTCGAGGAATCGGATCAGATCCTCCTGGCGGAAGTCCCACACTTCGTCAATAGAGGTCTCTCTGTAGTCGGTGAGCTGGCTGCTTAGTCCCACCCTCTCTAAGTAGGACTTAAATCCGTAGTATCTCTCCTGAGACCAAAAGACATCTCGGTAGCCAATGAAAGCAAAGGAGGTGAACCCCTTCTGCACAAAGTACTCAGCTGCCATCTCACCGGTCCCCCGGTAGTCTCCCGTGACCGCTGAGAGTGAGGGGATAGGAACCTTGTAGTCCTGC
This sequence comes from Porphyromonas sp. HMSC065F10, assembly GCF_001808555.1. GTDB lineage: Bacteria > Bacteroidota > Bacteroidia > Bacteroidales > Porphyromonadaceae > Porphyromonas_A. The sequence goes on from NZ_KV793803.1 coordinate 148,580, forward strand.
GCCATAGCGAGGATGCCCGCCTCTCTGAAGCACTCAACCCGATCACCGGGATCAAAGCGCCCGATGATTGCATCGGCGCCCCAGGCTTTGGCCCACTGGAGGACACCATCCAAGCCATGCTGGCTCTTGTAGCTGGGGGGCATACGGCATACGGCCCAGCGGTCGTGCTCCTGTGCATAGGCTTGGATGCCGGCGAAGAGCTTGTAGGAGTAGGACTCTGTAAAGTCTGTCAGGAGGATCAGTCGTATCATATTACTTATCTGCTGGCTCAAGGAAGAGCATACTCTCAGGGATGGGCTGCCGTGGTAGACTCTTTCCTGTCAGCCCAATCTCGAGTGTCTGTCCCATATAGTCCTCGAAGTAGTCAATTCTCAGCCGATGCAGACCTGCCTCCAGAGCGACCACTCCCTCACGTAGGCGAGCGCTGTGACCTCCGTCATTATCTACCACCTTAGCTCCATCGATGTAGAGCACGGAGCCATCATCTGAGTAGGTATAGAAGCGGTAGAGCCCACGCTCGGGTATGCGGATGAGAGACTCGAAGATGTAGCCAAAGTGGTCCTCATGATCTGCCCCCTCAATTGAGGGGTAGGGCAGGATCCCCTCCTTGACAAGTGTGGCGGTGGTGATCTGATCAGTCTGCTTGATCGTCCCGGTATAGTAGCGGAACCTTACCCCGTGTGTCTCTGCATCGAGAGATACTGCCGGCAGATAGTGAGCTGAGTCCTCCTCCTCGGAGTCAAAGCCGGAGGGGTAGTAGAAGGTGGCTTCTCGACCACCCTCCGGGGTGGCTATCCAGCTGTCAAAGCGCTGCTCTCCCTCATGTAGGACGATCAGACGTCCACCTCTCGGAAGGTCACCATAGGCGTCCAGTCCACTCACCCGGCCATAGCCGAGGGTGATGCCGTCTCGGATAGACAGCGCGTCATTGTCATGGTCGTGTCCACAGAAGACACCCATTACGCCACCTAAGTCCAGTAGTGTGCTGAAGAGTCCGCTATTGAGCGCGGAGGTGGAGATGCCTTCGCTGATATGCCCTTTCCCTTGATCTTTCAGCGTCTCGAACTCCGGTATGGGTATGTGGAAGAAGATCATCGATGGAATGCTCTCCCGGCCACTCTCGTCAAGGGTTCGGGTGTGAGTTTTCCTAAGCCAGTCGATCTGATCGAAGTGGATGTGGTCGTAGTGGCTGATGAACTGGTCTCTGTAGTACTGTCCCGAGTCCAAGAGGTAGAGCAGGGCGGCGATCTCTCCTCCGGTGGAGCTCTCTATGCGGATCTCTTGATTGCCCTTCCCCTCAATGCCCTCCGGTCCCCTGAGGCTGACGCAATAGGGAGTCCCCTCGAGGAGATCATAGATGGAGTCCTTGGATAGTACCTCTGCGTCGTGGTTGCCAAGGAGAACGCCGTAGGGCTGCCTCTCCTCCTCAAAGAATCGAGCGAGAGACCTCCAGCCCTCTACCGCAGGTCGCTCCGTGATGACATCACCGGTCAGCAGGACCAGGTCCGGTTGCTCTGAGCGGATCAACTCCCGAAGGACCTCGTAGGTGCGTGGGGTATTGGCGGAAGTGGGGTCGATGTGAAGATCGGTAAACTGAGCGATCCGAAACGTGCTGTCGGCTCTAAAGCGTAGCACTCCACGCTGATCTTGTGCCGATAGGGTGCTTAGGCTCAGGAGGAGTAGGGCGATGGGTATAAGTAGTCGCTTCATGGCTTGATGGTCTCTTGAGTGCATCGCTCGGAGAGTCCGAGTAGGTGCATAACTTTATGGTAAATCTCGGTATTGTGGTATATGCCGGTGAAGTGGTCTGCTGACGGACCGTAGAGGTATATCGGTACCAGCACGCCACTATGCCCCCCGGTGGAGAAGTTTCCCTCTACTTCGCCCTTCTCCTCGTCTCCGCCGAGGATCGTAAGTCCTCCGGTCTCGTGGTCAGCCGTGACGATGACGAGCGTCTCGCCGTCGTCCTCCGCCCACTTCATGACTGTCCCTATGGCTCGGTCAAAGTCTGCCGTCTCCTGCATCAGTAGGTCGAGATCGTTGGTGTGTCCGTAGTCGTCCAGCTGGGATCCCTCAATCATCAGGAAGAAACCCTCCGGCGTATGCTTCGCCAAGTGATCAAGGGCAAGGCGTGAGGCCTCAGAGAGCAGTTCGCCTCGCTCCAGTGGTACAGGTACGTCCTTCTCAGCATAGACACAGAGTTCGCGTCCGGACGGACTCTTCTCGCCTGCGGAGAAGTCCTTGAGGCTTCGGGTGACGCGATACCCTTTCTCCTCCATCTCGTGGAAGATATTGCGCCCATCAGGTCTGTCGGCAAAGACCTTTGCGCCTCCGCCCATGATGAGGTCACAATTGCTACCGGGGAATTGCCCGATGATCTCATAGGGTGCCTCTCGCTCAGCGCTGTGGGCGAGGAAGGCAGCCGGGGTGGCATCGTAGAGACGGCAGGTGCTGATCACTCCGGTACCGAGACCGGCACTGTGGGCGTGATCAATGATGGTGGCGTAGGGGCTATCGAGACTATCCACAGCGAGGGTGTGGTAGCGAGCCTTGTGCCCTGTACTCATCGCAGTGGCGGCTGCGGCGGAGTCGGTCACGAGCTTGTCGAGTGCTGTGGTGATGACCAGTCCGGTGGCCTGAGCGTTAGAGAGATTGATGTGTCCCTTATTGACAGTACGGAGGGCAGCAATGTGGGCTAGGCTCATACCATCGCCGATCATCAGGACGACGTTACGTACCTTCGTCCCTCCCACTGGGCGAACAGTTACGGTCTCGTAGGTGGAGGGTAGAGTGACAGTCTGACGGCTCGGCTCCTGTGCCGAAGCAGAGAGGCCTAAGAGCAGAAGGCTTATGAGGAGGTGTTTGGCTGTAGCTTTCATGGATTATTTGTGCTTGAGGGTGGGTGTGGTGTAGTCTGTCTGACCGCGTCGACGGTACTCTAAGCGAAGACCCTTGCCCTCGGCACCTTGCCAGTAGAGTAGGGTGAAGGGGTGGAGTCCGCGACTGAGTGCAACCTTGCCGGTTGCTGAGACGAAGGCGTGCGAGCCGTCATTGAGGACAATCGGTCGGTCGTGTATCCGTAGGACGGATCCATCATCGGAAGTGAGCCGAAACTCGTAGACATCGGTCTCCGGCACCTGGATAAATCCTGTGAAAGTAAGCGCAAAAAGGTCCTCCCTGTCTCGCATCTCGATCGAGGGCTGCTCGCAGACGCCGCGCCCGATGATGGGGAGCGAGGCGATCTGATCCGTACTCTCGACCGCCCCGGCGTGGAGCGTCCAATCGGCACCATCGGCAACGGAGGAAACATCTTGCGCTTGGGCGTACTCTGCCTTCGTGACGATGAGTGTGGTCGTGGGAGACGGGTCCAGTCCGTCTTTCTCGGCATAAGCTCGGAGGGTTGCGCTGCGAGTGAAGGTGATGGGCGTACCGGTATACTCCTTTTTCTCCCCCTCATCGATCGTGTAGTAGATTGTCGCTCTCGGGGTTGCTGAGGCTAAGCTTACGCTCACTTGGTCGTGGAAGAGCGTGATGTCATCCGAGCTGTAGACGGGAGACACGAAGTCCTTGCGGGTCATACTGTAGGGCCTCTCCTCTACCACGAAGTCATCCACAGGTTTGTCGGAGAGTGTGAAGGCGAGTGTGCCACCCTCAGTGAGCTCCTTGATGGTGACGAAGAGGCGGTGAAGCTCCTTCCCATTTAGGCTGATGAAGCGGACATAAGGATACTCTGCTGGATCCTTGTCGGTGGTAATGGTGAGCTTGCCTTTCGGGAGCGTCAGAGTCACCTCTCGGAAGCGAGGGGTGGTGATCTGGAGCTCTCCACTCACCGGTGTCACCGGATAGAGACCGAGGGCGGTGAAGAGATACCAAGCGGACATCTGACCGCAGTCCTCATTGCCGCTAATACCCTCCGGGGTGTCGTCGTACAATTCATCCAGGATCTGACGCGTCAGCTCTTGTGTACGGGAGGGACGACCGAGGTAATTGTAAAGGAAGGAAAGATGATGGCTCGGCTCATTGCCGTGAGCATACTGCCCGATGAGCCCTGTGATGTCCTGGAGGTCTCCTGCCGGTGTGGTATCGCTAAAGAGATTGTCGAGGGCATCGAGCATCCCGCCAGCTCCACCATGGAGAGCGATCATTCCCTCCACATCGTGCATAGGAGCAAAGCGATACTGCCAGCCATTGGCCTCGGTGTAGTCTTTGCTTACCTCGTAGGGGTCAAAGTCGGCTCCCCACGATCCGTCCTCATGTCGTCCGCGGAAGAACTTGGTGCTGCCGTCAAAGAGGTGGGTGTAATTCTGAGCTCGCTGGTAGTAGGTGTCCGCAATCTCTGTCTCCCCGAGTGCCTCCGCCATTCGAGCTATGCACCAGTCATCGTACGCATACTCGAGAGTGCAGGAGACGGACTCGTTGTGCGTATTGGCGGGAATGAATCCCAGTCGGGAGTAGGCATCGGAGCCTTTCTTATTGATGTTAGAGGATTTGATCATCGCCTTAAGCACCTCCAACGGATCAAGATTGCCAAGCTGTCCGCTGAGGTAGGCATCAGCCAGTACGGAGACGGCATGGTAGCCGATCATAGTGCGAGTCTCACCACTATAGAGCGGCCAGATGGGTAGCTCTCCTCCCTCACGGTACATCTGCATCATAGATCGGCAGAGATCCGGTACTACCTCCGGGTAGAGCAGGGTAAGGAGGGGGTGCTCCGCACGGAAGGTGTCCCAGAGCGATAGGGTAGAGTAGCTCATGCCGGATGCCCGGTGGATCTCATCGTCCATACCCCGATAGCTTCCGTCGGCATCACTTATCCTATTGGGAGCGACGAGGGAGTGATAAAGGGCGGTGTAGAGGCAGGTGAGATCCTCCTTTTTCCCCTCTTTCACCTTGACTTTAGAGAGAAGAGCACTCCACTGCTTCTCTGTATCGGCTTGGACTTGGTTGAAAGTCGTGCCACGCGTTGAAAGCTCAGCGTTGAGATTAGCCTCAGCAGCCTGCATAGAGGTCTGTGAGAGCCCGACAAAGATCTCCACTATGCCTTCAGCACCGGCATCCAGAGATAGTATGCCCCGTAAGGAGTCGCCCTTCGCGATTTGTCCATCAACCACTTCTCCATTAAGGAAAAGCTTGGCTTCTCGTATCGGACGGCTCAGGTGGGCGGCAAAGTAGACGTGCTGCCTAGGCACCCATCCATTGGTGATCGTGTAGCCCCTCAGTGTACTCTCTGAGGTTAGCTCCAGTCCGCTCTCCACGATCTCGTCCCCTTTGATATTGACTAAGTCGATCAGGAGAGATGCTTCCTCTGCTCCCTTTGGGTAAGTGTAGCGATGGACGCCCATAAGGGAGCTGGCAGTGAGCTCAGCCTTGATGCCGTTCTCAAGCTCCACGCTGTAGTAGCCTGCATGTGCCTCTTCGCGGTCGTGGCTAAATCCCACCTTAGGTAACCGCTCCTCGTCAATGTGCTCAGTGTAGCGCTCGCTGTCGATTGTGGGGAGGAAGATCACATCTCCAAGGTCACTGCATCCGGTCCCGGAGAGATGGGTGTGGGCAAAGCCGTAGAGCGAGTCGTCATCGTAGTGATAGCCTGCGCAGGCATCCCAGCCCTCCCAGCGAGTCTCCGGACTTAGTTGCACCATTCCCATCGGAGCAGTAGCTCCGGGGAACGTATGACCGTGAAACCCGGTCCCAATGAAGGGATCGACCAACTCGTAGAGCTTGTCCGGATCAGGGGTGATCAGTTCTTCTTTCGCACCCTTCCCACAAGAGTAGAGTAGTGGGAGAGTGAGGAGTAGTCCGAGCTGTATGGATAGTTTCATCTTCATATCTTGGAGTTCTTTTTCTTACATAACGTCATGATCGCCAGAGCCTCGGGCATCCCTGCGAAGTCCACAAAGTAGATCCCTCCGGGAAGTGACTTCCTCTCTTGGAGAAGACGATAGGCGTAAGGATTGATCTCCTCCGCCACCTCCTCAGGAGTCGCATTACCAGTCCCGCTGAGGTAGGCGATCAGCCAGTGGTCGGGCATCACCTCAGCATAGTCTAGGACTTCGGTAAGAGCAACTTTCTTGTCACTCATATCAAAGGTGTCGCTGACGATATACTCATCCTCAACCAATAGATCTAATGTACCGCCACAGGGGTTGACTAAGCGTGCCACAAAGGTGGTGTCGTCCTGAAATCCATCAAAGTAGGGCAAGCAGACATCCTCATCAATCCTTGTGCGGAGCAGGATGAGTAGTTTGCCGCGCACTTCCGAGACCTTGGTCTCTCGAGTAAGCTGTCCTCTGTAGAGGAGCCGAGCTACTTCGGGCCTCTCCAGCGCACGCTGAAGAGATTGGATGTATGCCTTCATTTCCTCCTGCGAGTGGCGCTCATCATCCTCCTTACGGAGTGACAAGATAACGAATTCGTCCGGATGGGCGGTGAGAAATTGGGTGAATAGAGGCAGAACCTCCTTGGTGAACTCAAGCCCAAGCGACTCCTCGCCATGATACAGATCCAGACATCCGGACCCATCGTATCGGTCGACGAGCCGGAGGTCAAAGGCACGGACACCGACCTCCAGCTGCTCCTCCAGCGTCAGGTCTTGGCACCGAAGCTGAGGTGAGGCGTTAAAGGCTGCGGCATCATGCGTCCCCACGATCGCAAGGTCGATCAGTCTCGTCTCCGTCGCCCTCCCACAGCCTCCGACCATACCTAAGGTCAGCAGTAGTGTGAGGAGGGTAGGAGTCAGGCTGCCCTTCACTTGGGGCAAAATGATTGCATTTCTCATTGGTAAATATAGAAATACCATACAGCCGCCTAGTAGAGAGAGAGCTGATCTAACTCTCGGCTAGGCGGCTGAAAAATAAAAAGGTTAGGCTGACTTTAGACTCATCGATCCACAGCAGCTTCCACTTGCAGACGCAGACCTACGACCTTTCCCTCTTGGAGGTCAAAAAGCTTCTCACTTGACCTTAGCAGATAAGACTTAGGGGCCATAATAAAGAGGGCCACGTCTCCGTTGTCAGAGAGGTTTACCATCTTCTTCTCATACCCCTTTATCTCTTTGATCTGACTAATCATTGACTTGCTTCCTGATCCAAGTAGGAAGATCGAGGAGGGAAATTTAGTTTCCGTCAAAAGTCGTTTGTTGAGAGCGTCCGGATCTCCACTCTCCTTCAGTGTGACGAGACCGAGGTTTACGTCATAGCTGAGTTGCTTTTCCCCGGTTGCCATAAGCTTCAGCCCGGCGGTCGTCAGGAAACAACCGGATCCGGATAGGGATGTCCCTTCAAACTTTTGAGTCCAGTCCTTAGCTAAGAGGAGATTTCCGCTCTTTAGGGAGCTTGGGTTAAATATCGGGAAGCACTTAACTGCATCCGAAATCACCGCGTTAGGAAAAAAAACTCGTCCATCCTTGCTGTATGGGCTAACGCCCATAAGCATATAGGCAGATACTTTTTCTCTTGGGAGAGAAACTAATTTTCTGCACACAGCTTCGTAGTCTGACTGAGAGCTCCCCAGAGTTTCGCCATCCTTGTTGGTAACAACCAAGAGGGATAGGGTACGATCCTTGTTCCACTCCGGAGTTTTTGTCTCCTTATTCGTGTCAGGAATTTTAGGCTCCGGCTGGGGACTTGGTGAGGGCTTTTGTCCCCCACAGCTGCTTAGAAACAGCAGGCAGCAAGCAATCAGGGCAGCCTTACTACATCCAAGCATTCTATCAACTCTTATCATAATGTAAGGTCCATATATACGGAGGCGTGATCGGATATATCATAGCTGGCACCCTCGTGATTGATGCGAAAGGGATCAACCTTTGGGGATCCACACTTGATATCGGGTGTGGTGAGTATGTAGTCCACCCAATGGTTTGCTGTGATAGTGAGCTTATTCCCAAAGAGACCGAGCGCGTAACTAACCGTGCCGGGGTCAGTATTGAAGTCGCCCATCATAATTATGGGGCGATTTGTCTCAAAGACCTCGCTTCTCTTGAGAATTTCAGAAAGCTGCTCCACTTGCCCTCCTGTATGGTCCAGGTGGGTACCTACTACACGGATCACCTTCCCATTAGGCAGAAGGAGATCAGCCCAGAAAACACTCCGAGGATCAGACGATCCCGTAGGCATTGACAACCTACGGCAGTCCATCCGGATGATCGGATAGCGAGAAAGGATTCCATTCCCATAGAGTCCTGCACCTCTATTGAGCTCCGAGCGGTCGTAAGACTTACAGAAGTAGTAGTGCATTCCCAAATGCCCCGCAAGCTCCGCCAGTGGGTTACGATCGCCAAGAGCATCCGTGTAGACCTCAAGCTCGTTAATCACGCAGATGTCGGGCGATACTTTGTCAAAGGCATCAAAGAATGGCTTCATCACATACTTGTGACCGAGAGTAGTCTCAACAGCCCCCTCGAATGACTTGACATTATAGGTCATGACACGTATCGTCTGCGCATCTGTTGTCCACGACAGCCATTGGGCAGTCAGGGCAAGAAAGAGTGCTATAGCGATCCGTCCTGCTCGATTAGTAGCCAACATTTTGCTTCAGGTGCTTAGAGCCGTCAATAGCGGACTGCGGGATCGGGAAGACTTTATTCACTGCAGGATTAAACTTACGTGCCGGCCAGACCTCGATCAGCTTCCTCTCACCCTTGCCCGTTGCAGGGTCGTAAGTCATACCATAGTAATTGAGATCAAATCCATGCAGGGGTTGCTCTAAGAGATCAAAGTCACCCCAGCGCATCAGATCAAGCCATCTCGGGGTCAGGAACTCAAATGCCAGCTCACAGCGACGCTCTTGCTTGAGCTCCGACTTAGTCCCTTGAGAGTTAGCCGACAGCCCTGCACGTGTACGTATCTGATTGAGGATAGAGACTGCCTCAGCATTCCCCTCTCCCTTCGTCCAGATCAGAGCTTCTGCTTTCATAAGCAGGATGTCAGCATATCTCAGAACTACCATTCCGAGAGTAGTACACATAAAGTCACCATTGTTGAAGAACTCCTTACCTGCATTGTCAGCTGTCCTATAGGGACTGATCCACTTCGTGAGCAGAATATTTGCAGGGGTGGACGGCAGGAGTTTTTTATCAATGGTTCTGATTTCCTTTCCTTGCTTATCCTTGGAGATCGTGGGCACTCCAAGCTTAAAGTCCAGATCCATAAATACTACTCTGTCACCTGGCCCTGCAAAAGACGCTTGGCGACGCATATCACCTTCCTCGAAGGCATTGTAGAGCTCAGCCGTAGGGCAGAAGTATCCCCATGTGTTGAACCTTCCGAAGCCTCCGTTCTGGAAACTCATGCCATGCCACTTCGGTCCGGCTTTTGCTGTAGCTGATCCGAGGAATGAGAAGATGTACTCGGACGAGAAGTTATTCTTGGCAGTGAAGAGTGTAGAGAAGTCTGGGTACAGAGACCGCTTATCGGATCCTGAGAGGTTGATGATCTTATCGCAGTACTCTATCACTTTGTCGTAATACTTCGCATCGAATTGGGATGCATATAGCGCTGCTCGGGCGGCAAGGCCCCATGCTGCTGCCTTCCACGGACGCCCGTATTGGTCATCAGATTGCTGGGAGAAGAGAGGTAGGTGTGCAGCGGCCTGATCCATATCCGAGATGATCAGATCGTAATTCTCAAGGACACTCTTGGGTCGCTCGGAGTCCATTTCTGATACCGGTGTCTTGTCAGTAATGATGGGGATCCCTCCATTGGGACCATCATCGCCGTGCCAGGGAGCCAGCCAGAGATAGGCCATTCCACGATAGAAGTAGGCGTTGCCAAGGACGTAGTCTCTTAGCTCTCCATCTACATGGAGATTGTCTACAGCCTTGATCAGCTCGTTGGCTGAGCTGATCACCTGATACATACGATCCCAGTTCTCATTCCAGTCACGACCATTATTGGCGTCCATAGTGAAGTTCTTGATCTGAGCTGCTTCGGCTTGATTACGACCGGTGATGCAGTTGTCAGATGCGTTCTCCATCCACATGTAGCCACGACCTGTCGTTCCTTCCTCGCTCGTGAAGCGATTGAGTGCATCTACTGCGAGACGGAGGTTGTTTGGATCCTTGTAGAAGTCCTTATTTGTGTCTCCGTTGGCATAAGGCTCGTGATTGAGGAAGTCGCTATCAGCACACGAGGTAATGAGCGATCCGCTGCCGATAAGTATCAGCCCGGCGCAGAGTCCGGAGAGTATGCTTTTTGTATTGGGTGTCATAGTCGTATTCGTTCTTATTCGATCCATTATAATCAGAGACTGAGATTAAGTCCCAAGGAAAAAGTGCGAGACAGTGGATAGCGTCCGGCATCCACTCCATATCTTCCTACCTCGGGATCAATGCCACTATACTTGGTAAAGGTAATGAGGTTGGATCCATTGAGATAAAAGCGTACCGTTGCCCTGGGCATAGATATAGCCTCCATCCAGACCTTGGGAAGCGTGTAGCCGAGGGTCACATTCTTTAGTCTCAGGTAGCTGCCGTCCTCGAGGAAGTAGCTGTTGGCACTCGAGTAGTTGCCATTCTCATCCTTTGCCACACCTATCCTCGGGATGCCGGAGTTGGGGTCAAAGTCGAAGGACTTCATCACGAGGGCGTTCATATTGCCCTCCACTCCGCGACCCGTGAGAGTCATCTGCTTGTAGGCGTTGTAGATCTGATTGCCCTGGATCCCCTGGAAGTCTATGGAGAGGTCCACTCCATTCCAGCCGAAGTTGGCTCCAAATGAGAAGGTGAACTTGGGCATATAGGAGCCGAAGTACTTATAGTCCTTCGTATTGATGACTCCATCATTATTCTGATCCACAAACTTGATGTCTCCCGCCTTGGCATTGGGCTGTATGGGAGATACAGCACCGGTCTCAGGATCCTTGTGGGTATAGGCTGCCACCTCTTCGTTGCTCTTAAAGATTCCGTCAGCCTCCTGTAGATAGAAGGATTGCCATGGCAGACCCACCTTGGAGCGGATGGGTGACATACCATTGACGACCAGGTTGTCCTGGATGTAGTCACGACTGCCGAGGTCGAGTACCTCTGAGTTGATGATACTCATATTGGCAAATCCGCCCCATGTGAAGTCCCCCGAGCGATCATTGTAATTAAGCTGAAACTCCCAGCCCTTATTCAAGACGGAACCTACATTACCCAGAGGCTCTTCCTCGACACCCATCGTGGAGACGATCGGTACTCGCTCGATGAGGTCCTTAGTGAGCTTGTGAAAGTAGTCTACCGTGAGTGAGAGTCTGTCAAAGAGACCCAAATCAAGTCCCACTCCCCATGACTCCGTGGTCTCCCATCTGAGGTCCGTATTAGAGATACCCCTTTGGTAATAACCGGTTACTGTATGGTTGTCTATGCCAAATACAGTCTGGCGTGCTTGTGCCATAGAGACATTGTAGGCGTATGGATTTACGGTTGCCACGCTTCCTACCTGACCCCAGCTGGCGCGGATCTTAAGGAGATTGATGGCGTCCATATCCTTCATAAAGTCCTCACTGGAGATCTTCCACGATCCGGAGACGGCAGGGAAGACTGCCGAGCGGTGGGATGGGTCCAGCTTGGAGGAAAGGTCGTTACGCACGGAGGCAGTAAAGAAGTATCTGTCGGCATAGGAGTAAGCAATGCGACCAAAGCCGGAGATCATAGACTCCTCTACGATGCCCTCAGTCGGCTTGACTGGGATCTTGGTGGCATTGGAGAGGATGATCTTATTGAGATCCTCACTGGGCAGCTCCGTCCCCTCGACCCAATTGTCACGCCAGTTGTCATACTGCATAGTGTACCCCGCCATCGCGCTGATGTGGTGGTCGTCCCCAAAGACCCGTGCATAGGTTGCAGTGGTCTCCCATATCCACCTATTGTGTAGGGAGTTGTAGATAGAGCGGGAGTTCTGCGAGCCACGGCCTCCGACCTCTCTGACAGCCGGTGTGAAGCCCTCATAGCGACCCCAGTCCTCACCGAGAGAGAGACGACTGATGATATCTAGTCCGTATAGGGGCTTGATATTCAGTGAAGTGGTGGAGAAGAGGGTTGATGCCGGCTGATTCTCGTGGAGTCGGAATAGAGAGGCTACCGGGTTATTGATCATACCATAGCCTGATATTCCCTGCTTAGCGTAGTATGCCGGGATGGTACCACCCCACACCTTATTTCCCTTTGCATCGAGAATTTCTTTTCCATTCTCGTCCATCTCATAGATGGTGGCAGCTGTGGGGTAGAAGGTTGCGTCAGCGAGGATTCCCTCGTGACCATAGTCGTTGATATTACCTCCCTGACCATTATCGTGAGTGAAGTGGAGACTCTGAGAGAGCTTCAGCCACTTATTCACTGTGAAGTCTGCATTGAGTCGTGCTCCAAAGCCATCTGACCACGTATTCTTCAGGATACCATCGTGGCGATCATACGATACTGAGAATAGAGCACTAAGCCTCTCGCTACCACCGCTGATTGAGGCGGCCACATGCTTCATGGAGCCGAGGCGGAAGATCTCATCCATCCAATTGGTGCGATCAATCATCCCATATGGGTACAGGCTGACGTTAGCCACTGCGGGCAGAGCAGCTGCATCGCCATTCTCTACGACCTTATTCCACACCTTGATATACTGACCTGCTGTGGTTACCTGAGGTTTCTTGGTGATCTGGTCAAAGCTATAGGAACTGTTGATATCCACATGCAGGTTGCCCTCCTTGGCCTTCTTAGTGGTGACCACGATCACACCGCCGGATCCTACAGAGGCACCATAGATGGCTGCCGAGGAGGCGTCCTTCAGGACAGTAATGTTCTCTACATCCTCAATGTTGAAGGGTGCACCCGGTACGCCATCCACGACATAGAGTACCTGATCCCCACCGCGAGACCCTTTGCCTCGGATATTGAGCTCCGCACCTTTCATAGGGTTACCACCATTGTTCTGGATGGTGACACCGGGCATACGACCCTGAAGCATATTAGCCAAATTTGCCGGGCGAGACTTTAGGCTCTCGTCAATATTCATGGTGGAGATCGAGGTGGAGAGGTCCTCCTTGCGGGAGGATCCATATCCGATGACTACAAGCTCTTCTAGTGCCTGAGTGTCCTCCTGCAGCACAACCTTCAGATCACTTGTGGCTCCATTCACCTTTACCTGCTTGGGCTTGTACCCAATAAAGGAGAATGAAAGGGTTACCTGATCCGGAACCTTGATGGTGAAGTGCCCATTGAGGTCGGTGGTCGTGCCAAGTGTAGTACCTATCGCTTGGATAGTCACGCCAATGAATGGCTCATCGATGGTCCCGTCAATAACGGTACCACTTACCGTGACCTCACTACTCTTCTGGGCCTTGGCCTCCATGGACATACCGAGTGACCCGGAGAGGAGAAGGGTCACTATGAGGTATGACAAGCTCTTTGGCGTATAGGTCAAAATGGTGGGTGA
>NZ_KV793804.1:0-16777 GCF_001808555.1 Porphyromonas sp. HMSC065F10
CCCGGGAAGGTGTTTGACCTCATAAGGGCTCATTGGTCAATAGAGAATCACCTTCACCACACGCTGGACGTGGTGATGCTTGAGGACCGGCAGCTTAAGAGGAAGGATAACGAGGCAAAGAACTTCAATATTATGTCTAAAATAGCTCTCTTCTTTGTCGACAAAATGAAGGAAAAGAGCGGCAAAAGACTCATTACCCAATTCCGAACCAACGCCACTCTGAAGCCATCCGAGCTGCTATCCATCAAGCTGTGAGCCCATTCCCCAAAAACGTCACCCATGGTTCGTCATCCAGGGGCTGTGGCAATGTGTCGGGAAAAGTGTATATTTGTCTTGGTCTAGTAGGACTACAACTGAACTTTAACGACAAATAGAGACAATTTATCATGAAGAAGTACGAGTGCACAGTCTGTGGCTGGGTCTATGATCCCGAGGTAGGTGATCCTGACGGCGGCATCGAGCCGGGAACAGCCTTTGAGGACATCCCGGAGGATTGGGTATGCCCCCTCTGCGGAGCCACCAAGGATGACTTTGAGTTAGTCGAGGAGTAATACCCTCCACTCCCTAAGACATTCGCGATAGATCGTAGCGAAGAGATATAGCTATCAGGACCTCTCCCGAGGTCTCCATAAACGAGCTAAGGGACCGATGCGGATCACACACCGCATCGGTCCCTTAGCTCGTTTTTACCCCACCCTTTACCGCTTGGGGATCAGCATCGCCATCGTCACAAGGAGATCAAAAAAGACGATCTTGATGGACGCATTTTGCATCAGTTCCCTCCGTGCCGCCGAGAGATCCTCCATCAGCGGGGGGTAGGAGCTTAGGGGAACGGCAGTGGCAACGCTCCGGATCCTGTCGCGGATGGCAAGCCTGGTGTAGACGATCTCCTCCGGCCCGTAGCTCAGTGCCAGCATCTCCCTGAGGATCCGGTCTGTCGCATCAATGAGCGAGATCACCTCCGGGCGACTTAGGGTGGCTGCCTGGTCGGCAAACTCGCGGTAGGCCCTTGGGGTCCGCTTCATCGCTGTCTCCATAAGTCCGAGCGCCAGATCGATCGCCTTATCCTGCGCCTTGCCCTCGAGGAGTCGCATGGCACGCAGGAGGTTGCCACGTGCGAGGTGACCGGCCTCATACGCCTGCTCGGGAGTGGCACCACACTCGCTGACGAGATAGTCCACGAGACGGGCCTCCTCAATGGGCGGTACATCGATCCGCTGGAAGCGACTCAGGATCGTCTCGAGGAGCCTCGAGGGATCGTGAGAGACGGCGAGGAAGATGACCCCCTCCGGGGGCTCCTCGAGGAGCTTGAGCAACTTATTGGCCGTATCCTCTCGCATCGTCTCCGGCTGCCAGATGAGGACCACCTGATGGGCACTCTTGAAGGAGCGGAGTGACGTGATGTGGATCAGATGATCCGCCTCTGAGACAAAGATATGTGGCTGCTTATTTCCTCCCTTGAGGAGAGTCCTCCAGTCCTCCGGACCAAACCGTCGCTGCTCCCTGAGGAGCGTGGCAAAGTCCTCCCGGAGATCCTCCGAGATGACCTCGCGGGAGTCGCCCTTGATCACCGGATAGCAGAGGTAGAGGTCGGGATGCTCCCAAAGATCCATCTGCCGGCAAGACTCGCACTGCCCACAGGCATCCTCACCAGGCTGCTCACACAGTATGTGGCGGGCAAAGGCTAGCGCAAGGGGAAGTGCCTCACCGCCCTCATCTCCGCAGAAGAGGAGGGCATGCGGTATCGCATCTCTCAGCCGGATCGAGGAGAGCTGATCTATCAGCGAGGGGTCGGCAAGAGTAGCCGCATAGTCCGGGAGGAGATGGTCGGCCATATCGGGATCAGCCTCTCGGACGCTCTACTGCCCCACTAAAGGTATTGGTGGGATGAGCAGACTCGGGCGAGTCGAAGTACTTCATAAACTGAGAGCGAGCGAGGAAATTAGCCTTATTTACCTGCTTGGCAGCCAGACGACCGGTCATCTCAGTGATGCTCTCATACTTGTGCTCCTCCATCCAGGCCTTCACCTCGTCAAGAGACTCGGTGATAGCCTTCTCTTTTTTCCCATAGAGGATGGATGCCATCTGGATGGCGTTGGCACCGGCAAGGACTCCCTTGACAACGTCTTTGCCATTTCGTGCTCCGGAGGAGATTGAGATGGAGAGACCCGGGACGGCTCCCTGGACCAGTGCCGTAAAGCGGAGACCGTCGTAGAAGTCACTCGGGCTGCTGAAGACCGGTCCGGCAGAGAGGCACTCAGCCTTCAGGTCCACATCGGGCATGTAAGACCTATTGAAGAGGACCACACCATCGGCCCCGACCATATGGAGGTCAGCGCAGAGGCGGATGAGGTTGCTGTAGTACTTGGAGATCTTGACGACCAGGGGCTTCTTGTACCCCGACTCCCGCAGTGTGGTGACCACCTTGAGGATGGCGCGCTCCGGCTCTCCATAGTCCTGCGTCCGGTCCGTCTCGATGCGCATAACGTTGAGCTCGAGACCATCGGCACCGGCATCAGAGAGACTCTTGGCATAGTCCACCCATCCCTCAGAGCTGGAGCAATTGACGCTGGCAAATACGGGGATGTCAACAGCCCTCTTGACGTCACGCACCAGCTGCTCATGCTGGCGCACAGAGTGCTCCTCGGAGTACTCCTTGATGTAATTATATGCCTCGGGGAAGTCATGCGACTGAGTATAGGTGTCGTCTGCCTCGCTCTGGATCTGCTCCTCAAAGATAGACTTGAGGATGACCGCACCGGCGCCTGCGTCGGCAAAGGCCTTGATCTTATCGACAGATGCGGTGAGACTGGAGCTTGCTGCTATGATGGGACTCTTCAGCTTTAGCCCTGCATAGGTGGTGGTTAGATCAACCATGGTATTACTTGATTATCGTGATGAAATATAGACTGATGAAAATGCAGATCGGCGGATCAGTAGTGGGTGATGATTGGCACATTACCCTGATCCTTGGACTTCTTATTAGCGGAGACCTTCTTGGAAGTCGAGGGGGTGGCGGTGGGGACCACTTTGCCCCCACTGCGCATAAAGGCCTCGACTCTCGGGATCTCCTCTCGGATCGCCTTGATGCGGTTTTGGTCATTGGGGTGAGAGCTGATCACCTCGCTCTGATTGCCTCCACCACTGCGGCTGGCCATCTTGACCCAGAGATTGGGAGCATTGTGATAGTCGTAGCCTGCAAGTGCCATGAGGTAGAGACCGATCTGGTCCGCCTCGTACTCCTGCTTGCGCGAGTAGGGAAGCTCAAAGATAAGCTTTCCGCCCACATTATATAGGATATTGCCGACCACCTGGGCGCCTGCCGAGCTGCCGGAGAGGATCTGCCCCAGCGCCTGTCCGCCATACTGGCGGAGTATCGCCTGAGAGAGTCGCTCATTGGAGTGCTTGGCGACAGCGTGAGCCACCTCGTGAGCGATCACCGTAGCAAGCTCATCGTCGGTTCGTGCCACCGGGAGGATGCCCTCGTAGACGACGATCTTGCCACCCGGCATACAGAAGGCGTTGACTTGATTGGAGGCGATGAGATTAAACTCCCACCGGAAGAAGCGGATATCCTCCGTGTGCCCGATGGAGCGAAGGTACCGCTCGGTGGCTGAGGCGATGCGCTTACCCATCTCTCGGGTACGCTCTGTCTGAGCCATGTCACGGCTCTTGGGTGCCTGGGAGATGAAGGATCGGTACTGCTGCTCACTGACGGCGACGACCTGGGCATCGGAGACAAGATTGATCTGCCGCCGTCCGGTGAGCGGTACCAACGAGCAGCCGCTCACTAAGAGGGCGGTCATCAGAGTCGTCAGGAGGAGCCTATGGGGATGGATTATTTTCATTGTATATGGACTTTCTGATTCACTCCACCAAAGATACACAATTATCGCCTTGTGCTGTCAGCTCTTTCGGTCTACCAGCACCGCCTTTGCCCCCACCTGAGGCTGATACATGGCTCGCGGGAGGAGGCTCATACTTCGCTCTATGAGATAAGTGCCGTAGCTCCTGAGATCGGTCAGCTGCTCCGTCTCCGAGGGGAGGATCGGCTTACCGACGTAGACATCTATCACCTTGCCTTGCTTATTGAGGATCTCTCGCGGAAGCATCAGGTCGCTGACGATGGGGATGTGGTTTTTCATGTAATAGAAAAGCCCGGAGTTGTGTCCATCAAACATGATCGGAAATATCGGTCTCGATGCCCGCCTTAGGATCCGGAGGCTGGAGTTTTTCCACGGACTCTCCACCGGAAGTCCCCGCCTAAGCGAGAAGCGCCCCACCCCACCGGCGGGGAAGAGTCCAAAGGGGTATCCGGCCTGAAACTCTCGAGCAAGCGCCCTGAGGCTTTTGACATTTACACTCGGGTCGTGGACATAGCGCGGATCGCTCTCCCGATTGGGCACCACAGGCACCCACATTTGCTCAAGAGATGATATGTGTGAGAGGACGGAATTGACCAGCACCTTGTAGTCCGGGCGTATGTGTCCCACGATGTCTACAAGGATCAGTCCATCGATGCCACCGAAGGGATGATTGGAGACGGTGAGGAACTGCCCCTCCCGCATCAGATCGAGATTCTCCTCCCCATGCACCCTATACGTGACGTCCACCGAGGGGTGACGCAGCGCTGCAGCAGCGTACTCGGGACCGCTGAGGTGACAGAGGTCGGCATTGAGCCGGTTGAGGGAGTTGACACCGAGGATCCGCATGAGCCGACGCCCGACACCACGGCCCACTCCGGTCCTGAAGAATGGCACCATCTCCCCCAAGTCCTCGATCGAGAGGATGTCGTTGCGTATGTCGTCTCTACTCATAGGTCAGCACTTGATAGACATAATTGCACAAACCTAACTGAATATTATCACAACTCGCTAACAAGGGTGGGGGAAATGGTCAAACCGCTGTCAAAGAAACTCAAATAAAGATAATTCCTATCGTGGTATCACTCCTTTGAGTAGATTTGTCTGTAAGCAATCACGAAGAAACTCCAGATGCGTCACCTTAATATCCTGCCGCTCCTCATTGCCCTAACGACCTGCCTGAGCCTCACCTCGTGCGCCAGGAAGGCCTACTACGACATCAGCACCGGTGCCGATGTCGCTGATAGTGGCAACTATGTCGTGCGGTGGCAGGTCCGGCCCGGGATGAGCGGCGAAGTAGCCATCTATGCCTCTGATGATGCCGGCAGCTACCCTGTGGAGCCGACCAAGGTGGAGCCGATAGGCAAGGAGTGGGCCACCTTCACCACAGATGGGACGGTTTACTCAAGACACTATTTCCTCCTGGTCTTTGACGACCGAGAGATGAGGGTCGCCGGTATGAGGGTGATACCGACAGAGGGCTTTGCCAACCTCCGTGACGCAGGTGGATATATGACCGATGAGGGGTATCAGATGCGGTGGGGGCGACTTTATCGTGGGGGGCGCTACAGAGGGCTGACACCGAGGGACAGTCTCGTGATCGGATCCCTGGGACTGAAGCACAATATCGTCCTCAGCGATGCCTACTCCTTCGTCTACCTCACCAATGGCATAGGGAATGTCGTCCAGAAGGACTTCGCCGCCAATACCCCAATCGACTACAAGTCCGTCCTGAAGCGGATCAATGAAGGGGATATGAGTAAGGAGGGGGTGATCCTCTTTATCCACGACACCTTCAATAGCTTAGCGTATGAGAACCCTGAGCAGCTCTCCGCCGCACTCCACTACCTCCTCGACCCCGATCACTACCCCGTGATGATCAGCGATGAGTGGGGAAAAGATCGCGCCGCCTTCCTGACCATGCTGGTCCAGTATAGCTTAGGCGTCTCTCGGTCGGACATCCTCTCGGACTACCTCCTAAGCAACGCCCTCCTGCCGGTGGAGAAGCTGGCGCCACAGGGCTTCTTCGCTTCACCGGGGCGACAGGAGGCTCTAAGCGAGTTTTTCCGATGCCGACCGAGCGACCTCCTCTCGATCATGACCGACATTGAGAATAAGTACGGCACCATCGGTAACTACATGGATCAGGTGCTGGACTTTGATGAGAGTGACCGCATCAGGCTGAGAGAGCTGCTCCTCTACTAAGACCTTTGCAAAATGGTCTTTCGCCGAAAAAGCAGCGCTTTTTCGGCAGGAAGTTTGCAGAATACCTCAGATGCAAGGAACTGAGAGTGAGGGCGAGGGGAGTGTGCTTACGCACATAACCAAGCCCGAATCTTGAAAGTGACGCTGCAGATGGGGTATTATGCAAAGGTCTCCTACTACTAAGGGCAAGGGATAAAGCAAGAGGGACACCCTATCACGTGCAGCGATGGGGTGTCCCTTGTGTATGTCTATCCCGACCCTCTGGACAATGCCGAGGTCGTAGAGGGTTTACTTAAGGCGTACAGTGATCGGTGAGCTCTCCTCAAAGGTGAGCTTATCCTCCCTCGCCAGCCAGCCGAGCGCAAAGTGGACATCCCTCAGAGTGCTGATCTTCGTGGCACTTTTGATATCCTTATCGGTCATTGCCTTCTTGCTCTTGCGGAGCACCTCCCACACGAGACCGGCATTGGTACCGATCAGCTCTGTCATTTCATCCATAATTCGTCTGTTACACTTTAGTTACTAAGTCATTATACATCATTTGATGCGCTAAAGATACCACAATTTCCAGAGTATGCCACAAGCCGTTTCGTCCCCCCCACACTACTCGGGGAGGTCTGCAAAGGGGGAAAAGCAGCTATAGGAGACTTCCATGCGGAGAATGTTGCACGAAGTGCCATTCTCGCACATTTGTTTCAAATGTGCTGAGACTTTGCACGAAGGATGAGATGCAAGGCGCTGAGGATGAGGTCGAAGGGAGCGTACTCACGTACGTGACCGAGACCGAATTCCGAAAGCAACGCAGCAGATCGCCTTCGTGCAACAGTCTCATGAGGGGTATGGATCAAAAAAAGCTCAGGCTGAGGGGCGGTGAAGCCGATCAGCCTGAGCTTAGTCTATTAGATAGAGACGGCGGTTAGACCGTCAGTTGTGCTGGAGGATTACATCCACTTACCGGGCTCCTCCTCGACCTTCTTCTCCACATCTGAGGGAGCCTCAGCGACATCCTCTTCGGGACGTGAGAAGTCCATGGCGAGGTACCTCTGGTACTTGGTGTAGCGGTACTTTGCATCCTCGAGGGCTGCACCGTAGAGCGCCTCGGCGTCCTCGGGGAAGAGCTTCTCAAGAGAGCGGTAACGCACCTCGCCCATAATGAAGTCGTGGAAGAGATCCCACTGCGGCTCCTTGGAGTCAAATTGGAAGGGGTTCTTGCCCTGCTCCTCCAGACGGGGATCGTAGCGCCAGAGCTGCCAATAGCCACACTCAACGGCGCGCTTCTCCTCCTCCTGGGTCTTACCCATACCGGCACGGAGACCGTGATTGATACAGGGGCAGTAGGCGATGATCAGTGAGGGACCATCAAACTCCTCAGCCTCGCGGATCGCCTTGAGCGCCTGAGCCTGATTGGCTCCCATGGCGATCTGAGCGACATAGACGTAGCCGTAGCCGGCAGCCATCATACCGAGGTCCTTCTTACGGAAGCGGCGACCATTGGCAGAGAACTGTGCCACAGCGGCACGCGGGGTAGACTTGGAGCTCTGTCCACCGGTATTGGAGTAGACCTCCGTATCGATGACGAGGACATTGACGTCAGGTGCCTGTGCCAGCACGTGGTCGAGACCACCGTAGCCGATATCGTAAGCCCAGCCGTCACCACCGATGATCCAGTGAGACTTCTTGGTGATGTAGTGACGGAGATCATCGATGAGACGACCACCCTCGGTAGCATCATTCTCTACCAGAGCACGGATCTCATCTGAGAGCTCACGACAAGCATTGGCATCCTCGTACTTCTCGATCCACTCCTTGAGGAGCTCCTTAGTCTTCTCCTGACCGATCTCGATCTTGCCATCAACGACATCCTGCGCGATGGTGAGGAGGCGCTCGCGGAGCTTCTTATTGGCGAGGTACATACCATAGCCGTACTCTGCGTTGTCCTCAAAGAGGGAGTTGGCCCATGCGGGACCGTGACCCTTTGCATTGGTCGTATAGGGCGTCTCAGGAGCAGATGCGGAGTAGATAGAGGAGCAGCCGGTGGTATTGGCCACTACCTGACGATCACCGTAGAGCTGAGAGATCAGCTTGACGTAAGGTGTCTCACCGCAGCCGGCGCAGGCACCGGAGAACTCGAAGAGAGGCTGAGCGAACTGAGAATTCTTCACGCTCTTGCTGACATCGACGAGGTGAGCCTTATTGGTCACCTTCTGAGCAGAGTAGAGCCACAGCGGATCCTGCTCCTCCTGGGTGTGGAGCGGCTCCATAGTGAGAGCCTTCTCGCCCTTCTTTCCGGGGCAGACATCGGCACAGTTACCGCAGCCGAGACAGTCGAGGACGTCAACCTGGATGCGGAAGCCCATACCCTTGAACTCCTTACCGATGGCAGGCTTGGTCACGTAGCCCTCGGGGGCATTCTCCATCTCCTTCTCATCGAGGATGAAAGGACGGATGGTAGCGTGAGGGCAGACGTAGGCACACTGGTTACACTGGATACAATTCTCCTCGTGCCACATCGGGACATTGACAGCGACACCGGGGCGCATCACGCGGGTGGTGCCGGGCTGCCAGGTACCGTCCTCAAGGCCGGTGAAGACACTTACAGGCAGGTCATCACCCTCCTGAGCGTGCATCTTCTTGACGATGGCGGAGACGAAAGGCGTATCGTACTCGTACTCCTGCTCAGCATCATCGGCGCAGTCGGCCCACTCAGCGGGCACGGGTACCTCAATGACGTCAGCACCGGCATCGACAGCCTGATAGTTCATGTTGACGATCTTCTCACCCTTGTGTCCGTAGCTCTTGACGATGAATTTCTTCATCTGCTCAACAGCGAGATCGTAGGGGATGACGTTGGCGATCTTGAAGAAAGCGGACTGGAGGATCGTATTGGTGCGGTTGCCGAGGCCGATCTCAGACGCGATCTTGGTCGCATTGATGATGTAAAGGTGGCAGCCGTTCTTCGCGAGGTATCTCTTGAGACGACCGGGGAGGTTTTCACCGAGATCCTCCGGCTCCCAGATGGAGTTGAGGAGGAGTGAGCCACCCTTGCGGAGACCCTTCGTGATATTGAAGCGGTGCAGGTATGCCGGCTCGTGGCAGGCTACGAAGTGGGGGTGATTGACGTAGTAAGTGGAGCGGATGGGGCTGTCACCAAAGCGGAGGTGAGAGCAGGTAAAGCCTCCGGACTTACGAGAGTCGTACTCGAAGTAAGCCTGGCAGTACTTGCTGGTATTCTCACCGATGATCTTGACAGAGTTCTTATTGGCACCCACGGTACCATCAGATCCACGACCATAGAACTTCGCCTCAAAGGCATCCGTAGCTACGTCGAAGTGGTCTGTGAGCGGAAGTGAGGTGAAGGTGACGTCATCCACGATACCGATGGTGAAGTGATCCTTCGGCATCTTCATGCGGAGGTTCTCGAAGACAGCGGCAAACTGCTCCGGGGTCACGTCCTTAGAGGAGAGACCATAGCGACCACCGACAACGATCGGGTGCTCCTCCATGCCGTAGAGAGCGTTCTTCACATCGAGGTAAAGAGGCTCACCGGCACTACCGGGCTCCTTGGTACGGTCGAGGACAGCGACATGCTTCACGGTCTTGGGCATTGCCTCGAGGAAGTGCTCCACGCTGAACGGACGGAAGAGGTGGACCTTGATCATACCGACCTTGCGGCCCTCGGCATTGAGCTTGTCAATCACCTCCTCGGCGGTCTCACAGGCAGAGCCCATGCAGATCACAATATCCTCAGCATCCTCTGCGCCGTAGTAGTCAAAGAGGTGGTAGTGACGGCCGGTGATCTTGCCCAGCTCGTCCATATAGTGCTGTACGGTCTCGGGGACTGCGTTGTAGAAGGGGTTGGAAGCCTCACGCTCCTGGAAGTAGATGTCACCATTCTGCGCCGTACCACGAGTCACCGGGGCATCAGGGGTGAGCGCACGGTGACGGAACTCCTTGATCGCCTCGAGGTCAACGAGGGGACGGAGGTCCTCCATATCGATCTCCTCGATCTTCTGGATCTCGTGAGAGGTACGGAAGCCGTCGAAGAAGTGGAGGAAGGGCACACGACCGTGGATCGCAGAGAGGTGTGCTACAGCAGCCATATCCTGAGCCTCCTGTACGGAGTTGCTGCAGAGCATGGCGAAGCCGGTGGCACGACAGGCCATCACATCCTGGTGATCACCAAAGATTGAGAGGGCATGGCCGGCGATGGCACGTGCAGCGATGTGGAAGACGCCGGGGAGGAGCTCTCCGGAGATCTTGTACATATTAGGGATCATCAGGAGGAGACCCTGAGACGCAGTAAAGGTGGTCGTCAGCGCACCAGCCTGCAGAGAGCCGTGGACGGTACCTGCGGCACCAGCCTCACTCTGCATCTCCTGGACACGGACAGTGTCGCCGAAGAGGTTTTTACGCCCATTGGCTGCCCACTTGTCCACAACCTCTGCCATCGTAGAGGAGGGAGTGATGGGGTAGATGGCGGCCAGCTCCGAGAACATATACGCGATATGCGACGTAGCTGTGTTGCCATCACAGGTCATGAATTTCTTTTCTTTACTCATATATAAGTATACTAAAGCGTGAAGTAATTTAGTTCTTCTTTTTCTTAAAAGGTCAATACAGGAAGCCGAAGAGCCAGATCGGCAGACAGTTGTCATGCCCCACCAGCAGGTTGCTAAAGGCATAGGTCACCTCGCTCTTGAAGCGACTCGTCTTACCATCGACACAGGCAAAGAGGTGCTCTCCCTCGACGATAAAGTCCGCACCGAGCTTCTCGGGGACGTTGACCTGATAGCCGGCGTTCTCAAATTGTGAGAGCAGGAAGGTCTTGAGTCGCATACAGGTCGACTGCCGATGCGGGTACATTACCCCGGCGATATTGGTGTCGTTGGGGAAGATCTGATCGGGCTTCTTGGGGTACTCGTTGCCCTCCTTATAGATCGTGCGGATCAGCTCCGCATCGTCAAGATACTTGAGGTAATTGGCTATGGTGGCTCGGCTAGTTCCGATACTGCGCGCAAAGCGGGTCACATTGGCCGTCGGCTTATCCTGCGTACAGATCTGGAAGAGCAGCTCCCGCATCTTGGGCAGGTAGGATATATCGACCTGATGGACGTAGACCACATCCACCTCCAGCATCATATTGATATTCTTCGTCAGCTTGGCCGAGGAGAGTGGGTTGTCCTCCACGGGCGGGTAGTAGCCCTCGGTGAGGTATAGCTCAAAATCCTCCTTCGGCTTGACCTGGTTCATTACCTCAGCAGCGATCTCCTCGTGCCGCTCCATCAGCTCCTTGAGCGAGTACGACTTGAGGTGGAGACCATACTTTATATTGAGGTACTGGCGGAAGGAGAAGCCCTGGAGATTAATGATCCGCACCCTACCCTGCAGTTCCGGCCCCAGCTCCTCCTCGGTCACGACGCTCGAGGTGCTGAAGATCACCCGCAGGTTGGGCATATCCATATAGATCCGATAGAGATCATCTCGCCACTTGGCGTACTTGTAGATCTGATCCACAAGGAGGATCTTGCCCCCCTCTTCCTGGTAAAACTTCCTCGCAAAGTCATAGAGCGAGTGTCCGGCAAAGAAGAGGTAATTCATCGTCACATACTGGATCTGATCGGGTCGTGCGGTGATGTTTCGGACAGCATAGGTAAGCAGGAAGATCGTCTTGCCTATGCCGCGCGCACCGCGCACAGCGACCAGACGATCCGATGAGCTGATACTACTGATCAGGGACTTGCGGTCGCTCTCCTGATGTGCAGTCAGCATCCGATTGTATATCTTCCTAAAGCTCTGCATACTAAAACGTCGTGACGGGCTCCCCGATTAAGTAGGGACACCTCCCCGAAGTCATCCCAAGTGTGATGGTGACTTTGATGGTTCAAAAGTAGGAAGAATAATCCTATTTTGCAAACCTTGTATTACAATTACGGACAAAAAATCCACCCATTTGCGCTGACCACCTATCATAATGAAAGATTAATCCAGTGGCTCCTCCCGCCAGACGCCGTCGGCGGAGCGGACGAGATGGACCACCTCTCCATAGGCGATCTTGCGGGCAAAGGACTCATCAATGGTGTAGCCGAGGAGACGGACGAGGAAGATCCGTATCACCCCCGCATGCGTCACCAGCACCGGTGGACGATCGTAGTCCGGGAGGTAGTCGATGAAGTCCTGCACCCGCCGGGTCATCCCGGGGTACGACTCCCCGGCAGGCGGGGCGGCATGCTTGTAGTCTGCAAACCACGCCTCGCTCTCCTTACGCTCATAGACCGACTGCCAAGGGACCAGCTCCCACTTGCCGAAGGCCAGCTCAGTGAGACGGGCATCAATGGTGATCGAGTCGGCAAGCATCTTTGCCAAGAGTCGGCAGCGTAGGAGCGGACTGCTGTAGACGCGCCCATAGCCGGTGCCGGCAAGGGTGGCGACGACCCCGGCAGCCTCCTGCGGGAAAGTCTCCGCCACCGAGACATCAGCTCTGCCGTAGCAGATGCCACTCGGCGCAGCGGTATGCGTATGGCGGACGAGGAAGAGCTCCATCACGTCAGCCGCTCTACAGCGAGGAGGGCGACGAGACAGCCCATCTCGCACATCTGCTCCAGCGCCCCAAGCACATCCCCCGTGTAGCCTCCGATACGCGCCTTACTGAGTCGGTGGACAAAGAGGAAGAGCAGGGCATAGACCACGACCACAGCAAGAGCCTGTACCCACCCAAGCGCCAGCAGCGCCACGAGACCGGTGGCGACCCCGACCGCAATGGAGCTGTCAGAGGTGACATAAGACTCTCGGCTGAGCTTACTATTCTCCCTCCGGGCATAGACAGAGAAGTGCATCATCAGCAGCGGCACCGACCGCGCACTGCAGCACATCACGACCATCGCCGGGATCGGACTGGTGAGTGCAGAGAGACAGCAGACCTTCAGCAGCAGCTGCATCACCGTACCGATCATACCAAAGGCTCCGGCGTGGCTGTCCTTCATGATCTCCAGCACCCGCTCACGGGTCGTCCCGCCACCAAATCCATCCAAGAAGTCAGAGAATCCATCCTCATGAAAGGCTCCCGTCACCACGATCATTGTGGAGAGCGCCAGCACGGACGAGACAGACGGAGGTAGCCGGAGGAGGAAAAAGGCAAGCGCATAGATCACCGCCCCACACCCTCCGATAAGAGCCCCCACGAGGGGCATATAGCGGGCCGCCTCGTGGGCTGTAGCGGCATCAAAGTGCACCTCGCCCACCGGCAGGCGGGTGTAGCACATCACCGCCGCCTTCAGGAGATTCCACTCACTCCTCAGACCCATGGCGATAGATACTATCGGGATTGTCCTCGTAGCAATTCTCCAGCTGCCGATCGTCAAAGGAGGCCATCTCATTGAGGAAAGCGACAGCCGATTGGACGATCGGATAGGCGACCACCGCACCGGTACCCTCACCGAGTCGCATGCCGAGTCGGAGGATTGGCTCTCCACCGAGGTGGTCAAGCAGCAGCCGATGCCCACCCTCATCAGAGACATGACCGTAGAGGACGCACTCCTTAGTACCGGGGGCAAGGGCCTCAGCAGCGATGACAGCCGCCGTAGCTATGAAGCCGTCGCAGAGGATGACCATCCGCAGCCGAGCCGCCTCGATCATCCCACCCACCATCATCGCTATCTCGTACCCGCCATAGGTGGCGAGGATCTCGAGTGGCGTCTCAGGGTGATGAGCCTCCACGGCTCGCTTAAGTGTCTGGTACTTACGCTCCAGGTGTGCATCGTCAAGACCGGTACCCCGCCCCACGAGCCGGTCAAGTGGGATGCCGGAGTAGAGGTGTGCCAGCACAGCGGCGGAGGAGGTGTTGCCGATCCCCATCTCACCGAAGCCGATCACGTTGCAGTCCTTATAGTACTCCTCCCGCACGCAGGCAGCCCCGGTCTCAAGCGCCCTCCGGCACTCCTCGATCGTCATCGCCGGCTCGTGGAGGAAGTTTCGCGTCCCATACCCTACCTTTCGCGGCTCCACGCCAAACTCTTCGGGGAAGTCCCGAGCCACACCGGCATCGATGACGCGAAGGTGGAAGTGGTGCTGCCGACAGAAGACGGTGATCGCCGCATTCCCCCTCTGGAAAGTGCAGCCGCACTTGTAGGTAAAGTCCTTGGGCGAGAGACTCACCCGCTCATCCGCTATCCCGTGATCGCCAC
This sequence comes from Porphyromonas sp. HMSC065F10, assembly GCF_001808555.1. Classification (GTDB taxonomy): domain Bacteria; phylum Bacteroidota; class Bacteroidia; order Bacteroidales; family Porphyromonadaceae; genus Porphyromonas_A. Next base: position 14,249 of record NZ_KV793804.1, read on the forward strand.
AGAAGAGGAGGAGTGCCGGCCGTCTCAGCTCCGGCGTAAGGGTACCCTGGATCAGACAGACCTGACGCGCTATCGTCTCAAGTTGTCCGAGCGAACCGATGATCTTTGATCGCGTATCAATCTTGTGCTGTATTTCTTCTACGGTTACCATATATTACTTAAGTCTCACCGCTATGCCCGAAACCATAAAGAAAGCCTCATCGGCTGATGCGGCTATATGCTGATTGACCCACCCCTGGAGGTCAACAAAGTGACGCGCACTCTCCGATGAAGCGTGGAGCCCCATGCCGAGCTCATTGGAGACGACGATGAGGGTCATATCCCGGGCAGAGAAGCGATCCCACTCCGCCGTGGCTGCCCTGAGGGTCTCGTCCATATCATAGCTGTACTCATCGTAGAGATTGGTGAGCCAGAGGGTGACGCAGTCCATCAGCACCACTTGCCCGGTAAGGTCGTGGTCGCTCAGGTGAAGTGGCTCCTCCACCGTCGTCCACTGCTCCCCGCGAGCTCTTCGGTGACGCTCTACCCGACGCTCAAAGTCCTCATCCATGATCCGCGCCGTGGCGAGGTAGACCGGATGATCGGAGAGCGACTCTGCCAGCGACTGCGCATAGCGACTCTTCCCGGAGCGAGCCCCTCCGGTGACATAGATGATCCTACGCTCCATCGGTCAGAGGAAGTTCATTAAGGCAATGAGGATAAGTAGAAGCGCCATCAGCCCGGTGATCAGCCAAAATTGTCTGGAGGCGCTCCGGCTCTTCCTACTCTTCCCCACGGTATAGACGCTGTCGGTCTGATCAGCCGCCGGTAGATAGCCGGCCTCCCGGAGGATGCGAAGCGCTCTCTCCTCCTCCATCGCTGGGACCATGAGCGAGACGCCGCCGGTCAAGCCCTGCACCCGCCCGAAGACCTGTGTCCCCGTCTCTCCGGAGACGGACACCATAATATTCTCTGACTGGAGGAGCGTCTCAGCCAGCCGTACCTCCTCGAGGTTGAGGGAGTTAAAGACCTCAACAAAGGCTTCCCCCTTATTATCCTTTTCCATAATAGTCACTCTGTCTCTTGCGTACGGAGACCATCTCCATACCCCACAAAGGTCGCTTTTTTCCCCCGCTGAGCCAAGTCTCGTCAGTCGAGCAAAAAGGCACCACCCACGCCAAGAAAAAAAACTACTGCGCCCCTCGTAAGTCACTTCTGCCCCATAAAACGATCTTCCCGCAGTTGCTCCAGCCGCTTGCGGGCATAGAGGACCCTCGGGGAGGGCTTTCGTCCGGGATCACTCCGTAGCTCAAGGTACGTCTCCAGAGCCTTCATCTCGGCAGTGGCATCTCCCAGCTCTCTATACGTCAGAGACTGCCTGTATGGGATGTCCGGCAGGTCGGGGGCAAAGCGACCGAGATCCCTGAGGTGCCGGAGCGAGGAGCGGTAAGCCCCTCGGAGGAAGTCCGTCTCTGCCATCAGGTCGTGGTAGCTCTTGAGTACCTGGATCCGCAGTGGGGTCCGCTCCATGAGGGAGTCCACCTTGGCGAGGTAGAGTGCTGACTCGGTCGGATCCTTCTGCTGTACATAAATGGTAGCGAGGTCGATCATCGGGAAGGGATTGGCCTCCTCGGAGATCTTTATTGCCTCCTTCAGCACCGGGATCGCCTGCGTGAGGGAGTCCTGCTGCATAAGGGACTGACCATGGTAGTAGACCGTATTCATACTCCGGTCTCCGGCGTGGTACAGGAGGTCGAAGTCGGCATAGGCATCCCGGTAATAACCTGCGGCGTAATTCACTGCCGCACGACGCTGCCTCACGGGGCGGTTGTCGGGATACTCATAGAGGAAATTATTCATCATCGTCAGACCGAGGAAGCCCACCCCCTTCTCTTCATAGAGATCGGAGAGGCGGAGGACATTGACGATATTATACGGGGAGATCTGCTTGATCTCCTCACGGACAGTGATGGCGGAGTCCGGCTGCTGCATACTCTCGTAGATCCCCGCCAGCAGTTGCTTGTCGATCACGGAGCCCTCCTCCGTCGCCAGTGGCAGGATCAGCGCCTTCGCCTCCTCGTATCGGGCAAAGGAGGTGAGGACGCGGGTCTCCTGACGAAGCATCATGGGGCTCTTGAGGCTGTCGGGGCAGCTCTCCAGCAGCTCCAGAGCGCGGTAGTACAGCCCCTCATCGATCAGCCGCTGCACCTCCGACTCGGTTACGTCAGTCTGAGCGACCGCCATCAGCGGCATCGCACACAGAAGCAGCCAGAGCAGCGCCTTGCGATGGATAATGTGCCGGATCACTAAGTTCTCCATACGGTATTCCTTTTATCATAATTCTTCCCTCGGCACAAGATACAAAAAAACCACTACCAAGTCTCTCGACTTGATAGCGGCACGATGGTGGACCCTGTAGGATTCGAACCTACGACCCTCTGTTTGTAAGACAGACGCTCTAAACCAACTGAGCTAAGGATCCGAGTGCACCCGACCGGCTCCTCTCCAGCCGAATGCTCCGCAAAGGTACGAAATTTTATGGATCTCGCA
>NZ_KV793804.1:16877-36278 GCF_001808555.1 Porphyromonas sp. HMSC065F10
CCCCCCACCCCGCCATACCGCTGAGACGACAATGGGAGAAAAGTGGTACATTAGCGGGCAGAAAGCTTTTGTATACTCTCAGAAGTAACTCTTACCACTCACTTAAGACCATGAAGAAATCGCTTATCATTGCGCTCACAGTGGCGCTCCTCACCTCCCTGTCAGCCCTCTCTTACGCCTGCACCACAGCCGTCTTCTCCGGCAAGTCGACCCTGAGCGGTCGCCCGATGCTCTGGAAGGTGCGGGACACTGACTTTTACCACAATTATGTCTCCCGCCATCAGTCCCCCAAGGGCTGGTGGTACATCGGCATCTCCAACGTCGAGGACAAGAAGGGCGAGCAGATCTGGAGCGGACACAACGAACGGGGCTTCGGGATCATGAATAGCGCCTCCTTCAACGTCAATAAGGACGACCCCGCCTCCATTGCCGACCGAGAGGGCTATGTGATGCGCCGGGCTCTGGAGGAGTGCGAGACACTCAAGGACTTCGAGCAGCTCCTCGATGCCATGGTCAAGCCGATGGGGCTGGCCACACACTTTGGCGTCATCGATGCCCACGGCGGGGCAGCGATCTACGAGGTCAATAACTACACGTGGACGAAAGAGGATGCCAATACTGCGCCCGGCGGATATATCGTCCGCTCCAATTACTCTGAGACCGGTGAGCAGGACCGCGGCCTTGGCTACGTGCGCGCCTGCTCAGCGAGAGAGTTGCTCTCCGAGCTGGATGGTCCGGTGACGATCGACTACATCACCAATACCCTCTCCCGCTCCCTCTACAACTCTCAGCTGGGGATTGACTATGGGACCGAGTACCTGAGACACGATGGCTTCGCCAAGGGCTTCATCCTCACCGACGACCTGATGGCACGCTACGACTCTGCCTCCGTCACTATTACCGAGGGTGTCTCTCCGGGCGAGGACACGACTGACGCCACCTCCTGGATACAGGTGGGGCAGCCCTACATCTGCCCGCTGGTGCCGGTATGGGCATGGGCGAAAGTGCCTGCAGAGCTTGGCCTTCCTCAGGAGAAGACTCCCGAGAGCACAATTGCGGAGCTGGTGCTGGAGATCAAGAAGGAGCTCTTCCCCCTCCATACCGTCGAGCAGACCCGCTACCTCTACCTCCCGGTGATCATCAATAAGGAGGGCACCGGGCTGATGCAGCGCATACAGTCTCTTGAGCAGGAGGCACTCCCCGCTATCCGCACCGCTAAGAGCCCGGAGGAGCGCGAGAGACTCACCGGAGCCTACTTGGAGCGATGCACCGCCCTACTGCGCTCGGCACTCGAGGCAAATCCCACGCCTAAGACGAGTAGGTAACGATTCGCTCACAAGTGGAGCAAGTGCTTTTGTCAAGGGGCTGGAAAGAGACCTTCAATAGCTCTTTTGGGGGGCTCAAAGATGGGCAAAACAATAAGCAAGTGGGGCTGTTTACCCCAAGATAAAGAAATCCAGCACCGAACACCTATGGTCAGAAAGTTTTTTATTACTATCTTTGACCAACAAAGGGAAATCTTAAAATTATTATGACGGCAGAAGAATTCAAGAACAGGTTTAACTCCTCAACGAAGAGCCTACGCTACAAGCGGAGAATCATAGAGCATATCATCGACGAAGGTCCGGATACCCTCCCCTCACTCTCCAAGAAGCTGGAGCTGAGCGTACCGACGACGAGTAAGTATGTCAATGAGATGATCGATGGAGGTCTCATGCGTAGCTACGGCAAGCTGGAGACCTCCGGCGGACGGCATCCTTACCTCTTTGGGCTGGATCCCACAAATGTCTACTTCCTCGGTGTGGACTTCACCCAGGGGAAGATGCACATGATGATGATGGACTTCTGTGGCGATCAGGTGCAGGAGGTGATGGACATCCCCTTTAAGTTTGAGAACACGCCCGAGTGCCTCGATGAGATCTGCCACAGGATTGATCACTACATCGATCACGAGTGCACGGTGAAGCGGCAGAATGTCGTCTCCATCGGGCTCAACATCTTCGGGCGCATCAATCCTGAGACCGGATGCAGCTACACCTATTTCAACTTCAGCGAGAGACCTCTTGGCGAACTCCTGACGGAGCACTTCTGCATCCCCGTCTGGGTCGACAACGACTCACGCGCCTGCGCCTACGGAGAATATATGACCCATATCCGCGAGGAGGGGCGCAACATCCTCTTCATCAACGTCACATGGGGTCTCGGTCTCGGTATCATCATCGACGGCAAGCCCTACGCTGGCAAGTCCGGCTTCAGTGGTGAGCTGGGGCACATCCACGCTTTTGAGAACGAAGTACTGTGCCACTGCGGGAAGAAGGGCTGTCTTGAGACCGAGGCGAGTGGTAGCGCCATGTACCGCAAGTTTCAGGAGCGTATCGCCCAAGGAGACACCTCCACGCTCACCTCACCGGATGGTCCCTTCGGCATCACAGATCCTGAGGACGTCACGCTTGACCAGCTGATCGAAGCGACCCAGAGGGAGGACATCCTCTGCATTGACATCCTCGAGGAGATCGGGAATAACCTCGGTATGCACATCGCCGGGCTGATCAACCTCTACAACCCCGACTTCGTCATCATCGGTGGACAGCTCGCCAATACGGGAGACTACTTTATGCAGCCTCTCAAGACAGCGATCCGCAAGTACTCGCTCAATATGGTGAGTCAGGACACCAAGCTGCGACGCTCCCTACTGATGCGCTATGCCGGTGTCGTGGGTGCCTGCATGCTGGCACGCAAGAAGTCGATCGAGCACCTCACGGACACCGAGGAGGAAGAGGAGGCTTAAGTCACCCCGCCACTCACTTAGGGTGGCACGTATAGCGAGACCAATAGTCTCTGAGAGATGGAGGGAGAGCCACCCAAGCTGGCTCTCCCTCCTCCTTTTTTTCGGACATCTGCCTCCACCGGGTGAGGGAAAACACTAATACCGATATTAGTGACGACTAATACCGGTATTAGTGTTTTCTTTTACCGGTATTAGTGCGAGCTATACTCATCAGCCGATGAAGCCGGTTTTTCACACTGAATTTTTACGGCTACAGCATCTGACAACCATTGCCTTACAAGACATGGTACAAAACTTATGGTGCGGGAGAATCAAGTTGGTGCGGGGGTAGACTTTTAGATATTCTTAGAAAAGGGGTAATTTTACCCTCCAAGAGTAAGACTATGAGCAAGCTGACGCAATACATCGAGCTGACACTGGGGGAGCAGAGCAAGTTTGCCCTCCCGGGGCTGGGGACGTTCCGGATCGATCGTCTGCCGGCGCGCCTCGATAGAGGCAAGGGACTGATTTATCCGCCGACGAAGCAGGTTCGCTTCAATCCCGGCAACGCAGCCGATGACGGCATCCTCCGCCGTCGTTATCTGTCCGGTGAAGGCACCCCTGAGGAGCAGGCACAGGTCGCCGGAGAGCGTTTGCGCACCGACATAGAGGAGATGGTCAAGGTGCTCGAGACAGGTGCCCCTGTGACGATCGGTCACCTTGGGATGCTGATCCGCGATCCATGGCAGAGTGGGAAGATCACCTTCCGCAGCGATGGAGGCGCTCGAGGATTTGACTTGCCGGCCGTCACGCTTATGCTGAGAGATGGCGCAGGCAGTGAGGGGATGGAGCAGGAGATCCGATCCGCCTCGCAAGAGCCGGACGCCCAGGAGAGCTATCCGGCTGAGCCTGACGAAGGGTCCTCTATCACAGAAGCTCCATTCACGGTCACTTCGCCCGATCCTGACACAGAGGCAAGCTATTCGGCTGAGCCAGTCAAGGAGACCTCCACACCCGAGGCACAAACTCCGACGCCCCCGGCTGAGCCTACTCCGGAGCCGGTCGCTGAGCCCCCTCTGACACCCACCCCATCCCATCCGACCGACGAGCCTTCCGCACAGCACGAGCGTCCGAGAGAGAGCAAGAGCAAGGCGCTGCAGATCATCATTGGCTGCCTCATAGGACTGGTGGTCCTTGGCGGGATCATTTTCCTCATCACCCGAGGAGGCAAGCCCGCCCCACAGCCTCAGCCTACGCCTACACCCACGACCCAGCAAGCCCCTGCAGTCAAGCCCCAAGAGCCTGTTGCCAAGCCTATTACACCACAGAGAGAGACCTACAAGGGACTCCCAATCTATCGGCAGGGGGAGATCACCCCACGGCACTACATCATCATCGCCAGTCTGATGACCGACAAAGAGATGGAGACTTACCTCAAGTCGCACAAGGTCCATGAGACCTTTCCCGATGCAGGCATCTTGATGATGCGCAATGGGCAACGACGGATCTTCTCCCACGCACTTGAGGACTCTGACCGTGCAGTGGAGCAGATGAGGGAGGTACGGAAGGAGAGGGAGTATAGTCAGTCCTGGATCTATCTTGACAAATAAATACAGCGTATGAATAGACAAGTGATAGCGACGATCGCCGTGATACTGGGTCTCCTCGGAGCGCTCTACTACATCTATGAGATGGTGACGGGACCGGCACCCTGGCACGACCACGTCTATATGGTAGCACTCTTTGCCCTGATCTCCGTATTCAGCTATCCCAACGCCTGCTATGGCTCCCCCGGTGAGATCCACTCGCTCTACCTGCTCGACCGAGTATGGCGCGAGGTGGCAGCCGGCTACATCGTCATCGGGGCGGTACTCGTGGTGAGTCTCATCCTCCACTGCACACAGTCACTCGACTACCTCCGTGAGGAGCTGGGATCACTCATCGTCCTCGCTGCTTTTGCGGGCAGCACCTACTACCGCTACCGCAAGCAGCGCAAGCGCCTCCGGTGACTCAGCTCTCCGATGTGAGGCGAGACCGCGCCTCTGTTTATTTTGCGGTATATTTGTATGCGAATCAGCGTACATATGTCGACTAAAATAAAACAACTGCAGAGACAATCGCAGGAGACCCCTATCCTCTTTGCTGCATGGATGGATCAGCAAGGCATAGCGCGATCAGAGATGGCGGACCTTGTAGGACGCGGTTGGCTCCGGCGGATAGCGTCCGGGGTCTACTGCTTTGACGGATACACGCCCACCCTGCCTGCCGTGCTCTACTCATACCGCAAGCTTTTAGGGAAAAAGTATGTACTTGGAGCCTCTACAGCGCTGGAGCTAAGGGGTTTCTCTCATTTCGGGCATATGGGTGAGGAGCCAATTTTTCTCTACGAGCCTGTTGGAGACCATATCCCCACTTGGCTCCAGACAGGGAATCTCTTGGGAGATCTTCGGTTCTTCAGCACCAACCTCTTTAACGGGAGCGATCTTGGCATCGAGCTCATGGAGGTGGGGGGGTACTATGTGTATGTTTCTTCGCCGGAGAGGGCGATACTCGAGGCCTTAAATTTGACACCAAGGTACCACTCTCTGATAGATATTTACTATGTGGCAGAGATGCTAACCACGCTGAGACCGGGTGTGCTCCAGCAGCTGCTGGAGTCGAGTCGCTCAGTGAAGGTGAATCGCCTGCTCCTTTACTTTGCCGACAAGGCTCAGCTGCCGTGGCTGAAGCAACTGGATACTACGAAAGTTCACTTAGGGAAGGGGACAAGAGCCTTGGCAACTCCGGGGATCTACGTTGACAAGTACCAGATCACAATCCCACAGGAGCTCTATGACTACGAGTGACTACCGGAGTAAGGTCGAACTCCTGATACGCATCATCCCGGCCATAAGTGAGGAGGTAGATCTCGCCATACACGGTGGCACAGCGATCAATCTTTTTGTCAAGGATCTCCCTCGGTACTCGGTAGACATAGACCTCACCTATATCCCAATACTAGACCGCAAGGCGAGTATTGAGAATATCAATGCCTGTCTCGGAAGGATTGCCAACAGACTGAGGCAGTCCGTCAAAGGCATACAGACGGCTTTGAGACCAGATATATGTAAGCTTCTCTGTAGCTTCAAAGGAAGTCAAGTCAAGGTGGAGGTCAATCAGACAAAACGGGGCATTGTCTCCGGAGAGCCGCAATTAATGCCTCTGTGCAATAAGGCACAAGAGGACTTCGGCATGTACTGCGAGGCAAGAGTGGTTCCCATCTCCCTACTATATGGAGGCAAGATCTCTGCAGCACTGTCTCGACAGCATCCGAGAGACCTTTTTGATGTCAGGCATATGGATCACTCCTTGCTGGAGGTGAAAGAGGGGATACTGTATTGTCTCCTCAGTAGCGACCGCCCCATTTCGGAGTCCTTGTCTCCCAACCTCATTGACCAGTCAAGCGTGATGGAGAGCCAGTTTGCAGGGATGACAAAGACTCCATTTACCTACCAAGATTACGAAGCTACGCGAGACAAATTGATCAGGGACATACAGTCTCTATTTTCCGAGTCGGAGCGTGAGTTCCTTATCTCGTTTGCGTGCGGAAGTCCCAAGTGGTCTCTGATACCCTACCCGAGCTTTGAGAGTCATCCCTCTATTGCGTGGAAGCTCCTGAACATCCGCAAGCTGAGAGACAACGATCCTGGTAGCTTCTCCAAGCAGATTAGTAAGCTGAGAGGAATATTGCACAACGAATAGCAAAATCAGAGAGCCCCCCGCAAGTCTCGTACTTGCGGGGGGCTCTCTTTTTATCCCCTAAGGTCAGAGGTGGCGTCCCTTACTAGAATCGTGCTCCGGTATCTCGCCAAAGAGCATACACCAGAGGTCATTCAGTGCCTCCTGCTCCGTGATGCCGGCAGCATCGCTCAGTTTCTCCACGAGGAGCTTCTCCTCAGGCTTCAGCTTGGAGAGGTCGTGGGTATTCGTTTTGACATACTCGCCGGTATTGGCAAAGACGATGAAGGGGATCCCCTTCAGATTAATATCCACCACATCTGTAGCTCGCTGCTTGGTCGTCATCCCGTAGAAGGGCGATGGACGACCACCCTCACCGCTAAACTTGCTGGACCTCGCATGGAGAAGTGTCAGCTGTAGCTCAAATCGGATCTCTGACACGGGGAACTCCATAAAGCCCTTCAGGCCGATCGGATTGGAGATCCCGGTATACTTTGCTCCGCTGTATAGTGTCTTATCCCAAGGGTCGGTGTCGAAGTAGTAGTAATACATATAGTGGTAGACATCATCGTCATACTTCTTAGTCGGATCACCAAACTTTGTGGGTCGGATATTACGGGCGGTGAAGAAGAACTGATGCCTCTTGTCCTCGCCATTGGTGGCAAATTGCCCCGTGATCTCCTTCCCCTCCTTGTCGTACATCTTGATAAGGAGACCATACTGGCGAAGAGAGATACCGGCATCTCTCGCGGCGTTGAAAGTCCGATCCGTCCAGTCCCTCTTGGCGGGATCGATGATGGAGGAGAGGTCGGGAATCTTCTCCTCATTCTTGCCACCATAGACGAGGAAGCGGTCGACGCCCTTGGGCGAGACTTGCCACCCCTTGCCCGGGACCTCCTCGAGGATCATCACCTGCTCCCTGGTGAAATACTTTACGCCCTTCTCCTGGGCTGTGGCGTGCACATCATTGCCGTGGAAGTGGCAGTCAAAGAGGATCAGCTCGATCTTCTTCGGGTCATCGTGGTTCTTATTCTGCACCTCGTCGACCGGGGTACTGGGCTTGCAGGCTGCGAGACCAAGGGTCAGGAGCAGCAGGGCTATGAGCGTAGCGTAATTCGTTTTCTTCATGATATTAAAAGTGATAGGTCACGGCCAGTCGCACGTCCCTACCGAGATCGTGCGCGTAGTACCGTGAGAGATTCGTGTATTCCTTGTATTCCGTATTCAGCAGATTGGAGACGGAGAGCGCGATGCTGAGCGACTGCTCTCCGGTGAGCGGGATCATCGTCCCCGCCTCGAGACCGAGGAGATGGTAGGCCGGCGGAGCGTAGGGGATCAGATCCTGGTCGGGATCGAAGCGCCGCTGCTTGGCCACATACTTATGCGACAGCCCGATCGTGGTCTCCCTCCAGAGGGGGAGCTTCACGTCAAGCGTCTGAGTGAGGCGAAATGGGGGGATGAAGGGGAGATAGCGACCGGTGGAGCGCTCGTTACCGAGGACGATGCCCCCCAGTACACGGTACGAGATCCTGTCGGTGACCGACCAGTGGACCTCCGCATCCACCCCACGGAGAAAGGCGGAGGTACTGCGGTAGCGGAAGAGGGGATAGGAGCCACTGAGGACCGAGAAAAAGTCTCCCGTCGGAGCCTTGTAGATATACCCGCCGATCCACTGCAGATACCCCTCGACCGATGCCCTGAGGGCGCTTGAGGAGTAGTCGATGGCGGCAATCCACTTTAGTGCCCTCTCGCTTCCTAGGGTGTCGTCCCCCTTGAGATACAGTCCTCCGGCGGCATCCAGTCCCTCGCTCCAGAGCTCCGCCACATGGGGTGCCCGCCAGGCGCTGCCGAGCTGCGTCGTCAGAGCGAGGGAGGGGAGGAGGTGATAGTGTGCCGCCGCCATGGCAGTGAGATTGAGATACCGCCGCTCGCCCCCGTAAGGTCGCGAGTAGAGGTCGATACCCTGGGCATTGAGGTACAGGGCGTCAATGCGACTGCCCGCCTCGAGAGCCAGCCGCTCGGTCTGGTACTTCTGCACCCCATAGAGCCCACCGGAGAGACGGACGTAATTGGGTATCAGAGGGACCACTCCCGTACCGGGCTGACTGTAGTTGTTGCTGTAGGTGACTCCGCTCCCCACCTCGCTCGACCAAGGACCATAGCTTTTTGACCAGGTGAGGTCGCCCTGGGCATTGTCGAGCGTCAGGCTGACGCTCGGGATGGAGGAGCGGTCCATACGGCGGAAGTGGTACTCCCGCTGACGGTCACGCTGGTAGGCGAGACATAGGGCAAGGGTCCCCAAGTGGTCGCTGCGATACTCGCCACGCAAACGGAGGTTGTGATGAATAGATCGGTGGCGGGGGAAGGCTATGGAGCGTGAGAAAGGGGACGTCTCCACCGGTCGCCCAAGCTTGATCCGCTCCCGCAGGAGATCCTCGCTGCCAAGCTGCGCACCGAAGTAGATCCCCTCATCGTGGTCGCTCAGGTTGTAGAAGAGCTCCACGAGCCCCCTCTCCCCTCTCCACCCGAGGCTGAGGTCGAGGTCTCCCGACCGAGCACCGGTGTTATTAAGGAGGTACTTGGCGGTTGAGCGGTCCCCGGCGGTGGCATAGGCGGCCTGGATGCGGTAGGCTACAGAGGACAAGGGGCTACCGGCAAGGGCGAAGTCGGCACCGAGACTACGACCATTGGAGCCATACTCTGTCCCGATGCGCCCGGTAGTCTGCTCACCATAAGGCAGCAGCGGGCTGTCAATGATGATCACCCCGCCGAGGGCATCGCTGCCGTAGCGAACCGACTCCGCCCCCTTGAGGACGGTGATCATGCCGGCATGCCCTGCGTGGAGCCGGGTGCCGAAGTCGACATTCCACTGCTGTGCCTCCTGACGCACTCCGTTTCGGATGATCAGGATCCTATTCCCCGAGAGACCGTGGATCACCGGCACCCCCTCGCCACTGCCGGTACTGATGCTGCTCACCCCCTTGACCATCGTCAGCGCATCGGTCAGGTCTTGCCGGATCGTCCGGTGGAGGTCATCGGAGGTGATCACATCCCCCACCATCGTCTGCGCCTTGGGTGTCCGCTGCGCCACCACCTCCACAGCGTCCAGCACTTCGCGAGCGGGACGCATATAGATAGTGGTATCCCTCAGGCTCTCCACCGGGATTGAGAAGGGCTCATAGCCGACGAAGCTGCCGACGAGCCGCCCCCCTCCTTGCCCGGCATCCGTCGGGACAAGCGCAAGACCTGCTCCATCCGTGAGATAGGTGTGACGACCCAGCCGGAGGATCACGCACGGCAGGGGCTGTCTGTCCTCCGCATCGAGGACGGTGACCCGCCACGACTGAGCCGCCGCCGACAGGGTCAGTAGCGTGAGCAGTGTCCCAAAGAGGGTACACCTCACGCCGTCATATGGTATGTGTGTCATTTGATTTCTCTCTATAGTACAACAGAGCCGACCGCTCCGGAGAGCGACCGACGACAAGCGTTACTATAGAGGGAAGGGAGGGGCTCGAAGGGACGGAAGGACAAGCGAGACAGAGTGTAGCACCGGAGTCGGAGCCACGGAGAGCTCTACACCGGTCATCCGAGGTGCAATGACCTCAGGAGTCCCCTCGCCCTCGTCAAAAGTCTCGGAGAGGAAGTGGAGGAAGAGACAGCCGGTGGCACTCGTCGGCGAGGTGTCGCAGAGACCGCTGACGTGATCAACCGACGAGAGGTGGACCGGAAGCGTCACCGCTACCGAGCCAAAGACAGCCAGCATCACGCCGGCCAGCACCCTTATAATCTGCTCCCTCTTCATATCCTTGGCAAAGGTACGAAAAAAGGTAAGTAGAGTACGACAATATCACATGGGTTGACAGGCAGAGACTGAGAGGTAATCGGCAAGGAGGTAACTCTGTCGCATTTCGTCAAGAAGTAAACATCAGTTACTGACCCGGTATCCGATCCTCGGGATAGTGGTCGCTGGCAACAAAGAGATAGTCCTCCACTGCCTTGTAGAATAGTGGCAACCCCTGCTCAAGATCGTAGGAGTGTTTACCCCAAGACGTAAACATTATGATTAGCAATTCGTATGGTATCCCGGGAAACTTTTTCCCTCCATATGCTTCATACTCCACTCTCATAGGAAGCATAGCCCCTCCTGATCCGACATACACCCTCTCCATATCCCAGTACCAGCAAAGATTCTTACAGCCCTCATAAGGGTTTTTCTCCTCGCCCTTGTAGTACCTACACTGCTTAATAAGCTCTTCCCTTGTCATTGCTCTATATGATGTTGCCACTCACCCGCTAAGGTAATAATAAAGGAACTGATTTACATAGAAATAGCGCTATGGCATCGAATGGCGCATCGAGGGGTAGAGAATAGTCTTCCGTCATCATCAAGATAGAAACTCATATAGCACACTTCTAATGTAGCATTATATGACTAATCCACACAGATTTCGGACACAATGCAACTCGCACTGAAGAAAGTGGACACAAGAGCCCTCCTATGCTGTTGTCACAAGCCTAAAAGTCGCATCGCACTCAATGTCCGAGGAAATGAGTAACTTTAGGTCGCAATCACAGAAGGGTATACAAAAGATTGTCATGAAAAAAGTAACATCATCACTCCTGCTCCTTATGTTCCCGCTGCTTGTCGGGCTGTCCGGGTGTCTCCCCAAGCTTGACGAGACGGAGGAGGTGATCACGTGGGAACACTTTGCGACCGGATTCATTGAGAAACCGACCTTTATAGTTGCCCAGGACTATGGGACCGGTCTGCTCTGGGTCTATAGCACACAGATCGTGCGGGGACAGAAGGGGGGTACCTTCAAGGACTGTGTCTCGATATTTGACGAGTCGCAGCGTCCCCACGTTGCCAAGTATGCGGAGACCTTCGGTGACAAGGTGGACAAGCCCTTTACCTACAAGGGATTGGTACGTAACGGAGGAGCATCCGTGCCACTTCACTTCTACTACGCCACACCGGTCTCCTCGATCACCATCACGAGCGACATCGCCTGGAGCAAGAGCCTGCCGGCAGGGAGCGACCTGGCGAGCGAATTTGCCTATTTCACCGGCTGCTCCGACCGCTTTGCGAAGGAGCATGAGAAGTACTCCCCCAAGGAGCCGCCCTCAGACTTTCCGATCCGCAACGTCGCTTACAAGGAGATCCTGCGGCGAAACTTTGCTAATCAGAGTAGCGCCACCGAGATACTCTACGGCAAGCTGAGCGACCTCGACCTGACGAGCCGGGACTACGTCGGCATCTCTACGGTCTTTATGATCCTGGGGACGGACAATGCCGAGTACCGCAAGCCTCAGACGCTGACCGTGAAGATGACTTTCCGTGACGGACAGACTGCCACGATGAAGCTCCGGCTCAATCAGTACGGCAAGGGCCCGTGGATGTGAGGATAGGTGGCGGAGCTATGTGCCGGGGACTTGGTATCTTTGCGGTATGAGAGTCGATATACTGACCGTACTGCCGGAGATGATCGAGCCCTTCATCGGCATGTCGATGCTTAAGAGGGCTCAGGAGAAGGGTCTCGCTGAGATCTTTGTCCACAACCTCCGTGACTACACAACCAATAAGTGGCGACGCGTGGATGACTATCCCTTTGGCGGTGCCGCAGGTATGGTGATGCAGATAGAGCCGGTGGAGCGCGCCATAGAGACACTCCGGGCGGAGCGCCCCTACGATGAGGTGATCTTCACCTCACCCGACGGGGACTTGCTCGACCAGCCGACTGCCAATAGCCTCTCCCTCAAGGAGAATATCATCATCCTCTGCGGGCACTATAAGGGCATTGACCAGCGGATCCGCGACCACCTGATCACCCGCGAGATCAGCATCGGTGACTACGTCCTCACCGGAGGAGAGCTCCCCGCTGCCGTGATCGCTGACTCGATCATCCGCCTGATCCCGGGGGTGCTGGGCGATGAGGAGAGCGCACTCTCCGACTCCTTTCAGGACAATCTCCTCGCCCCACCCATCTATACCCGTCCCGCCGACTGGCATGGGTGGAGGGTACCCGATGTACTTCTCTCCGGCAATGAGCGTCTCATACGCGAGTGGGAGTACGACCGGGCGGTAGAGCGGACGAAGCGGCTTCGCCCACAGCTCCTCGAGGGGGAAGAGCCTTCTCACAAGAATTAGTGCAATCACACACGATACAGATCCCTAAATGCTTGACAAAATCCTTATCTTAGACTTTGGCTCCCAGACGACTCAGCTCATCGCTCGCCGTGTGAGAGACCTCGGTGTCTACTGTGAGGTGGTGCCGTACCGATCGATACCGGAGGACTTCTCCGATATCAAGGGCGTCATACTCAGCGGTAGCCCCTACTCCATCCACGATCCCCGCTCCTTCCGGATCGACGTGCAGGCGCTGATCGACCGGGGGCTCCCGATCTTGGCGATATGCTATGGGGCCCAGCTGATCACCGGTGAGCTGGGTGGCACCGTTGAGCAGACTGGTCTGCACGAGTATGGTCGCACCCATCTCTCCATAGGTGGCGAGGGGGCAAAGGATCCGCTCCTCCGGGGACTCTCCGAAGGGACGACCGTCTGGATGTCTCACAGCGACTCGATCACCGTCCTGCCGGAGGGCTTCGAGGTGCTGGCGACGACGGAGAATATCCCGATCGCTGTCTTCCGCAGCAAGACAGCTCCGGTCTGGGGCGTGCAGTTTCACCCCGAGGCGCACCACTCCGAGCAGGGGAGCCGCCTGCTGGGCAACTTCATCGACATATGCGGGCTGGAGCACGACTGGACGCCTGCCTCCTTCATCGACACCACGGTGGCGGAGCTGAGGGAGCAGCTGGGAGAGGACAAGGTGATCCTCGCCCTCAGTGGCGGGGTCGACTCAAGCGTCTGCGCCACTCTCCTCCACCGCGCTATCGGTGACCGACTCTACTGCATTTTCGTCAACCACGGACTCCTCCGCAAGGGAGAGTTTGACGAAGTGATGTCTCTCTACAAGGGGCTGGGACTTAATGTAAAGGGGATCGACGCCGTCGACTACTTCTACTCTCAGCTCAAGGGCGTCTCCGACCCGGAGCAGAAGCGAAAGATCATCGGCAAGGGCTTCATCGACGTCTTTGCCGCTGAGGCGCATAAGCTCAAGGATGTGAAGTGGCTCGCTCAGGGGACTATCTACCCCGACGTGATCGAGTCGCTCTCCATCACCGGCACGACGATCAAGAGCCATCACAATGTGGGCGGTCTGCCTGAGGACCTGAAGTTTAGCCTCGTGGAGCCGCTCCGCAAGCTCTTCAAGGACGAGGTGCGCAAGGTGGGCGAGGAGCTCGGCATGCCACACGACATGGTCTATCGTCAGCCCTTCCCCGGTCCCGGTCTCGCCATCCGCATCCTCGGTGATATCACGCCGGAGAAGGTTCGGATCCTACAGGAGGCGGACCACATCTTCATCAGCCGGCTCCGCGAGGCCGGTCTCTACGACGAGGTATGGCAGGCGGGAGCGATCCTCCTACCGGTTCACTCCGTCGGCGTGATGGGTGACGAGCGGACCTACGACCAGGTGATCGCACTCCGTGCCGTCACCTCCGTCGATGCGATGAGTGCCGACTGGGCGCACCTGCCCTACGACTTCCTTGCACGCGTGTCGAGTGAGATCATCAATACGGTGGACGGCGTCAATCGCTGCGTCTACGACATCTCCTCCAAGCCGCCATCCACGATCGAGTGGGAGTAACCCTCCCCCCCCCCGAGAGCATAAAGAGAAAGGACGCACAGTCGAATGGCTGTGCGTCCTTTTTTTTACTTCTCCTCGAGGAGCTTTACCAGCTCGAAGAAATTATAGGAGCGGCAGTACCGCTTCGCCTTATTATAGCGGACATTGACCTCCTGATACGACGACCAGAGCGCTGTAAAGTCATGGACTGGTCTCATATCTCTCCGACCATCCTCGCTGACGAAGGTGGTGCGATTGGTCCCCGAGAGCGGGATGCCACCGAAGTCTGTCACTAACCACAGGACGCCCTCCTCATCGACGTGCGTCGCTAAGGGGCAGGTCGCCCACCACTCCAGGTAGATCCCCACGGTGGGCCGCTCAAAGCCTGAGCTCCCCGTGTAAGCAAGACCACACTGAGTCATCAGCGGGGTCAGGAACATCCGACTATCCCTCAGGATCTCCTCTCGGTGCCTATAGATGAGAAACGCATGCTCCAGCCAGAGCGTCCACCCGAGCTTCCGGATCTCATCGATCTCCTCCTCGGTCTCATCCGACCGAAACTTCGGCTGAGGCTTGTAGTAATACTCGCCGGTCTCGTGATTGAGAGCCCAGCGTGTCGGCACCGGTTTCTCACCCTCCCCGAGTGGCTCGCACGGCAACACCGTCCCATCGAGCAGGGTGATCGAGGTAATGACCTTATTCTTCTCCATAGCTTGAGCGCCTTAGACTAAAGTGTGGTTACATCTTATCCAAAAGCAAATATACCTCTTTTCCGCACACACCCGATCTCTTCGGAGGGACAAGCCTCTGCAAATCACTATCTATGGGGTAGTCGTATAGCACGATGCTGTAGGACACTCAATGGGTGGTGCCGGAATACTACACACCGCCATAATACCCTACCCCAAAGGTATGAGAGGAAAGATAAGGACTGTCATCGGACTCAATCCCCTAAAACGGCGGTCCAATGATGGCAGACGTAGGAGGTGGCGCCAACAATTTTGACCTACAAAAAAATGTTTACAGAAGCTCCCGTATCTCTGCTGTATCTAGAGATCCTAATCCCTTACTCTCTTATCTATCATCCCCTTCAAGGGTAACCGCTTCCTGTCCCAGCAGATCAAAATGCATATCCGAAGCAGGGAGAGGCAGGTAGTGGCGGATGTAGTCTATCTCTAGCGTGAGCGGCTGCTCCGGCGGTACCGGTCGGCCTACCCAAGAGCCTCCCATCTGGGCTGACAGGATGAGGTAAAAGGGGTAAGGAAACTGCTCCTCGCCCTCCACGACACGAGGGTAGGTGTGGCACAGCTGATCATTCACCAAGAGCAAGATCTGATGCTCCTCGATCACTACGCTGTAGACATTGAAGCAACTCGAGTCTATCCCTATGACGCCCCCGCGGTCGGGTCCGTCGTAGCCCTCCCGCTCTGTCAGTCCGTTGTGGACCGTCTGGTAGACGATGGAGTCTTGATTGAGATGCTCCATAATGTCTATCTCGCCATTATGCGGCCACGACACATCGGAGGCATAGCCGAGCATCCAGATGGCAGGCCAAAATCCCTGGCCACTGTCAAATCGGGCACGCACATCGATGCGTCCCAGCCGGATCTCCTGCTTCCCCTTGCCCCATAGTCCAGCGGTCACGTAGGTGCCGGTGGTGCGGTCATAGTCAGCCCGGAGCTTCAGGGTCCCACCCGAGATCTCCATCAGGTCAGGGCGCTCCGACGTCATGTGGCGAGCCCAGTCGTAGGGCTGAGCCGGGACGATGCTCCAGAGGGTGCTGTCCGGGGTCTCCGATGCGAAGTTCTCCTCCCATGCAAGCCGATAGCCCTCATACTGCAGCCGATCTGACTCCTGTCCCGCGCAGAGACCGGCAGCGAGGATCGAGGATAAAATAGTCAATAAGCATCTACTCATCATATGTGTCAGGTAAAGGAAGTGAAGCTCCTCAGCAGGGGCGGGATCTCGGAGAGTCGGCTCACCTCGTATAGGGGTACTCTGAGCGATTCGTCCGGTCGAGCCTGACCTCGGAGGTTAAACCATATCGCCGGCAGTCCGGCATTGTCTGCACCCTGGATGTCCGACTCCCAGTCGTCACCGATCATCACCGTCTCCGAGCGCCGTGAGCGAGAGCGAGAGAGCGCGTAGTCAAAGATCGCCTTACTCGGCTTATTGATCCCCGCCATCTCGCTCAGCACGATGCAGTCCACGTAGGGCAGGATCCCTGCGGCAGCCATCTTCCGGTGCTGCACCTCCACGAATCCATTGGACAGGATCACGATCCGATAGCGACGACGCAGCTCCTGCAGCAGCTCGATGGCCCCGGGGATGGTCTCCTTCTTCGTTGCCGTGAGCGAGAGGAATTGCCGATTGATCTCTTCGAGGAGCTGCTCATCGAGTGGTCCCATAAAGTGCTCAAGAGGCTCCCTGAAGCGCCTCACGGTCAGCTCCGGCTTCGTGATCTCACCGACACGGTAGAGATGCCAGAGGTGATCATTGATCGGCTGGTAGACATCCCGCAGGGTCTCAAAGGAGTCGATCCATCGGCTCCATCCTCGAGCCTCATACACCTCACGCAGGGCCGACTGGTTGTTACGGGTAGTCGCCCAGAGCGTATCGTCGAGGTCGATCAGCACCGTCTTTACTATCATAGGGAAAAATGGGGGAGTTGGTCTTGCACAAAAAGAGACGAGGTAAGGATCAGGATACTCCTCGCCTCGTCTCAGGATAGCTGTCGGGTGAGACTTTTTTTGGGAAAAAGGCTCAGGCAGTGACTTACTCTAAAGGACCTTTGCAAAACGGTCTTTCGCTGAAAAAGCACCGCTTTATCGGCAGGGACTTTGCAGAACACCCCAGATGCAAGGAACTGAGAGGGAGGGCGAAGGGAGTGTGCTTACGCACATAACCAACCCCGAATCTCGAAAGTGACGCCGCAGATGGGGTATTATGCAAAGGTCTCTCTAAAGGGCGGAGATCACTCCACCTCTACGACGAGATACTTGCTTCGGCTCCAGAAGTCCTTCTGGTTGTCGATGACAAGCGTCTGATTGCCATCTGCATCCTTCTCAAAGTGATACGAGGAGGCGGGATGCTGGGTGCGCAGATGCGCCTTGGCGGCAAAGAGCGCAATCGTCGTCAGGTCACGGGTGTCCACCTGCTTGAAGTACTCCTGATTGAAGCCCTCGGGAAGCACCTTTGCCTTGGAGAAGAGACCACCACCCTTGATGATATTCTCCTCCTTCAGCTCACTGAGTGTACCGAAGCAGTAGTAGGCGCGGTGCAGGGCAGCGTCCTGATCCTGCAGTCGCTTATTCTGGATCGCGATGGTCGCCTCATTGACAGCACCCCTCTCCGACTGCTCAGAGATGAGACTATCCTGTCGGGCGATCATCCCCCGAGCGCTCTCGAGGTCGGCCTGGAGAGACTGGATCATCTGATCCTTCTCAGCGATCTGGCTGGTAAGGAGACTGATCTTCTTATCGAGGGCTGCGATATTGATGCCGCTACGCTTCAGCTTCTCCTGCTGCTGGGCAAGGTTCTGCTTATTCTCCTGCAGTGTCTGGCGGAGCAGCGAGATCTCGTCCATGATGCGCTGCTTCTGAGACTGATTGAGCTCTCCCTTGAGAGCGTCAGCCTGCACACGATGCTCGGCATCAGCGATCTGGCTGAGGTTGCCCTCCACCTCGTTGATGATGCCGATGGCTTCATTGAGATCAGCCTGATTCTTATCACTCTGCATCAGCAGGGAGTCATAGCTGGTCTTCAGCTTGTCGTAGCTGGATCCCTTATTACCGGTACAGCCGACCACCATTAGCGAGAGAGCCACTGAGGCTCCGGCTAAGGTCTTGACTAATGATCTGATCATACTCTATTATTGTCTTGCTTAGTTTCTGTCACGGAGCTCATCATTGAACTCCGCCACAAAATTATCGAAATTTATTCTTGTGCACCTTCTCCCCCTTAGGCAACCCCTCCACCACGAGGACCATCTCCCCCTTAGGCTCCTCTGTGGCAAAGTGTTGCAGCAGATCCGAGGGGACGCCCCTCAGATACTCCTCGTACCGCTTGGAGATCTCTCGAGCGAGGACGACGCGTCGCGTATCGCCATACAGCTCGCCGATCTCCTCGAGCAACCTGACGATGCGGGTGGGCGCCTCGTAGAGGATCGTAGTCTCCTCCCGATCCTCGAGTGCCCTCAGCCTGGTGAGGCGTCCCTTCTTGTGCGGGAGAAAGCCCTCAAAGACAAAGCGATCACACGGCAACCCTGAGGCGACGACGGCAGGGATCACTGCCGTAGCGCCCGGGAGACAGCTCACCTCGATGCCCGCCTCTACACAGGAGCGGACGAGGAGAAACCCCGGGTCAGAGATCCCCGGTGTGCCGGCATCGGAGATCAGGCACACCCGGCGCCCCTGAGAGATCTCCTCCGTCACCCGCTCGACGATCTTATGCTCATTGAATATATGGTAACTGATCATCGGGGTCTCGATGCCATACTCTCGCAGCAGGGTCGCCGACGTGCGGGTGTCCTCCGCCAGGATCAGGTCCGCCTCGCGGAGGAGACGGACAGCCCTGTAGGTCATGTCCTCGAGATTGCCCACCGGAGTGGGGATGATGGTCAGTGGTGTACTCATGGCAGACTATCTCCGAGTAGAGCAGGAGAGGACAAAGTCGTAGAAGCGCTTCCCCTCCTCTGACTCCATATCGAGGTCAAGGGTCTCCGTAAGGTAGTGTCGCACCTGAGAGACGGAGCTAAGCCGGTCGATCTCCCCGAGGACCCTATTGAGCTCGGGGCGATTGCCTCCGAAGAGTCCATTGGCGAAGAAGAAAGAGTCAGCCACCGACAGCTGCCCGGCGGTGTGGAAGTCGACCAGCGGCTCAAAGGCGGTCTCCAGCGTCAGCTCGGGGACCTTCTCCTCCAGCTCCTGATCCACCATAACGGGTGCGCCACAGCTCTCCGGGGAGCTGCACTCCTCAGCAATAGGCACCTCCTTCACCTCCTCCAGATCGGGGGTTGCGGGCGTCGCATAGAGATCGGTCACCTCATCGCGTATCTCCGTCAGCTCCTCTATCAGCCGATTGATACGCTCTACCAGCCGGGCTCCATTACCATGTACTTCACTCATGATGATTATTGATGAGTCATCTATTACTCTCACAAAGGTACCAAAATTGGTCACCTCGGACTACCGTACTCTAATACCGATATTAGTGCGCTCTAATACCGGTAAA
>NZ_KV793804.1:36378-51729 GCF_001808555.1 Porphyromonas sp. HMSC065F10
ATATTAGTGCGCTCTAATACCGGTAAAAGAATAATCTAATATCGGTATTAGAGAAACGGCTGAGGGGGAGGGGAAAAAGAGGGGGGCACTTTTTGGTACCTTTGCCATACCGAAGTAGAGGCTTGGCTCAGTTTTTGCCACACTCTTCTTGATAATCAATTTATACGACTATATATATGAGCAATTACTCAGACGAATTTCAGAGATACGCCACGAAGCACCTCGGGATGAACTCGCTGGCGCTGGATCAGTATACGAAGTTTAATTCCGAAGCCTCTCGCGGCTACGTCAATCCCACCATCATCGAGGAGCGACAGCTCAATATCGCCCAGATGGACGTCTTCAGCCGACTGATGATGGACCGGATCATCTTCCTCGGCTCTGCCATCGACGACTATGTTGCCAATGTGATCCAGGCGCAGCTCCTCTTCCTGGAGTCAAGCGACCCCGGCAAGGACATCTCCATCTATATCAATAGCCCCGGCGGCTCGGTCTATGCCGGCTACGGGATCTACGACACGATGCAGTACATTGACTGCAACGTCAGCACCATCGCCACAGGCATGGCTGCCAGCATGGCATCGATCATCCTCGTGGCAGGGACTAAGGGGAAGCGCTTTGCTCTCCCCCACTCCCGCGTGATGATCCATCAGCCGCTCGGCGGGGCCCAGGGACAAGCCTCCGACATGGAGATCACGGTGCGCGAGATCCTAAAGGTGAAGCAGGAGCTCTACGAGATCCTCGCCAAGCATACCGGCCAGCCGGTCGAGCAGATCGAGAAGGACTCCGACCGCGACCACTGGCTGCGGGCAGAGGAGGCAAGAGAGTACGGCCTCGTGGACAAGGTGCTCACCAAGAGCAAGGAGCAGAAGTAATGGCAAAGCGTAAGAAACCGACCTCTCACGACACAGACATGGGAGGGGACGATGAGTGGATGTTTGGTGACGAGCACTTCTGCAGCGTCTGCGGTCGACCGGAGAGCATGGTCGACTTCGTAGCGCGAGGTCCCGTCGGCTACCTCTGCAACGAGTGTGCAGAGGCGGTCTACACGGCCCTTCAGGCGTCACAGAAGACCGATGCCGTACACGAGAAGTACACGGCACCCACCTTTGACAAGCTCCCCAAGCCTACCGAGATCGTCGCCTACATGGATAAGTATGTGATCGGTCAGGAGGCTGCCAAGCGGAGCCTTGCCGTAGCGGTGTACAACCACTACAAGCGACTCTACAGCCGGGGCATCCTCGGTAATGGCGAGGAAGCTCGGGTGGATGACAAGGAACTGGACGAGGTGGAGCTCGACAAGAGCAATATGATCGTCGTCGGCCCCACAGGTACCGGCAAGACCCTCCTCGCCCGCACCATCGCACGGATGCTCAAGGTCCCCTTTACCATCGTAGACGCCACCGTCTTCACTCAGGCGGGCTACGTGGGCGAGGACATTGAGAGCATCCTCACGCGACTCCTGCAGGCGGCCGACTACGATGTCAAGCTGGCAGAGCGCGGGATCGTCTTCATTGACGAGATCGACAAGCTCGCCCGCAAGAGCGACAATCCCTCCATCACCCGAGATGTGGGTGGCGAGGGGGTGCAGCAGGGTCTCCTGAAGCTCCTCGAGGGTGAGGATGTCAATGTCCCGCCCAAGGGCGGACGCAAGCACCCCGATGCCGAGATGGTGGTGGTGAATACGGAGAATATCCTCTACATATGTGGTGGAGCCTTTGAGGGCATCGAGCGGAAGATCGCACAGCGGATGAATACCCACACCGTCGGCTATGCCAGCGCCACTCGGGGGAAGAAGCGGGAGCAGGGAGACGACCTGCTCAAGTACGTCACCCCGGCAGACCTCCGGAGCTACGGGCTGATCCCTGAGCTGATCGGGCGTCTCCCGATACTCACCTACCTCACCCCCCTGAGCCCCGAGGCGCTGAGGCAGATCCTGACGGAGCCGAAGAATGCGATCGCCAAGCAGTACACCAAGCTCTTTGCGATGGACGGCATCAAGCTGACGATCGATGAGGAGGTGTACGACTTCATTGTCCGTAAGGCGATCGACTTTGCCGTCGGTGCCCGAGGTCTGAGGAGCATCTTTGAGGGGATCATGACCGATGCGATGTTTGAGCTACCCTCTACGCGCAAGCGGACCTTTCACCTCACCCTGGACTACGCCCGGGAGCACTTCCGCGCCACCGACCTGGAGAGCATAGCGACAGAGGCGTGAGGATCGGGACGATAGACATAGGAGAGCGCCCGGTGGTGCTGGCACCGATGGAGGATGTGACCGATCACCCCTTCCGCCGGATGTGTCACCGCATGGGGGCGGCTCTCGTCTACTCAGAGTTTGTCAACGCTGATGCGATCGTGCGGGACATACCAAGCACGATGCGCAAGATGGAGCTCTACGAGGATGAGCGCCCCGTAGCGATACAGATCTACGGGCGTGATGCAGAGACGATGGCAGAGGCGGCAAGGATAGCCGCCGATGCGGTACCGGACTTGATCGACATCAACTTTGGCTGCCCGGTGAAGAAGGTGGCAGGCAAGGGGGCCGGCTCAGGTCTCCTGCGCGATGTGCCCCGACTCCTCGAGATCACCCGAGCAGTCGTGCAGGCGGTCTCCCTACCGGTGACGGTGAAGACGCGCCTCGGCTGGGACAAGAACGACCTCATCATCACCGACCTGGCACCCAAGCTGCAGGACTGTGGCATCGCCGCCCTGACGATCCACGGACGCACCCGCTCACAGATGTACAAGGGTGATGCGGACTGGTCCCTGATCCGGGCGGTGAAGGCAGATCCGCGCGTCACCATCCCGATCATCGGCAATGGCGATGTGACGGATGGAGAGACGGCTCACCGGCGATTTGAGGAGACCGGCGTCGATGCCGTCATGGTGGGTCGCGGTGCGATCGGTCAGCCGTGGGTCTTTGAGGAGATCAGGGCGATGCGCCACGGCGAGCCCAAGCCGCAGCACCCCAAGGAGTGGTACCTCGACTGCCTCAAGCAGCTCACCGAGGAGAATATCGAGCGCATCGGGGACGAGTTGCGGGGGATCATCCATATGCGACGCCACCTGGCGATCACTCCTCTGCTGAAGGGCATCCCGGACTTCAAGCAACAGCGCGTGGCGATCCTGCGCGCTCAGACGAAGGCCGACCTCTTTGCCCTGCTCGACGATGCCATCACCCGCATCCCCGACTGAGTAGGATCATCAATAAAAGTAGGGGGCTGCCTCATCTCGGAGATGAGGCAGCCCCCTATGCTGTTCTTGTAAGCCGTAAGCTACAGTGCCGAGGAGTCGGAGGCGGTGCACACCAGCCAGATCAACCCCATAAGCGGATCCCCGGGGCTGAGATCCGGCAGCCCCTCTCGCTTAGCGTAGAGTGGCAGGAATGGGCCCTTGCCCGGATAGTCCGAGTCATACTCTAAGTAGAGCTGACAGCTCACTAAGTCCTCCCCATAAAATGACCCGGCAGGCTTAAATACTCTCCCTCCCTCTGAGAGTACCGGCGACTGAAATTGATAGAGCGAGGGATCACTATCGTAAGCACCAATATAGGCGGTGAGATGCTTGAGACTGATAACCATCGGAGCGGGCGAGCCATCGGAACCAAACTCCGGCTCTTGGCCAAACTTAGAGCGCATATCATTGGCACTCTCCCCCTCATAGACGATGCTGTCCTTCTCCGGCTTCTGGAGGGCTGTACCAAGGGCGGCATACTCGATCAGGATCCTATGGCCGGGGAGGTAGAGATCAGTCCTCACCCCATAGTCTGCCGCAAAGAAAGTCAGCACCCGCTCGTCCGACAGCTCACAGGTCACATAGGCCTCCAGACCATTACTCCACGGGTAGACCTCGGTGACGGTCACATACATCGGTATCCCGTGCGGGACGGGATAGAAAGACATCAGACTCCAGGCATCACCCTTAGGTGGTCTCGCCAGCGGTATGACCACTGAGACACCGCAGCCCTGGTCGTGCTGCATCAGTACCACCTCCGTGTCGTCCTGAGGGGTGCCCTCCTCATCGACACTGACGGAGGCACGACCCCTCCGCCAGAGCTTTGCCGTATTGACCACACTCTGCAAGTGCTCCGCAAGGAAGTCCTGAGGATCCATCACCATCTGCCAGTGATCTCCGTGCGCCTCATCGAGTTTCTTTTGCTCCTCCATAAGCTATGCTCTATTACAAATCAGACCATCAACTCCCCAAAGCTACACAAATATCCCCGAGAGGGATAAAAAAACCGGGGACTGTGTCTTGCATAGACACAGCCCCCGATTGTATGAGCTTTAGCGAAACCTACTTCAGATCACAAACGAAAGGTCAATACTCGCACTCTGACAAGCTCTATTTCTTTGAGCCATCCGGATCATAGGCACCTGCCAGCAACCTGCCTGCCAGAAGCAGATGATCTGTGTAAGTCACAAAGTTGTCCATAAACACCTGAGCGGAATTATTGTAGGTCTCCACAGAGAGCAGCACTACGCCGTTATCGTCGTCCATAGCACACTTAACGCAGCGGCAATTGAGATTGATATTGTTCACCGCCTTAAGCAAAGCTACTTGATCATCCATACCTTTTGATGACAGGTAGTAGGTAATCTGGACGTAAAACGGAGCCGTATCGTCCTGAACGGAAACTAATAAGTTATCACCCTCTTTCTTGAACCAAATGTCACCATCTTCATCTACAGACGGGACAAACCCCTCATCCTTCAGGAGGCTGACGACAGAGTCTCGGTACGCAATATTAGCAGCCGAGCGCGGGGCAGTGGGCTCGTCGGCAAAGCAACTCAATGCTGACAGAACGAAAAGAAGCAGCGAAAAAGCAACTCTCCTGTACATATTCATCTTATAAAAAACTATTTGGTAATCGTAACGTGCTCTAAGCTCAGATCATAGTGGTTATCAGACGGCGTGGACGAGGAAGTAATTCTTCTTGCCCTTCTGGATCAGCATATAGGAGCCCTCGACGAGGTCGTCGGCGGTCGGCATGTACTGCGAGTCGCTGACCTTCTCCTTATTGATGCTGATACCACCGCTCTGGATCAGCTTGCGGAGCTCTCCATTACTCTTGAAGAACCCACACTTGCTCACCAGCAGGTCAAGCAGACCGGTCGTGCCATCAAGGTCGCTCTTGGAGACCTCCGCCATCGGCACGCCATCAAAGACCGAGAGGAATGTCTCCTCATCGATGCTGCTGAGCGTCTCCTTGGTGGCGTTGCCAAAGAGGATCTCGCTCGCCCGCACCGCCGTGTCGTAGTCCTCGCGAGAGTGGACCATCACGGTGATCTCCTCCGCCAGACGTCGCTGCAGGAGACGCTCATGGGGAGCCTTGTCGTGCTCCATCTCCAGCGCCTCGATCTCCTCCTTGGTCAGGTCGGTGAAGATCCGGATGTACTTCTTGGCATCCTCGTCGGAGACATTGAACCAGAACTGGTAGAACTTATACGGCGTGGTGTAGCGACGGTCGAGCCAGACGTTGCCGCTCTCCGACTTGCCAAACTTCCCCCCGTCCGCCTTAGTGATCAGCGGGCAGGTGACTGCGAGGGCATCACTGACACCGAGGACGCGACGGATCAGCTCCACACCGGTGGTGATATTACCCCACTGGTCGGAGCCACCGAGCTGGAGACGGACATTCTCCGTCTGATAGAGGTGCAGGTAGTCATACCCCTGGAGGAGCTGGTAGGAGAATTCGGTAAAGGAGAGCCCCTCGATGGCATTTGCCTCGAGACGCTTCCTTACAGACTCCTTCGCCATCATATAATTGACCGTGATGTGCTTACCGACATCGCGGATGAAGTCGAGGAAGCTGTAGTCCTTCATCCAGTCGTAGTTATTGACAAGCACCGCTGCATTCTCGGCATCGCTGTCGAAGTCGAGGAACTTCTCCAGCTGCTTCTTGATGCAGGCCTGATTGTGCTTCAGCGTTTCCTCATCGAGGAGGTTGCGCTCCTTGGACTTACCCGAGGGGTCACCGATCATACCGGTAGCGCCACCGATGAGGGCGATGGGCCGGTGACCGGAGCGCTGCAGGTGTCGGAGCATCATGATGCCCACCAGGTGACCGATATGAAGTGAGTCTGCAGTAGGATCAATACCTACGTAGCCGGAGACCATCCCCTTCTGGAGCGCCTCCTCTGTGCCGGGGATCATATCGTGGATCATCCCGCGCCACTCGAGCTCTTTGATAAAGTTCATAAGTCGTTATGTTCGTTGAATTTCTGCAAAGGTAGGCTTTTCGCATCAAAAAGAAAGGGTTCTCAGTCCAGAGGTGAAATTAAGCGGTAAGAGTCGTCCGTATGGCCAAAAGGCTTGATCATCCGGAAGGGCAACGGATTATCAATGCAGGACTGTCCATAGGCAGTGAGGAGATAGTCTGTCGCCCGCCTCCCGGGTGTGATCGGCATGGACTCGTCTGCCGCTCGCAGCAGACTAAATCCCCAACTCTTGTAAAAGCCGACAAGCGAGGAGGTCGCCGGTACGAGGCAGGCACCTCGGTAGCCTCGCTCCACCAGCCTCGGCTCCATCACCTCCCGATAGAGTCGGGACATCAGCCCCTCACCCCGATGATCCTCCCGAGTGGTGAGGCTGTAGAGGTACGCCCAGCGTCCATCGGTAGGATCGACATAGTCCACCACCAGCGCCACTGCGACGAGAGAGGCATCCTCCTCGCTTAGGAGGAAGGTGTGATCCGCATCGTAGAGATGATCCATTGCCAGCTCGTAGTAGGGCGTCCCCTCCTCCCCAAAGGCGTCGGAGAGGAGGGTGAGGATGGAGGCTCGGAGCGCCTCATCGGAGGCGTCGTAGGGGCGCAGGCAGATCATAGATTGAGGACCACAGTGTACTCATCGAGGAGGATCTCAGGCTTGTAGGAGAGCTTAGCCTTCCGCAGGCCCTCGAGCCCCATATCCTCCTCACGATTGATGTAGGTGTACTGCTCCGGGATCCGGCGGGCAAACTCCCGATTGATCATTGTGAAGGCACCATCGTAGGCGACATCGGCCTTCTCGATATTGACGTCGAAGCAACGGCTGCTCTGAGGCATACCGAGGGTAAAGGCGATCACCTTCCCCTCGACCCTCAGGAGCCCACCCATGAGACCGATCTCGCCCATGTGCTCAAGAGCAAAGCGGATCATCCTCCGCTCATCAGACATCCCCTCCGTGGTATCTGTCTCGCGGTACCACTCGTTCTCCACCTCCATACACTCACTCAGCGACTCCTCCGTTATCTCCTCGTAGCTCCAGTCGGGATAGGTCCGCTCAAAGCGATTGCAGTGGTTGCGCTTGGACTGCAGCTTCTTGCCCGAGAGGGTCGCCAGACTCTCCCGAAGGTAGATGTACTCGGAAAAGTCTCGATTGTCAAGGGTGACCATCTGATCCGGATGGATCGCCTCCAGCGCCTGTACCGCCTCGGGCGTCGCCCCCATGATCGTCAGGTTTTTCTCCTCCAGCCGAGCCTGATCCTGCTCCATATCGAGCAGCACCTCACGCAGGCGGGCGTCATCGGCACCGACAGGCATGAGGTAAGCGTGCCGCTTATTCTCCTCATTCCAGAAGCGGATCAAGAGAAATCCCTTATGTACCGCGATCTCGGTCCGGTAGACATGATTCCAGCCGATGAGATTGGAGAAGGTATAGTCACAGGAGAAGTAGGGATTAACCTCGTAGAAGGACTCTAAGATAGGTCGATCCTCAAGGGTGACAGGGTGAAAAGGGATGATATCAGTCGATGACATAAATGAGCTATTCTTTTTTTTGATTCTCAACAAAGATACAAAAAAGGTCCGTCCTCCCCCCACCCCGACAAGACTAATCCTAAAAGAATCCCATGCTAAATCCACCTGCGAGAACCTTAGCACTCCAACGCCGACTATGGAGTACTACAAAGAAGTGAATTTCAACAAAAAAAAACGAGCCGACAGAGGGGGTGAAGCTTTCCCCTACCCCTCTCACACCTCAGTAAGGCCACACCGGAAATAAGTGCGCATTGCAGATATTTAGTGTACATTTGAGGAAACGTTGCTCCCGCAACAGAAATGTGCAGCCTTTTTGCAGACAGTAACTTATAGATGAAAATCAGAAGAACTCTACCCGCCCTACTCATGACCCTTATGTCTCTCAGTGCGACGGCTCAGTCTTTCCTCGAGAGCATAGCTTCCCCACGCGAGGCGCTCCGCCTGACTGACGGCTGGCGCTTCACGAGAGAGGATAGTCCCGACTTTGTCCGCCCCGACTACGACGACCGGAGTTGGCAGAGCATCACGGTGCCACACGACTGGGCCATCTACGGACCTTTCTCGCCCGAGAACGACCGCCAAAACGTCGCCATCACGCAGGACGGACAGACGGAGGCTCTCGAGCATGCCGGTCGCACGGGAGGACTGCCCTTCGTCGGCGTGGGCTGGTACCGCTATGACTTTGATCTCTATCAGGATCCCGCCACGCTCGGCGACATCACCCTCTACATCGATGGGGCGATGAGCCACTCCGAGGTGTATGTCAATGGTCACCGCGCCGGAGGCTGGCCCTATGGGTACAACTCGTACCACCTCGACATCACGCCCTACCTGGATGCCTCCAAGACCAGGCAGGTGATCGCCATCCGGCTCGACAACCCGACCGACTTCTCTCGCTGGTACCCGGGTGCGGGGCTCTACCGCAATGTGTACCTGATGGTGTCGCCCTCCAAGACCCGGATTGACGACTGGGGAACCTTCGTCACCACTCCCTTTGTCTCCGATGAGTATGCCCAGGTCAAGGTTCGCACTGAGCTGAAGGGCGTCCCCGCCGATAGCGACGCTCTCACGCTTCGCACCACCATCCTCTACAAGGGCGAGGTGATCGACATCCGGGAGATCAGCGGAGCAGAGATCTTCGACAACGTCCTCGAGCAAAACCTCCGCATCCCGCAGCCCCATCTCTGGGACATCGAGCAGCCCAACCTCTACACTGCCAAGAGCGAACTGCTCTACAACGGTCGCGTGATCGATGCCTACCGCACCACCTTCGGAGTGCGGACGATAGAGATCCGCCCCGACGAGGGCTTTTTCCTCAATGGCAAACCGGTGACCTTCAAGGGCGTCTGCCTCCACCACGACCTCGGTCCACTCGGGGCGGCGGTGAATAAGGTAGCCATCCGCAGACAGATCAAGCAGATGCAGGATATGGGCGTCAATGCGATCCGCACCTCGCACAATATGCCCGCCCCGGAGCTGATCCAGCTGGCAGACCAGATGGGGATGCTGATCATGGCGGAGAGCTTCGACGAGTGGCGGATCCCTAAGGTGAAGAATGGGTACAGCACCCTCTTTGACGACTGGGCGGAGCGCGACCTCGTCAACCTCATCCGTCACTACAGAAACGCCCCCTCCATCGTGATGTGGTGCATCGGCAACGAGGTCTACGAGCAGGGCGCTGAGGGAGGTAACAAGGTCGCCCACTACCTGCAGGAGATCGCTCACCGTGAGGATCCTACCCGCCCCGTCACCCAGGGAATGGACAACCCCAAGCCTGCCACGGCAAATAACTTTGCCGCCATCATGGATGTCGCCGGATTCAACTACCGCCCCTGGCACTACCCAGAGGCGTATGCCAAGCTGCCACAGCGACTGATCCTGGGTACCGAGACGGCCTCCACGCTCTCGTCGAGAGGGATCTACAAGTTCCCTGTCGAGCGTAAGTCGATGGCGATCTATCCCGATCATCAGGCGAGCAGCTACGACGTGGAGCACTGCGCCTGGAGCGAGCTTCCGGAGGACAACTTCATCCGCCACGATGACTTCCACTACAATATCGGTGAATTCATCTGGACCGGTATCGACTACATCGGAGAGCCGACCCCGTACTACACCAATTGGCCCTCCCACACATCGCTCTTCGGTGCGGTGGACCTCGCCGGCATCCCGAAGGATCGCTTCTACCTCTACCGCTCGCACTGGAATGCGGACAGCCCCACCCTGCACATTTTGCCCCACTGGGACTGGCCTGATCGTGTGGGCGAGGTGACCCCGATCTTCGTCTACACCAGCTACCCCACGGCCGAGCTATTCATCAATGGCAAGAGCCAGGGACAGCGGACGAAGGACACCACCATCACGGTCGATAACAGCTCCGACAAGGATCTCTCCCGCCTGCCTCGCTACCGCCTCATGTGGATGGACACGAAGTATGAGCCGGGCGAGGTGAGGGTCGTGGCGTACGACAAGGATGGCGTGCCCCGGGAGGAGAAGCGCCTCTGCACCTCCGGCACACCCTACACGCTGCAACTCACTCTCGAGGAGCCGGCAGAGGTCGTACCGGCGGGGGATAGGGAGCATCTCGTCTACGTCCGTGTGTCTGTGGTCGACAAGCAGGGCAACCTCTGCGCCACCGCCACACCGGAGGTGACCTTTGAGGTCAGCGGTGCAGGGTGCTACGTCGCCAGTGCCAATGGCGATGCCACCTGCATTGTTCCCTTCCAGAGCAAGACGATGCCCGCTTTCAGCGGTCAGCTGACCACTATCGTAGCACCGTCAGGCACCCCTGGGACCATCACTCTCACCGCGTCAGCACCGGGACTTCACGCCGCCACACTCACGATCCCGACTAAGTAAGCCACACCCCATGAGGGAGAGATGCCGGTCGTGAGGTTGAGCCCTCTTGACTAAGGTCTCGGCGAAGGATTTGGCTAAGTTTGCATCACGCATGGAAAAGGATCACAACTCATCACCAGACACCCCGCTCTCGGAGCGGGGAAAGACTCCGGCAGACCTCTGTCTGGAGGAGATCATCCGGAGTCGCTCCTCACGCTCTCATGGGGGAGGGAAGGAGGAGCTCAGGCTGACAGGTAGGAGAGGCAAGGCATTTCTTGCCCGTCTTGGGAGACGGCTGGGAGCCTTTCTCCGCTCCGCATCCAAGCCGGTCGTTACCCATTACTACCTTCCCCTCCTTGCGATAACCCTCTTGGCGATCCTGCTCATCAGCCTTACGCCACCGAGGGAGTCCCACGCCCCCACTCCGGCGACAGGGTCTTACAGCATCACCCCGGGCGAGCGTCCCTACCGCTACATCGGGAGCTTCAGGAGGGACTTCGATGACCTCAATCCCGTACAGCTCGAGGCCGCTCAGAGCCTCGGGATCACTCCTGCGAAGTGCCGTGAGGACCTCCTCCGAATCGACCGCCTCGTCCCACTCAAGGAGACAGCGGGACTTAAGCTGGACGACCTGACCCACTCCGTGCCGCTGATGGTGCCTGAGGCAGTGCGTCTGGCTCAGGAGATCGGGGCCGCCTTTCGGTACCAGTTGGAGGCGGATGCGCAGCCACTCTACCGACTGATCGTCACCAGCGTCACGAGGACAGAGGAGGATATGAGCGAGCTGAGACAGCAAAATGGGAATGCCTCACCCAACAGCACCCACTGCTACGGGACCACGCTCGACATCTCCTGGCAGCGCTTTGACAAGATCGACCCGGCGGACCCGAGGACGATAGAGCCGGAGGAGCTGAAGCACCTGCTGGCAAGGGTCCTGAGAGCTTTCCACGAGGATGGGCGCTGCTACATCAAGCACGAGCGCAAGCAAGCCTGCTTCCACATCACGATTAGATAAGGGATTATCACCCGCTTTTTCGTAACTTTGCCAAAGAATAGAAAAGTATCTGATCACTAAACTTATATTTCACATTATGATTTCACTAAAGAAAATCCTCGCTACAGTTGTCGTAGCCCTTGGACTCTGTGTTGCAGGGAATACCGATGTCAAGGCGCAGAATGTCTTTGAAACCGGGACAAACATTGCTAGCGTCGGTCTGGGTGGCAGTCTCCACACGGACGCAGCCGGCAAGCAGTACGGTAGCTTAACTATCAATATCACCGCAGATCACTGCCTCAATGCTCACCTTTGGGATGACAATAGTGCCTTCACGCTGGGAGGACAGGCCGTGCTCAATGTCTTTAATGGGGGTACGTCCTACTTCGTCGGTCCTCGTGGTGGACTGCACTACCACTTTATCCCGAAGCTTGACACTTATTACTTCGTGGCAATCGGTCTGAGCGGTAGCCATATCAATGGGACTAAGGCATCGTCACTTGGGTTTGGATACAATACGGGGATCGGATTACGCTATATGGTAGATCCCAGCTGGGGTCTCTTCGCAGAGATCGGCTACGGTGTAAGTGTCCTCAACATCGGTGCTTCCTTCTCTTTCTGATCAAGAGAGGCAATCATACAATTTAGTATAAAAAGGTCAGGAGCAGGTCCCGGTGGACTTTGCTCCTGACCTTTTGTCAAATGGTGTTCTTCGCCAATCTCTCGTTACCTTTGCGGCAACAGAAAGAATGATAGCCATGGAAGTAATCAATAGTCAGGAGCAGCTGAGGGAAGCCCTCAGCCAAGTACGGCAGGAGCACAAGGAAGAGACGATCGGTCTCGTCCCCACGATGGGCGGGCTGCACGAGGGACACTTTAGCCTCATACGCCGCTGCGTCAGGGAGTGCGGCTGCACGGTAGTGAGTGTTTTCCTCAATCCGACCCAATTCAATAACCCCACCGATCTCGCCACCTATCCTCACGATATGGAGGAGGATCTGAGGGCGCTGGAGTCACTCGGGGTAGACTTTGCCTTTACCCCCACTCCCGAGGAGATGTACGCCAAGGGGGAGGAGGCACCCGACCTCCCCCTTGGACAGGTGGCGGAGGTGATGGAGGGCGCTTACCGCCCGGGACACTTCCGGGGAGTGGTCTGGATCGTAGGGAAGCTTTTTAGGCTCGTGCAGCCGGATAAGGCTTACTTTGGTCTCAAGGACTTCCAGCAGATAGCGGTGATCAAGCGGATGATCGAGCTCTCTGACGATATGGACCCGGAGATCATCTCATGCGACACCATCCGCGAGCCGGACGGGCTTGCCATGAGCAGCCGAAACAATCGGCTCTCTCCCGAGGAGCGACAGGCAGCACCGATGATCTACCGAGCACTGACCGAGGGGGTAAGGGCGCAGAGGGAGGGAAGCTCTGTCAGCGAGGTGCATGACCTCGTGGTCCGGGAGATCGAGGCATCTCCGCTGCTCCGAGTGGAGTACTTCAGCATCGTTGACCGGGACACGCTGGGAGAGATCAGCGAGTGGAGCGAGACGGAGCATGCCGTCGGCGCCATCACGGTCTATGATGGAGAGGTAAGACTGATCGACCATATAGACTTCTTCTGATCCGCCGCCCGTGAGACGACACCTCCTACTGATCCTCCTTAGCCTCCTCACCTTACAAGGCACACTGGCAGGGGAGACAGATACCATTGCCCCCCGCTCCAAGTACGAGATGCGCGCCGTCTGGCTCTCCACCATCTGGGGGCTGGACTGGCCCCGCTCCTCGTCGGAGGAGGCACAGAAGAGGGAGCTGGATGAGCAGCTGGATCTGCTGAGGAAGAATGGGATCAATACCATTTTCCTCCAAGTCCGTGGTCGGGGCGACGTGATCTACCCATCGGCGATCGAACCGATGCACCCGCGCTTCTACGGCAAGCGGTACGACCCGCTTGCCTATGCGGTGGAGGCGTGCCACAAGAGGGGGATGACAGTCCACGCCTGGATCACCACACTGCCGCTGGAGGACCGGAGCTACAGACGAAGGCTCAGAGGGGTCACTCCATTTTATGACAAGCACAAGGGGCACACCAAGCGGCATAGGGGAAAGGACTTCATGGACCCGGCAGACAGCCTCACCGGCATCCACCTCGCCTCTCTTGCTCGAGAAATAGCGGAGAGATACCCCGTGGAGGGGATCCAGCTCGACTACATCCGCTACCCCGACTTTCCCGCACGCTTTCCCGACGACCGGGACTACCACCAGGCACACACACTGCTCCCTAAGGCAGAGTGGCGGAGAAACAACATCACCGCCATCGTCAGGCGGATCCACGAGGCGCTTGAGGAGACCGACAGCACCGTGCTACTCAGTGCAGCAACGATAGGGGCGTACGACCAGATCTCCGGCGTCTCCCACATCGGCTGGACGGCGAGAGGAGACGTGTATCAAGATCCCTTGGCGTGGGAGCGGGCGGGAGCCATTGACTTCATCGCCACCATGACCTACAGCAGGGGATCCACCTTCGGCCCCATCCTCAGAGATTGGAGGGACAAGCTCAGCATCTCGGTCGTCATCGGTCTCGGTGCCTTCCGCACACTGCGGGAGGAGGGAGGCTGGCCCGCACAGCAGGTGATCGACCAGGTAGCCGAGGTGCAGAGCGACAGCCTTCTCGCAGGAGTGGCACTCTTCCGAGCCCGGCAGCTCACCGAGCGAAGCCACGGGCTGAGAGACCGGCTGGCAGCGCAGTGCTTCCGACAGCCGGTCCTCCCGCACGCTCCGATAGTAAGTGCCGACAGCACGCTGCTCTACCCGAGAGACCTCACGATCACCACCGAGGGGGACAGCGCCAAGCTCACCTGGTGCGGTGCCAATCACGACCGCCCCTGCCTCTATGCGATCTACCTATCGACTGACTCCCTACCCGACACCACGACTGGCCGGGACCTCGTCGCAGTGACGACAGAGCAGTCGGCGACGATCACGCTACCGAGGAGTCAGGATGGAGAGCGCTTCGTCACCCTCGAGATCAGCTGCTACGACCTCCACACCGGCCTCGAGGCCTACATCCCCGGTGGAGCAGCCATCTACCAACGCAAGGAGGAGTAAAAACCGCCCGTCACTCCATAGGACCAGGCTATTTCGCATTTTGATGTGCTGGGAGGGGGGGGAGTTTCCAAGGGCGCTGCTGTGCCGATCGATGACCTCGACTATGTCACCAAGGCGCTCCTCGACCCTCAGAAGGTCTATCGACAAATAGATAAGAGACCGGGCGAGACTTGCTAAGTGATGACCACCCCTTACAAGAAGGGTAAAGTAGTCAAGATAGTCGTCCATGTCAACTATCGACGAAAGAGACGCACTTTTAACTATGTCAAGAGCTGGGGCGTCACCGATGACCTAAGCTTAGAGAATGAACGGTTCCGGAGAATCAAATGAGGGCTGGCATAAGCCAGCCCTCAAGTGTCCGGAAGGAGTTGAACCTTCAATATTGCGCCCATACAGGTACAATCGCTACCACATTGCGATCATCGGACATCACAAAGGTAGGTATTTACTATAGTATAAACAACTCAGTCTCAAGAACCTCTCAGACCTCAGTATCCTCCTCAAGCGGAAGGCGAATGACATCCGGAAGCTCCACTGTATCAAAAAGCACGATGGACACCGGAAGTGACTCCAATGTCCATCGCCTGTGCGCGGGGGTGGGTCTAAGCCCGCTACCCCTACTTCAATCACCCTTTTAGGTGATTGCCCTGCAATGGTACACATTATATCTCACCCCACC
>NZ_KV793804.1:51829-52044 GCF_001808555.1 Porphyromonas sp. HMSC065F10
GATGTAACACATCCGATGCCTGCCGTCATTCCACCGGGGTGGAGCAATGTCCTGGCCCTAGCACTGCAATGGTACACATTATATCTCACCCCACCAAATAGATGAACCTCTCAGACCTCAGTAACCGCCTCAAGCGAAAGGCGGAAGACATCCGCTCCTACATAAAAAAGCACAGCAGGCAAGGGATGTAACACATCCGATGCCTGCCGTCATTC
>NZ_KV793804.1:52144-71462 GCF_001808555.1 Porphyromonas sp. HMSC065F10
CATCGCCTGTGCGCGGGGGTGGGTCTAAGCCCTGGCCCCTACTTCAATCACCCTTTTAGGTGATTGCACTGCAATGGTACACATTATATCCCACTCCTCCAAATAGATAAATCTCTCAGACCTCAGAGACCGCCTCCGACGGAAGGCGGACGACATACAGCAATACCTCGAGGGAGATGCTAAGCACATCGTAGGGCAGACGGCGGTTGACCACTTCCGCAAGTCCTTCGAAAACGAGGGATTTACCGACGAGCTGCTCAACCCCTGGCAGGAGGTGGAGCGACGAAAGCCGGAGAGCCCATGGTATGGTCACTCCGGAGAGACCGGGCGCTACTCCCCGGAGCGGACCAAGGCACCCATCCTCACCGGTGAGACCGGGGAGCTCAAGGAGGCGATCAGCTACACCCCGATACCCGGAGGAGCAGCCATCTACCAACGTAAGGAGGAATAAAAAAACGCCCGTCACGCAAAAAAAAGACCGCAAGGAGAGACACTTGGAGCAACCAACTAAAAGTACTACCTTTGCAGTCGCAAATGTCACCCGGACGTACGGGGTGATCATGCGTCATTATTCACACTCATTTTCATTGTTACTAGATTATGTATCTGGATACAGCTAAGAAGAAGGAAATCTTCGGTGAGTATGGTACGTCAGACCAGGACACCGGCTCAGCAGAGAGCCAGATCGCTCTCTTTACGTACCGCATCTCACACCTCACGGAGCACCTGAAGAAGCACCCGCAGGACTTCAATACCTCACGCTCCATGAAGCTCCTTATCGGTAAGCGCCGTCACCTGCTCGACTATCTGATGCGCAACGACATCGATCGCTACCGCGCCATCATCGAGAAACTACACATCCGCAGATAATCATTATCACCCAAGAGAGGGTGTCCGGGGTCAATAATCAACGAAAGTAAGATCAAAACCCCACAAAGCTTGCAAGAAGTAAAAAACTTTCTTACCTTTGCAGAGCAATAGCACGAAAGTTTTTGGTCCGTTCGTCTAACGGTTAGGACGCAAGATTCTCATTCTTGAAATAAGGGTTCGATTCCCCTACGGACTACTATTCATCCCGACTTCTTGCAGGGACACACTCTCCTAAGGGTGCAGATAGAATAATCCAATCATGGCAAATCATAAGTCAGCACTTAAGAGAATCAGACAAGCCAGCGCACGTCGCACGCGCAATCGCTACTATGGTAAGACGATGCGTAATGCAGTCCGCGACTTCCGTGCCCTTGACGATGCAGCCAAGGCAGAGGAGACTCTCCCGAAGGTCACATCACTGATTGATCGTATGGCCGGCAAGGGTCACATCCACAAGAATAAGGCTGCCAACCTGAAGCACTCCCTCGCAGAGAAGGTTAATAGCCTCAAGGGTCAGCAGGCTAACGCCTAAGAAGCCGAAGTCATCGCCCTCGAAACGATCTCGGCCCAAGCTATTTGGTCCGTTCGTCTATCGGTTAGGACGCAAGATTTTCATTCTTGAAAGATGAGTTCGACTCTCATACGGACTACATAGTATACGAGAGCTGTCAGTCACACGACTGACAGCTCTTTTTTTTGAGACTGTTGCACGAAGGCGATCTGCTGCGTTGCTTTCGGAATTCGGTCTCGGTCACGTACGTGAGTACGCTCCTTTCGGTCTCATCCTCAGCGCCTTGCATCTCATCCTTCGTGCAAAGTCTCAGCACATTTGAAACAAATATGCGAGAATGGCACTTCGTGCAACATTCTTTTATTGCTCCACACCACCGGACTTGCGGAGACCGACCGGGCAAAACCCCGGACAGAAGAGAGCACGTGCGTGCCGCACAGCAAGCCCAAGGAAATGAGGTCCTTCGCCCGAGTGGCTCTCGCTGATCTCTAATACCGATATTAGTCGCGTCTAATATCGGTATTAGACTTCACTAATATCGGTATTAGTTTGGCATCATCCTTGATCTCCTTTTTGCGAGATGACTCGGGGGATGACGCACTTGAGCTCTACAGCAAAGAAGTGATAATCCCTGTCGCTGTGCAATCCCTACTGCCGATCCCGCAGGGGCGAAACCCCATAGGGATCATCGTTTTTTAGTCCGGTGGTCGAGGCGCATAGCGCCGAAGACCCCGAGAGAGGATGCC
The DNA here is from genome assembly GCF_001808555.1 of Porphyromonas sp. HMSC065F10. Taxonomy (GTDB): domain Bacteria; phylum Bacteroidota; class Bacteroidia; order Bacteroidales; family Porphyromonadaceae; genus Porphyromonas_A. Next base: position 54,272 of record NZ_KV793804.1, read on the forward strand.
CAGAAAGATATACGACCCCGCTAGGGTGTCGCACTTATCAGGGCGTCAGGCAAGCAGTGCGACGCCCTGACGGGGTCGCTATCGCTCTCAATGCCTGATCCCCGGGTCGTCGGGGCTGCGCCCCTCGACCCGGGGCTAAAAAGCGAGCACCCCTATCGGGGTGCTTCATTCACCACTCTTTACAATGAGTTGAATGGCTTCTGTAACGCTCAAATGCGTCACCCCGAGACGACTCGGGGGAGACAATTGGTCATATCTGGGCAATTTGGTACTTTTACCCCTAAGTATAAACGATACTCTTATCCGATCACTTATGAAATTTACAGTAGGCAGTCAGCAGCTCAGTAGCAGACTATCGATCATCAGCCGCGTGATCCCCTCCTCCGGCAAGACCGGTGGCACGTCGGCCATCATCAACGACATACTCTTTGAGATCAAGGGAGGCATCATCCGTATGACCGGGACAGACGGTGAGACGCGTCTCACCCTGTCGCTCCGCACTCAGTCGCACGAGGGCGAGGACTACACCATCTGCATCCGACCGGAGCACCTCCTGCTCCCACTCAAGGAGCTTCCTGCTCAGGACCTCACCTTCGACATTGACACAGACAATCAGCACATCAACGTCCGGTACAATAATGGTCACTTTGACTTCGTCGGACAGGACGCCACGAATTACCCCGAGGTAGAGGCGCTGGACGATCAGTCGACTGTCCTGGATCTGCCCACGAGTGTATTCAGCAGGGGACTGACCTACACCGACTATGCTGTTTCGGTGGAGGACACCAGGCCCCTCTTAGGCGGAGTGCACATTGACATCAATAAGGAGCAGATCGCATTCTCTGCCACCGACGGCTATATGATGGCGCTGTACAAAAATCGCTCTGTGCAGCTCACGGACGCTCCCGAGAGCAAGTCCTTCACGCTGCCGGGCAAGCCTGTGTCGCTGATCAAGCTCCTCTTCACTCACCGAGGCAACGACTCCACACCGGAGACGGAGGGGGCCGACAGTGAGACGGAGATCTCCTCACCGGAGCTCGAGGATACGATCCGTGTGACCGTGTATGTCAATTACGCCACCTTTGAGCGGGAGGATATGCGTCTCCAGTGTCGCCTGCTTGATGGCAAGTACCCCAATTGCGAGAGCGTCATCCCTCAGGACAATGATAAGAGCATCATCGCCGACCGATCGCAGCTGCTGGCTGCATTCAGGCGCGTCTCGATTTTTGCCAATGACGCCACCAAGCTGGTCAACTTAGTCCTGACACCCAACCAGCTGCAGCTGGATGCAAAAGACCTCGGCTACTCCACCTCGGCACAGGAGACACTGCCGGTCAACTACAGCGGTACGGAGAAGTTTGAGATCGCCTTCAGCGCCATCCACCTAATCAAGATCCTGAATATACTCCCCGGAAACGAAGTGGAGCTCCTGCTCGGAGATCGCGCTCACGCTGCCATCATCACACCACAGGAGCGGGATGAGGAGGAGACGATTATTGCCGTAGATATGCCTCTGCTGATATGAGCAAGCTTGATACCCTTCCACAGCTTCGACTGGAGCGACCGCTTGTGTTTTTCGATCTCGAGACGACCGGGACGGACCCGGCGAGGGATCGTATCGTAGAGATAGCTCTCGTCAAGGTAATGCCCGACGGGAGCAAGGAGACTTTCTCCTCTCGTGTCAACCCTCAGTGCCACATACCGGAGTCGACGACGGCAGTCCACGGTATCAGCGATGCGGACGTGGCTGAGGCGCCCACCTTTGCTGATATAGCGAAGCGAGTGGCCGGTTTCATCGAAGGGTGCGATCTTGCGGGATATAATTGCAATCGCTTTGATATGCCGATGCTGAGCGAGGAGTTTTATCGCGCAGGAGTACCGGTTGACCTGCACAGCCGCAAGGTGGTTGACGTACAGGTGATCTACCACAAGCGCGAGGCGAGGACACTCTCTGCAGCACATGAGTTTTACTGCGGCTACACCTTTGACGGAGCGCACGGAGCGCTGGCTGACACCGAGGCGACCTACAATGTCCTACGCGGTCAGCTCGCCAAGTACGACGACCTCCCCAATGATGTCGATCGTCTGGATGAGTACACCACGCAGCGCCGTGTGGTGGACTTCGCCGGGCGATTCGTCTACAACGACAGGGACGAGGTGGTCTTTAACTTCGGTAAGTATAAGGGTCGACTCGTCTCCGATGTGCTCGCAAAGGAGCCCGGCTACTTCGGCTGGATGATGAATAGCGACTTCCCGGCAGACACGAAGTTTCAGCTCCAGAAGATCAAGAAAGCCATCGACCTGAATAGCGAAAAGCCCGGTCATGCCTAACCTAAGCGGTAAGCACATCGTCCTCGGGGTCACCGGGAGCATCGCAGCCTACAAGGCTGCCTCACTGATCCGGCTCCTTGTCAAGGCAGGGGCTGAGGTGCAGGTGGTGATGACGGCAGCGGCTAAGGAATTCATCACCCCGCTCACCCTCTCCACCCTCTCCGGCCGACCGGTACTGTGCGACTTCTTTGACCACAGCGACGGCACGTGGCACAGCCATGTGGAGCTGGGGCTCTGGGCAGACCTCTTCATAGTCGCCCCGGCCACCGCCTCCACGATGGCCAAGATGGCGTATGGCATAGCTGACAATCTTCTCGTCACCTGCTACCTCGCCACACGAGGGCGGGTCTACATCGCTCCGGCAATGGACCTCGATATGTACCGCCACCCATCGACCATCGCCTCCGCTGCCCGCCTCAGAGAGATGGGGGCGACGATACTCGAGGCGGAGGAGGGAGAGCTGGCGAGCCACCTCATAGGCAAGGGTCGACTGCCCGAGCCGGAGGAGATCGTTCGCAGGATAGAGGAGGACATGGACAAGGCGACGACACTCACCGGGAAGCAGCTACTGATCACCTCGGGGCCGACGTACGAGCGGATCGACCCGGTACGATTCATAGGCAATTACTCCTCCGGACGCATGGGCAAGGCACTCGCCGAGCAGGCGATCCGGATGGGTGCGGAGGTCACCCTGGTGACCGGGCCCGCCCAGGTCCTCCCGACTCCCCACGAGAGACTGCGGGTGATCCGGGTCGAGAGTGCTGACGAGATGCTGGAGGCCTGCCGCTCAGTGACCTCGTACCAGATAGCCATCTTCTGTGCCGCCGTGGCAGACTACAAGGTGGCTCATCCCGAGGAGCAGAAGGTGAAGAGGGAGAGTCGACCCTCGATGACGATCGAGCTTGTCCCCAATCCCGACATCGCCGCACTTATGGGCAAGGAAAAGGACAAGGAGCAGATACACATCGGCTTTGCCTTAGAGACCCACCTCGACCTCGAGCAGGTGAGGGACAAGATGGAGCGGAAAAGTTTTGACCTCATCGTCGCCAATACCCTTGAGGACGAGGGGGCAGGATTTGGCACCGACACCAATCGAGTGACCCTACTTAGCCGGGATGGCTCTATCGAGCGCTCCCTACCGCTGATGGACAAGGAGCAGGTGGCACTCGAGATCCTCAACACCCTACCCCAGCTCAGCTAATCGGAGTCACTACCCACTTCTCCTTATGCAGATCTTTGCGCACCCTATTGTCCTCCTCGCCACACTCCTGATGAGCGCGGTGGCGATACCGCTCTCGGCTCAGCAGTTGGTCACGTCACGCGTAGAGGTTGACGCCTCAGCGCTGGGCTCGACAGCCGCCAAGGACGCAGAGGGGCTGAGTGAGCGGGTACGGCGATTTGCCGACGGCTTCAGCCCCGATGTCCGGCTCAGTATGACCCCCAAGGAGCCTGTGGCGGTATCGATCTACATTCGGCTCACTGCCGGGTCGGGACAGCACTTCACGGGAGACCTCACACTCACCGCCTACAGACCGATCTACGGGAGTGGGCGACAGAGTCCGCTCTTCATGGTGATGGAGCGAGAGATACCCATCTCCACAAGCGAGGCGGGGACCTACTTTCCCCTACCCGGCTCGATCCCGGAGAGCATCCTCGGGCGTCGACTCTACTACTACCTGACGGTGTTGATGCTACTCTACTACGACTCCTTTGACACCCTCGGCGGTCAGCCTTTCCTCGACCATCTGCAGCAGAGGTCAGAGCAGCTCAGTGACGCCTGGCGGGAGAGTGACGACCTGCGATCGGCTCCCCTCAGCCCGGGTCGGCTACTCCCCGAGCTGCGCACCGATGAGGGCACTCGCGGGCGAGAGCTCTACTGCCTGTACCACAGAGAGGTGCTGGATGAGCCGATGGAGTCGAGGAGCAGAGAGAGCCTCACCTACTGGCTCAAGGAGATGAATAAGCTCCGGCTCTCAATGCAGGCGCCCCGCCTGATCCAGATGATCAGCGAGACCAAGTCGGGAGAGCTGCAGCAGTGGAGCAAAGACCCTGAGGTGAGGAGTATGATAGAGGAGCTTATCCCCTGGATCAGAGAATAGAAGGAGTATATGATCACACACTTGCACATCAAGGACTTCATCCTCATAGACCACCTCGAGTGGGACCTCCGAGAGGGCTTTACCTCGATCACCGGTGAGACCGGCGCAGGTAAGTCCATCATCATCGGAGCCATCGAGCTCCTCCTCGGAGGTCGGGCAGACATCCGCAAGATGCTCCGCTCCGGTGCCTCAAAGGCGGTGGTCGAGGCCTCCTTTTGCTTAGAGGAGCGGGTGGGACTGAAGCCTATTTTTGAGAAAAACGATCTCGACTACAGCTCCACCTGCATCCTACGGCGAGAGGTACTCAAGAGCGGAAAAAGCCGAGCGTTTGTCAATGACACACCGGTATCAGCCGGCTTACTCAAGGAGATCGGTGACCACTTGGTCGACATCCACTCACAGCACCACAATAGGCTCATCGGGGACCCGGACTTCCAGCGCTCCGTGATAGACACCCTCTCGGACAACCAGGGAGAGCGAGAGGCATACGCCGAGAAGTATGTACTCTACCGGAGACTGTCCGCTCAGCTCACGTCGGAGCAGGAGCGGGTCCGCAAGCAGCGAGAGGAGGAGGACTACATCTCCTTCCAGTACAAGCAGCTGAGCGATGCCCACATCACGTCGGGCGAGGAGGCTGAGGTCCGCGAGCGGCTCACGATGGCGGAGCATGCCACAGAGATCTCCCAGCTGATGCAGGAGCTGGCAGGGCTTGACGGCTATGGTCGCGAGGAGGAGGTATCGGTGCTGTCACGCCTGCACACCCTCGCTCACGACTGCAAGGGCTTTGCCGATACTTTTGCCCCAGCAGGGGAATACGGAGAGCGACTGGAGGCGGTCTACATTGAGCTTGCCGACATCAGCAGCGATGCATCACGTCAGCTGGACGAGATCGAGATCGACCCACAGGAGGTCGCTCGGCTCCAGGAGCGGATGAACCTCCTGCAGTCTCTCATGTACAAGCACAACGTGTCGGATGGTGACGAACTAATCAAGCTCCGTGACCGGTACAAGGAGCAGCTGGACTCCATCACCTCGGCGGACGATCGCATAGAGGAGCTACGCCGAGAGGTGGAGCGTGCTCGCCGCGATGCAGCGGAGATGGCACAGCAGCTGACGAAGAGCCGGGAGCGAGGGATCAAGTCCTTCGTCCCCTCACTTATGGAGGCGATCGATGAGCTCGGCATAGCGGGTGCCTCCTTCAAGGTCAGTCTCACCAAGACCAAGGATCTGACCCCGACCGGTGAGGACGAGATCCAATTCCTCATAGCGACCAATAAGCAGACGACCCTCCAGCCGATTGATGAGATCGCCTCGGGCGGAGAGATCTCCAGGATTATGCTTGCCCTCAAGGCGATCATCGCTGAGCGGCAGATCCTCCCGACGATAATCTTCGACGAGATCGACACCGGGGTCAGCGGTCGCGCCGCCGAGAAGCTCGGGCGAATCATGAGGCGACTCAGTCGCCACCTCCAGGTGCTCTCTATCACCCACCTGCCACAGATCGCTGCACAGGCGGATCATCAGGTGGTGGTCGAGAAGGAGGAGGGCCAAGACACCTACAATACCTCTCTCCGACCCGTTGAGGGCGAGGAGCGAGTCGCGGCAATCGCTGCGATGCTGAGCGGTGCAGCTCAGACCGAGGCAGCTCTCGACAACGCCAGAGAGCTGCTGGCGCACACCGAAGACTAATCCCAAACCAATCACTTATACAAAACAATCATGTCTAAAAAAGCTATTTCTACAGAGAAGGCACCGGCAGCCATCGGTCCCTACTCACAGGCGATCTGCACCGGTGATCTGCTCTTTATCTCAGGCCAGCTGGGGCTCAACCCCGAGACCGGCAAGCTCGCCGGTGACACTGTCGAGGAGCAGTGCAGGCAGTCTTTTGCCAATATCAAGGCGATCCTTGCCGAGGCCGGTATGACGATGGACAACGTCGTCAAGTGCATCGTCTACCTGACCAATATGGGAGACTTTGCCGCTGTCAATAAGATCTATGCGGAGCAATTCGCTGCTCCTTTCCCGGCACGCTGCGCTTTCGCCGTAAGCGCGCTGCCTGCAGGAGGAGTGATCGAGATCGAGGTGACCGCAGCCAAGTAAGGCGCTCACTTTCGTACAGAAAAGGCGGGTACTGACCCTATTCCGGATCAGTACCCGCTTTTTTTGCGAAACGCGACAGCGAGACCACACACTGAGATTAGTATAATGAGAATGTTGCACGAAGTGCCATTCTCGTACATTTGTCTCAAATGTGCTGAGACTTTGCACGAAGGATGAGATGCAAGGCGCTGAGGATGAGGTCGAAGGGAGCGTACTCACGTACGTGACCGAGACCGAATTCCGAAAGCAACGCAGCAGATCGCCTTCGTGCAACAGTCTCATAATGCACTGACGGTGAAAAGCTCAGGCATAAGGACCACGCAAAGGGGCGCGATTGTGTACCTTTGTGGCTCAAAGAGCAAAAGTCATGACTGAAAATCACACCCAAGATCAATCCTCAGTCCGCCGTCAGGTGCTTGTAGTGATTGTCCTCTTCGGCATCATCAGCATGCTGGGCGACGTCGTCCACGAGTCCGCTCGGAGTGTCAATGGTCAGTACCTCAGTCTCCTCGGTGTGTCGGCGGCTCAGGTGGGGCTGGTATTCGGTCTGGGCGAGTTCATCGGCTATGCGCTCCGGCTCATCTCCGGAGTCATCCTCGACAAGAGTGGCAAGTACTGGCTCTTCCTCTTCCTCGGCTATGGGGTCCACTTCGTGATACCGCTGATGGGCTGCACCACCAGCTGGGGCGTACTCATCGTCCTGATCCTGACGGAGCGGATCGGGAAGGCCTTCCGCAGCCCGGCCAAGGACACGCTCCTCTCCGGCATCTCTGAGCGGCAGGTGGGCCTGGGCTTCGCATTTGGGCTGCAGGAGGCGCTGGACCAGCTCGGTGCCTTTCTCGGTCCACTGATCTTCACCGCAGTCTTTTACTACGCCGGTCAGAGTGGTGTGGGGGAGTTTCAGCTCGGGTACAGGCTACTGGCGATCCCCTTCGTCGTGCTGATGCTCTTCCTCGTATACGTCTGGCGGCGGGTGTCACGCTTAGAGCGTGAGCATGGCGCTGTCGCTCCGGCGGGGGCGCCGGGGAGGCTGAGCCGGATGTTCTGGATCTACTCCGCCTTCACTTTCTTCACCGCCTTTGGTCTGCTCAATTTTGGCATCATCGGCTATCACCTCAAGGTCCGGTCCATCATGTCCGACACGATGATCACGATGCTCTACGCCGGCGCCATGGGCATCGATGCCTTAGTGGCACTGCTCATCGGGCGAACCTACGACCGACTGAAGGAGCGGACCGGATCCAAGACGGGAGGCATCCTGATCCTCCTCATCGTGCCACTCCTCACCCTGCTGCTGCCGATCCTCACCCTCAGCACCTCAGTCCCGGTGGTCATCTCCGGGATGGTGGTCATGGGGGTGATCCTCGGTGCACACGAGACGGTGATGCGCTCCGCAATAGCCGACCTGACACCATACAAGAAGCGCGGACTCGGCTTCGGGCTCTTCAATACCTTCTACGGGCTGGCACTGCTTGCCGGGTCGGCTCTCAGCGGACTTCTCTACGACAAGGGGCTGACGATGGTCATCATCCTCCTCACCGCCCTCTCCGAGGGGATTGCCCTCTTCTTCTATTGGATTATGTATCGTAAGGTAAGAGCGACAGCACAGTGAGACCACTATTCCTCATAGGACTCCCCGGAGTGGGCAAGAGCACCATCGGCAGGCTCGTTGCCGAGAGACTCGGGCTGACATTTGTCGATACGGACCTCTTTGTCGAGAGCCGGTACCACGCCTCCATCTCATCAATGGTGGCTTGTTGCGGGATCGACAAGTTCCGCAAGAGAGAGCGTGTGGCTCTGCTGGAGCTGCTGCAGGAGCAGGACACCCTCATCGCCACCGGTGGGGGGCTGCCTATATGGGAGGACAATATGGACCGCATGCTCGCCCATGGGCTGGTAGTCTACCTCCGCTCGCCGCTGGACCTACTTGCCGAGAGGCTCTACAGAGTCCGAGCGACCCGACCGGCAGTGGCAGAGAAGACGCCTAGCGAGGTACGGGACTACCTCGAGGCGATCTCAGAGAAGAGAGAGCCCTACTACTCCCGAGCGCAGGTGGTGGTGCCGATTGGTCACCTGAGGAGTGCGGAGGAGGAGCGCGAGGCTGCGGAGCAGGTGATAGAGGCGATCCGACATCATATGGAGAAGGAGGATGCCTAAGATGGAGAGAAAAGAAAGTCTCGGGGCACTCCTCAGCGGCTCTGATCTCATCACGCCCGAGGAGGTGACCGAGTATATCCCGATGATGGTCCGCACGATATGGCACCAGGGTACCCCCTTTGACCTCCATACCCCGATCCGAAGAGGACTGCGGCCCTCCTCGCCCATCGGTCGTTCCCCGGCCGGCTGTGCACCCGTGGCACTGGCTCAGCTACTCACGCAAGTGGCGGTAGAGCGTGGCTCCCGAAATCCTCTCTTCCGCTCCCTTGAGCGGGTCTCCGCCCTTGATCCCAGAGTCACCTCCACCGCCTCCGAGCGAGAGATGGCAGGTCGATTTCTCTCGGAGATAGGCACCGCCCTTTGGACGATCTACACGACCGACTTTGGTCTCACCTGGCCGTGGCGTATCCGACTTCTCCTCACCCAGATGGGCTTTCATCAGGCGAGGCTCCACTGGTGGGGGCTGAGAGAAGCAATCGAGCAGAGCCTCCGAAGGGGACTGCCGGTGATCCTCACCGCCGGGAGGGAGGACCTCACCTTCCACACCTGGATCGTGGACGGACTCCTCCGCACGGAGGATGCACTCTATCTCCACTGCAACTACGGCTGGGGCGGTCGAGCCAATGGGTACTACCGCTATGGGCGATACGATGTGTCCCGAGGACCGCTCTTCCGCAGTCCAGAGGAGCAGAGACTGCCCCGCACCTCCTCGGGACGATACCACCTCCTCCCCTCCGTCATCACCCTATGAGACAAAAGAATAGTACTCTATACAGAGCTGAGGCACTGACACTTGGGACGTTTTTCTGTCTCTACGTGGCTCAGTCCATCCCCTCAAGCTTCCTCTCCACAGCACTGCAGGTGATGATGCGGGAGCAGCAGTTCTCCCTCTCCTCCATCGGGCTCCTCCAGCTGGTCAAGCTCCCGTGGATCCTGAAGTTCCTCTGGGCGCCCCTGGTGGACCGACACTGTCTGACGGTGCGGGACTACAAGCGCTGCATCATCGTCTCGGAGGTGATCTACGCCGGACTCCTCTGCGCCATAGGTCTGCTGCAGGTAAGTAGCGACATCTACCTGATCCTCGGGCTGATCATCCTAGCGCTGATCGCCTCCGGGACACAGGACATCGCCACCGACTCCCTCGCAGCGCTGAGCTACGGAGGGCGCGACAAGAGTCTCGTCAATACGATGCAGTCCTCAGGAAGCTTCGCCGGCACACTGGTCGGTAGCGGGCTGCTCTTGGTCGTCTTACACCGCTACGGCTGGCAGGTGGTCCTGCTCTGCCTGGCACTCTTCGTGCTGCTGGCACTGGTACCCTTAGGGCTGGAGCGGCAGATCATCTTTGAGAAAAAAGATCCCAAGCGACGTGCCGGGATCGGTGACTTCGCCCTTTTCTTTTCCCGTAAGGGGATCTGGCGCCAAGTGCTCTTTCTCCTACTCTTCTACTCGGGCCTGATGGCGATACTGCCTATGCTGCGTCCGTGGCTCGTGGACCAGGGGTTTGATATGGGCTCCATAGGCATCCTGAGCGGACTGCTCGGCACCGGTACCGCCTTTGTCAGCTCCCTCGCCTCGGGCTTCGTCGTTCGTCGCATCGGGATCTATCGAGCTCGGAAGTACTTCGCCACACTGATCTTGGTCGCCACACTCTACTTCCTCATACTGACGCAGGTCGAGGTCAGCACGCTCCTCGTGAGCATCGGTGTGATGCTCTTGTGGGCGGCTTACGGGAGCGCGACGGTCGTCGTCTATGTCTCCTCCATGGAGACCCTGCGTGCGGGTCGCGAGGGGACAGACTTCACCGTGCAGATCGTCATCACCCACCTCTGCGGCATGGGGATGGCGATCCTCGGCGGCGTGGTGGCAGACCATACCGGCTACAGTGGACTCTTTGCCCTTGCCGTACTGCTGGCGCACATCTCACTTTTCTATATACACCTTGTCTTTAAGAATGAAAAATAGCGATACCCTCCTCGAGAAGTACAATCAACCTGTCCCCCGTTACACCAGCTATCCGCCTGCCAATTTCTTCCACAGCATAGAGCCGAAGGAGTTCCTCGCTGCAATCGAAGCGTCCAATAGTGCCTCGGACAACCACGTCTCCTTCTACATCCACATCCCCTTCTGCCGCCAGCTCTGCCACTTCTGCGCCTGCAATTCCTACCCGATGGCTCGCCCGGATCGCATAGAGGCTTACGTGGAGGCGCTCCATAGAGAGATCGACCTGATCGCCAGACACCTCACCCCAGGACGCAAGATCTCACAGATCCACTATGGCGGCGGCAGTCCCACTGCGATACCGGTCCACTACCTCCGCGAGCTCAATGAGCACCTCCTCTCCCTCATGGAGACGATCGACCGACCGGAGATTGCGATCGAGTGCCATCCCGGCTACCTCGATGAGCATGCATGGGCAGAGCTGATTGACTGCCGCTTCAGTCGCTACAGCCTCGGGGTGCAGGACTTTGACGAGGAGGTGCTCCGGATCGTCCATCGTGAGCCCCCACTCCTCCCCGTAAGCGAGATCGTGTCGATGCTGCACGATGCAGGGGCGACGGTCAATATGGATCTCCTCTTCGGGCTGCCGCACCAGACGGCAGAGAGCTTTGCGCGGTCAGTCCGGATGGCGGCAGAGATCCATCCGGAGCGGATAGTCACCTTTAGCTACGGTCACGTGCCATGGGTGCATAAGCGGCAGCTGATCTTAGAGCGGGCAGGGCTCCCGGAGCCGGAAGAGAAGCAGGCTATGTACCACCGTGCTGCCGACATACTCCACGGTGAGGGCTATAGATCCATCGGGATGGATCACTTCGTCCTCCCATCCGATGAGCTCAGCATAGCGCTTGATGAGGGACGACTGAGACGAAATTTCCAAGGGTACTGCACCCTCAGGACCACGGCGCAGGTCTACGCTCTCGGCGTCACCGGCATCAGCCAGCTTGGCACCGCCTATGCGCAGAATGGGCGAGACATCACCGAGTACATCGACACCCTCAGTGCCGGGAGACTCTACACCGAGAGAGGCTACCTGCTCTCCCCGAGGGAGCAGATCGTCCGTGAGGTGATCGAGACGCTGATGTGTAACTACCGCCTCCGGTGGAGCGAAGTGGCTGAGCGGCTCGGCATAACTGCAGAGGAGACTATGCAGGCAGTGGTATACGACCGGGACAAGCTGCACGAGATGGCGGCTGACGGACTGATAAATCTGACCCCGGAGAGTATTGAGCTGCCTATCGGCTCGCCCTACGTGCGCTACGTGGCCGCCTCACTCGATCCCCTGATGCAGCAGACGGATAAGCGCTTCTCCAAGCCGGTGTGAGCCGGACCCTCCTCCGTGGCAACGGTGGTGATTTTTACATAACTTTGCCCTTAGACACAACCACGCATACCACCATAAAACTTATGTCAGAGTACTACATACTGAACGGATCTGAGCAACAAGGACCATACACCATCGACCAACTCAGAGGGAGGCTGACCCCACAGACCTATGTATGGAGAGAGGGACTTGCCGACTGGATCCAGGCGAGCAACCTCCCTGAGCTCTCCGCTGTACTCCTACCCGAGGGATCCGTGCCGGCGTCCGGCGTCGTCAAGCACAAGGACTATCTCGTGGAGTCGATCATAGTGACCCTCCTCTGCTGCCTGGTCTTCGGGATCCTTGGGATCGTCTACTCCGTGCAGGCCAATAGTGCCTTCTCGAGCGGAAATATCACCGCAGCCAACGAATTCTCCGCCAAGGCCAAGCAGTGGGTCACCTACGGCTTCTGGTGCGGCATTGCCGTAGCCGGGATCTCCCTATTCTTCTTTATGGTTGGTGTCGCCTAAGGCATATCCATGAGCTGAGATGCGCCCCTGTATCAGGTATCTCCTCATAGTGCTGACGCTTGTGGCGGCAGCTGTCGGTTACAAATGTCTTGACCCATCCGTGGTGCCGATCTTCCCGAGGTGTCCCTTTCGGCTCCTGACGGGGTACCTCTGCCCCGGCTGCGGTTCGCAGCGGGCTATCCACCATTTGCTCAATCTCGACCTCGCCGGTGCCTGGCGGATGAATCCCCTCTTCGTCATCGCCCTACCCTCCCTCCCCCTCGTGCTGCTCCTCAAGCCGCTCTCGCACCGCTCCCCTCGCTGCGCCCAGCTCAGGGACCTGCTCCTGGGCTACCACGCATCGGTCGTGATCCTGGTGGTGATCCTGCTCTTCTGGGTTGGCCGCAATATAGTGGCGTAGCCATCAGACTCTTGGCTTACGTTGGCACGGATACGAGCAGGGCTGGCGGCACTCCATCGGCAGTGCTTTTTTGTGCCAAAGAGTAGGAAAAAAGTGGTACGTTTGGGGAAGTCATCCCATACAAAGAATGCATTATGAGTGAAAAGAAAACGATTAAGCTCGTCGCTCGCGCTGAGGGCGAGACCGAGTGCCGCACGGAGATCAAGGTGCGGAAGTTCACCTTTCGCACCGATGAGCCGACCGATGAAGGCGGGACCGATGAGGCTGCCAATCCGGTCGAGGTACTCCTCGGCGCCCTCGCCGGCTGCGTCAATGTCGTCGCACACCGAGCTGCAGAGCGCATCGGCATTGAGCTCCGGAGCCTTCGGCTGACTGTCATCGGTGAGCTGGAGCCTGAGCTGGGACCGGCGATCCGGAGGATCAACATCCGGATGGAGGCGGATCTCGACGCCGACGCCGACCAGAAGCGCCGCTGGCTGGAGATGACCGAAGCGCACTGCCCCATCGCCCAGACACTCATCCGGGGCACCGAAGTGCATCTCGACCTGATCAAGAAGCAAAGGGACATCTGCTGCTGAGAGAGCCCTTTTTGCCCTCCGACATCATCCATACCCTCTTGTTACTATCGGTATGAGCGGAAACAGACACCCTCTTAGTCCGATCTTATACCGGTAAAGAAAGTTGGTCTGTCCTCGCCTGCCGTGCTCTCAAAGCAGGGCAAGGGGTGTGGGCGATTATTGGTACCTTTGACCTTGGTAAAATAGAACTCAAAGCTATATATGACTCACACGGTAAAAGGGTCCGCTCACAAGGAGCAGGACATGGAGCCCGAAGTAGTGCTCGACTTTAGTACCCTCAAGTGGCAGGGAGCGCGTCTGGAGCCGATCAAGGAGCACTTGGTCAATCACATCGACCTTATCTCTAAGTCACCCGGCGACAGCAGCACCCGCATCGCCCGGCTACTCTCCCGACGATTAGAGATCGACGAGGACGAGTTGCTCATCACCGATGGCGGTGATGGAGCCGTGCGGCTGATCGCTGATGCACACCGAGGAGCTTGCTCGCTGATCCTCCCACCCACCGGGATGGAGTTTCGGCAAGCACTGCACCACGCCGGTCATGAGGTAAGGGAAGCCCCGGAGGGGACCCCGCTGGCAGACTTGGTCACAGAAGGGGTCGACTTCGTCTGGCTCTCTGTACCGAGTAACCCGGACGGCAAGGTCTACCGTCACAGAGACCTCCTCACGCTCCTCAAGAAGCATCCCGACACGACGATCATCGTCGACCTCTCTATGCGTAAGTATGTCCTCGAGGAGACGCTGAAGGTGTCGGACATCCAGAAGTACCCCAACCTCGTGGTGCTCTCCTCCTTCTCCCGCGCCTACAACCTCGCCGGGCTCTGCGTCGGCTACATCTGCGCCAGGCCCGACTTCATCAATGGGCTCAGGGAGGACTACGTCCCGACCGGGATCAGTTCGCTCGCGCTGGAGGCTGTCCACTACGTGCTTGTGCACCCCGCATCATTCACGATCCCCATCCGTAAGTGGCTGAGGGATGCTCGACTGCTCGCCAAGGAGATCGACAAGATCGAGGGCTTCGAGAGCAAGCTCAGCGATGCCCCCTTCTTCCTCGTAGAGTGCAGCAGTCCCGCTCAGCAGGTGGCGGAGTATCTGCTCAAGGAGCACCATATCCTCGTCGGCACAGCAGCCAAGGGGATCGACATACACGGCAACGAGCTGCGCATCGCCCCCCTCCCCCATCAGGCGGAGAATGATGCCCTCATCGAGGGACTCAGAGGCTGGGCTGAGGCAGACCACGCGACGCTCTGATGCGACGACACTGACCTGATCATGAGTGTACACCCCGACCGTAAGGCGAGAGACCTTGGGCGGATAGGGGTGTACACTCTTTTTTTAGTTTTACACCCCATACCATAGAGACCATGAGACACCCGGCGATCACTTTCACCCTCCTTCTCCTCATCCTATCGAGCTGTCATCTCGGTGGGGGCAAGTCCTCCGACTACCCGGCCCTGCTCCCGATGCCCGAGGAGGTGGTCTGGCAGGATGGCGGTGTGGTGCCGCTCACGAAGGGACACACGATCGTCCTCCCCTCGGCGGATGAGCGCTATCGCATACTCGTCGAAGGACTCAATGCAGACCTCAGCAAGACGGGTCTGCCCACCCTGGAGCTCACCCCGGAGTACACCTACGGCTCGGTCATCTGCACGATTGACGCCAAGGAGCTGACCACCCCCGGGGCCTACACCCTCTCCGTCAAGCGTGGCGGCATCCGGATCACTGCTGCCGATGAGGATGGCATCGGCTATGCCCTGCAGACGCTCCGCCAACTGATCCTGCCCTCCGGCATCCCGACGGTGGAGATCAAGGACAAGCCTCGGCTCGAGTATCGCGGACTGATGCTGGACGAGAGCCGCCACTTCTTCGGTGTGGAGGAGGTGAAGAAGTTGCTCGACGAGATGCAGCGGTACAAGCTCAATCGCCTCCACTGGCACCTCACCGATGCCGGTGGCTGGCGCTTAGAGATCAAGAGCCGCCCACTCCTCACTGAGCGAACCGCCTATCGCACCGAGAGCGACTGGGTGAAGTGGTGGATAGAGGGCGACCGGCGCTATGCAAAGGAGGGGACACCCGGTGCCTACGGAGGGTACTACACGCAGGAGCAGGCACGAGAGATCGTTGCCTACGCTGCCGCCCGAGGGATCACGGTGATCCCGGAGATCGAGATGCCGGGACACAGCGAGGAGGTGCTGCATGCCTACCCGGTGCTGAGCTGCAGCGGGAGAGCTCGGCGTGGGGAGAGTGACTTCTGCATCGGGAACCCGATGAGTTACGAGTTTCTCCGCGACGTGCTGAGCGAGGTGTACGACATCTTCCCCTCCGCCTACATCCACCTTGGCGGGGACGAGGCGGGCAAGCAGGCATGGAAGAGCTGCCCCAAGTGTCGCGAGGTGATGCGCCGTGCGAAGCTCAAGGACGTGGATGAGCTGCAGAGCTACTTCATCCACCGCATGGGCGAGATGATTGAGAAGGACGGCCGACACTTCATCGGCTGGGACGAGATCCTCGAGGGAGGCTTGGCTCCCGGGGCGATCGTTATGTCCTGGAGAGGTATGGAGGGCGGTCTCCGGGCTGCCCGCAGCGGGCATCAGGTGATCATGACCCCCAGCCCGCAGTGCTACCTCGACTACTATCAGGAGGACCCTCTCTCGGTGGACTATGAGAGCAACGAGGGCTACTGCGATCTCGCCCAGACCTACGCCCTTGACCCGGTGCCTGAGGAGCTTACCCCTGAGGAGTGTACCCTCGTTAAAGGGGTGCAGGGGAATATGTGGACGGAGTATGTCAAGACGAGTGAAGCTCTTGAGTACAAGATCTTCCCCCGCCTCCTCGCCATCGCTGAGATCGGCTGGACACCGCAGGAGAAGCGGTCGTGGGAGGACTTCCGCATACGTGTCAATCGGCACATCCCCCTGCTCCACGAGCGGGACATACGGGCATATGATCTGACGAATGGGCTTCGGTCCGAGACCGAGGTCGATCGGGATGCCGGTCTCACCCGTGTCCGCTGGACCACGGAGCTATATCCCTGCGAGATGAGATACCGAGTCGATGGCAAGGTGCCCGAGATGAGCGACCCGCAAATACGGGAGGACGAGACGATCGAGGTGCGGGACAGCGCTGACATCGTCGTCCGGCAGTTCTGCAACGGTGAGCCGGTAGGCGATCCCGTCACGCTCCGGGTGGACCACCACCGCGCCATCGGCAAGCCGATCCGGTGGGAGACGCCCGTGGAGGGCAAGTACAGCGGGGGAGGATTTGAGACCGTCCTGACGGACGGCTACCGCGGGTCGGTCTCCTTTGGCGACGGACGCTGGTACGGCAACATCGTCACCCCATCCAATATCGGCATACTCGACATGGGCGAGGAGACACTGATCAGTAAGGTCTCCACCCGCTGCATGCACAATACCATCCCCGGGATCTACGCCCCCGAGTGGGTGGAGCTCTCCGTCAGCAGCGATGGCGAGGAGTGGACGGTGGTGGATCGCATCAAGTCGACGCTCGACCCGGCGGACCGGAAGCTCCACTTCGAGACCTTCACCTTCTACCCCCACACCACCTGCCGCTACCTCCGGATCCGGTATGAGGAGGCGCAGCGCGGGAGATTCCTCTTTGCCGATGAGCTGGTGGTCTGGTAAGAGAAGCGTGCAAAGAGAGTACCCTAGATTCCGCAAGCTGAGTTAGGAGCAAAA
>NZ_KV793805.1 GCF_001808555.1 Porphyromonas sp. HMSC065F10
ACTGACTTCAACGGTCTAACCCTAACGATAAGGCCTTTCTATTCTGATTATGTCGCAAAGATGGATGAAATCCCAGTCGACACGTGGAGTGCAAACCCATATCTTCATTGTCAGTTTATCGAGACTATCCCAAGCTCTCTTATCACGCCAACAGACACCTTCTTTATTGATCAGGCTCCTGTTAAGATGCTCCCTTATGGTTGGACGCAAACTGTAGCAGGAGTATTCCTTTTGCCCTATATACAAGCAGAATACGTACGAGAGTTTAATCTCGAAAAGTTCCTTGTAGCTCCGGCTATTCGATGGAAAGAGAATAAGAACTTTTCCGATCGGGCGATTCTTAGATATACCTATGTGTCTCCTTTTCAGATAAGGATGAACGGCTACTATAGTCCAACGTACTTTCTAATGCCCGAAGAATTGAATTATTTCTTTTCTCGGAAAGGTGTGCCTCAGGATTCATTGCGTATCACAGTGGATGCTTCCGATGCGTTGTTTTACACACGATCCGATAGACCACTCGTTCCCGATCCAATAGACCCCGCCTTGAAAAGAATTGATTGCACCGTATCTACAGCTCCATCTATCTTTTTCTTATACCGACCTGCTTTTCTTCATAAAGAAAAGACTATTGAGGGGATTGATATTGACGTCCTATTCCAGCATCTCGATAAGTCGCAAAAACTCACAAATGCAAGTGAAGTCAAGCTGGAGCTCCTCCCTCTTAAGGACACATCACCCATAGACAGTGCTATATGCCGACTCCAGCAAATTGTTCCTCCATTGGATAAGCTCACGAAGCCATTGGGGTCTTCCCCTACTAAGGTGGATTTAATTGTCTCCAATATGTACCAGTCATGGGATGGCTTGGGTTATACATATGGAAAAGCTTTCCCATATACCGAAAACAAGGTCCTACAGGTTGATCCTGATGATTATTACTCTCGTATATTAACGCATGAGGTGACCCATCTATTTCTCCCTTCTGTGAAGCCTGGTCAAGCTTCCTGGATGTCCTCCGTAGATAAATACATACTAAACGAAGCGCTTGTGGAGTATGTCGCCTGCGTCATTCACAAGGAACATACAGGAGAAAGCTATTGGGAGGAGAAGGAACGTTATGTCTCGGAAAATGTGGATAGCACAATGTTGAATGA
>NZ_KV793806.1:0-1645 GCF_001808555.1 Porphyromonas sp. HMSC065F10
GGAGAAACGGCTAAGACGCTTTCCGAGCGTTTTGGCAAAGTGCTTCAGCAACGGCAGTCTATGACCATCAATCGTAATGACAAGTCCACATCTATATCTACGCAGATGGATAGCTTGATTCCTGCAAGTAAGATTAGTAACCTTACACAAGGTATGTTCGTTGGGGCTGTCTCAGACAATTTCGATGAACGCATCGATCAGAAAATCTTCCACGCTGAGATCGTTGTGGATGTTGCCAAGGTCTCAGCTGAAACGAAAGCTTACCAGCCTATTCCTATGATAGCGGACTTCAAAAATGAAGATGGCTCCGATAATCTTAAAGAGACCATTGAAGCCAATTATCGAAAGGTAAAGCAAGAAATCTTTTCCCTTGTAAATGTTGAAATTGAGCGAATTAAGAATGACCCAGAATTATCTAAGTTGATTAAAGAGTAATAAATTCAACACTGATTATTTCAATACAGAATGTACTTCTTTCCTATTGAGGGATTCGGATTAATCCTATACTTTGCATACCACGGTGTTTTCCCGGTCATTTGAACTATGAAGAAATATTGTCTTTACTGTTGATTTATAATAATAAAAAACAACAATTCTATGACTATTATTATAACGCTTATAAGCATACTATAGAAGAATTTCTTTTTATAAATCTCTATCTCCTTCAATGAGAGTTTATTGAAGTGTGTCTGCAGTTTTTCATATTTGCTTTCATTGTATATTTTCATATTGATAAGAATTAAAAGTACGAATAATATGAGCAATGGGCTACTCAATAGTTCAAAACTATCAGCAATACTTCTCTCTATTGCTATATTTAGCAAAATTAACAGCATTGTTATAAAGAACACTGTATAAGAAAACTGAAGAACAGCTATTGTAGCAAAAGTACGATCAGGAAAACCTCTTTTGGGTGTATTGTGCCAAAGCCAATAGAATATATTATCACAAAATGATATATTGTTATTTTGATGAGTAAAGTGTGTTTTCATTTATGTAATTTTACTTGAGATGTCGTTCCCTGAAAATGGTTGACTTATTTTTTGCTGAAACTGATTTCGGTTGACATCGTTTTCGTCGTCATACTAGAATGAGTTGTCTTGACTTTTCAAAGATACTGATTTTAGTTGACTCTGGTAGTTTGGGGTAGTTTGTCGTGGTATACCCCGGGCTTGTTTTTTTTTCTTTTTCAAATCGGATAAACTCCCCGTCGGCAATGTAACAGACTAAGCCAAACGCTCTCCGCTCCGCTACAGGCGTTTGGTGTGTCAGGGGTATTGCCGCTCTTTGTGTTCCGATCGAAAATGAAAAATCCAGTCTCTTCTCTCTTTGCTGAAATAAGTTCTATTTAGCTGGTTACTAGCTCCTTTGACTCTTTGTCTTTTCGAGCTTTCTGAATTGCTTCTTCACGATAGCTGCGCCATCGCTTCTTCAGGGGACCCGTGCATTCCCTAGCTTCTTGTGAGGTCATATAGTCGATGCTCATATGAGGTCGAATGGTGTTATAAGTCTCTATAGCTTTGCTGATTGCGCGATTTGCCTCATCAATGCTACGGAACACTTTGCCCTTTAAGAATTCGTTCTTAATGGTACTGTTGATCCGCTCTGACTGTGAGTTCTCTTTGGGGTCTCCTGACTCTGTCAT
>NZ_KV793806.1:1745-5018 GCF_001808555.1 Porphyromonas sp. HMSC065F10
TTGGGGTCTCCTGACTCTGTCATGCTGATTTGTATTCCTCTTTTATTGAGCATGTTAGTGTACTACCGACTGGTATATTGGGTGCCTCTGTCGGAGTGGTGAATGAGATCGGAAGCGTCCTTTTTGGGGAGCATGCCGGGGAAGAAGAAGTCTTCGCCTTCATAGACTACGACGCCATTGACAAGGTTCACAGGCTCAAAACCGTGCTTGCAAAGTTTCTTTGACAGGGATCGTGTCGCTCTCATTTTCTTGCAGATGCCTTTCTTAAGGACTTTATGGTTGAAAGCCGTCAATCCTTTTTCCCCACTTTCTTCATAGCCTTCAATATGGCAGGGGCAAAACTGAGCAGCGTGCTGAAGCCGATGCTTGACAGAAGTCCCATCAGATAAACAAGATAATTGAACTATACAGAGGAAAAGACTATACATTTTCAGAAACAAAACGACTCAAATCATTTTCAATAAATAAATTAAATGATTCATTTATAATATGGATTTGATTTTTCTCTATATCATGAAAATATATAGAAGTTTCATGAGGTTTAATATATAACTCATCTCCATCATTATTCAGCCATAATTCGCCAATTTTGATATATTCCTCCCGCAATTCTAACATGTTAAAACTAATAAAAACACCCTCCATTTTCAATTGTGAGACACAACAAAAAAACGCAATCATATCACTATGGAGTAATTTGTGAAAGGGTGATGAGGTTAATTTCTCTTCGGTTAGATTATTTTCCACAACATCATATTGCAGTAAGTTTTTTTTATTGCTGCAAACAAGTTAGGGTAATTTTGCTTCAACTTGGTAAATTTCAAGTCAAAATCAATCATATAAACTTTATCATAGTTCAAGGAGATATTATCTATTTGCTTGCTCCATCCTTCCATATAATTGATTTGTGAATTCTCGTTATAAGATTGATTTATAGATTTCAAGTATTCACGAGCCGCATTTTGAGATATTAGTGTGGCACCGATTAAGCCTTGTGACATCTTAGGTTTTATCTTTAAATACCACCGTGATGACAAGAATTGTTTCGCAATTTTTTCATTTTGTTTCCACCAATCAATCCATTCTTCAGGTAGGAATAGTCCTTCAGACAAATGTTTTAGTCCATTTATTATATTATTCGCTTCCATTTCACTGTCGTTCCCTGAAAATGGTTGACTTATTTTTTTGCTGAAACTGATTTCGGTTGACATCGTTTTCGTCGTCATACTAGAATGAGTTGTCTTGACTTTTCAAAAATGAGTTGTCTTGACTTTTCAAAGATACTGATTTTAGTTGACTCTGGTGGTTTGGGGTCAGGGCTGACGCATTATAAATGAAAAGCAGATTTCGGTGTTGAGGGGAGAATGAAGGGCCTAAAAATGGGACTCAACATAGTCGCAAAAACTCTTCATTTTTCTCTTCAAAAAGCTTGTCCATGTCGTAGCTTTTTTTTTGTATCTTTATAGCTGATAATCAATACTATATAAAGATACTATGAGCATATTCAATCAGCTTCGAATGGTCGAAGATCCACGCATAAATCGATGCAAAAAGTTCCCCTTAGGATACATCCTTACGACGGTATTCACGGCTACTCTCTCTGGCTGCTCCTCTTGGTACGAAATAGAAGACTATGCAGAAGAGTACAAAGATGATCTAGAGGCTCTATATGAGCGTATTTCAGGAGAATCAAGCTCTTGGGGAGTCCCCTCTCACGACACACTCAATCGTGCTATCAGTCTTCTTGATCCCAAGCAGATAGAACAAGTCTACAAAGCCTTTCTAGAGGAAAGCTTTGAGATAACAACTGGCAAGCACATTTGTCTAGATGGTAAGACAATGCGAGGCGTTAAGAAGCTAGACTTTGATGCCGACAGCCATTGCGTCACAGCCTTTGACCCCAAGCAGCAAGCCTCATTGGCTCAGGTATACATCTCTACTAAGTCTAACGAAATCAATGCTATCAGAGAGATTCTCAAGGCTCTAGATCTACGAGACTCCGTCATCACCATTGACGCTATCGGCACCCAGACCGAGATCGCAAAGGCTGTGGTCGGGAAAGGCGGTGACTACATACTCCAAGTTAAAGATAATCAGAAACTAACGAAGGAAGAGGTGCAAAGCTTCTTTTGTCCCATCTACGATGCTCACATAGTGCATCAAGAACAGAAAGACTTTGGTCATGGGCGAATAGAAACACGTACGATGAGTAGCATCGTAGACCCTTTATCTCTAGACCCAGACTCGACTTTAGACAAATGGGACGGGCTCAAAAGCATCCATATGATGACAAGAGTACGGACAGACAAGAAGACAGATAAGTCCACCAGCGAGACCACCTTCTATATCTCTAGCCTGACAGACGGGACAGAAGTTTTCAAGTTGATACGTGAGCATTGGGCTGTGGAGAACAAACTTCACTATATGCTGGATATGCTTTTTAGAGAAGACTACTCTACCAAGAGAGCTCGCAACGCCGCTCAGAATATGAACATTATAAACAAGATAAACCTGACTATCATTCAACGTCTTAAAGACAAGCTCAAAGGCACTTCGACGCTTCGCCTAAGGAAAAAGCTTGCACGTATGACTCCAGAGGAAATCTTCGAAATAGAATTATAATGCGTCAGCCCTGGGTTTGGGGTTGTTTCTCGTGGTATACCCCGGGCTTGTTTTTTTTTCTTTTTCAAATCGGATAAACTCCCCGTCGGCAATGCAACAGACTAAGCCAAACGCCTGTAGCGGAGCGGAGGGCGTTTGGTGTGTCAGGGGTATTGCCGCTCTTTGTGTTCCGATCGAAAATGAAAAATCCAGTCTCTTCTCTCTTTGCTGAAATAAGTTCTATTTAGCTGGTTACTAGCTTCTTTGACTCTTTGTCTTTTCGAGCTTGCCCTTATCATCGCTTAGTACTACTGTAATAATGTTCCTTCTGAGTGCCAAGTTTGACATAAAAGATCAAACTTCCAAATCTTGGGCGAATTTTCTTTTTCATCACCACCTTTCCTTATAATTCCCTGAGACTTAGAAGAGGTGATTTTAGCCTATATATTTGCTGTCTGAAAGGTATTATTCAAATCAAACAGAGTGATTTATGGAAGCAAATAGCAATGACAACTATGTGCTGGTCTTAGAGGACCGCACCGAGGTAAAGAACCAGCAAGAAGCGGGGAAACTCTCCATCGTTTCGGGGATTGATGATAAGGGCAAGCTCAAAACGACTGAGCCTCTTGACGCTAATCAGGCTGCATTTCTAAAGTTCAACAGCAAGGATGG
>NZ_KV793806.1:5118-6899 GCF_001808555.1 Porphyromonas sp. HMSC065F10
TTTGAAGACTATCTGCCACAGCAGAAGAAGAGTACAGCCATTGATGCAGAAAAGGTAGACTGGAAGATGCTTGACAGTCTCGGTCTCTCTCGTGATCGGTTAGAGCAGAGTGGTGAGCTAGAGAAGATGCTCAATTGGCAGAAGAGCAACCTCGTGACCATAGCCATCCCCATTGGAGATACAACTATCTACACAGAGGCTCGCCTTGCCTTCCGCACAGATAATGAGGGCAATATCGGGTTAGCCATACACGCTATGCGTAAAGAGCCACAACTCGACTATCCCTATATGGGCTACAAGTTCTCCCCCGAAGAGAAGGAGCAACTACTCGCGACAGGTAATCTCGGCAAAACCATTGAAGTAACACCCAAGAGCGGTGAACCTTTTGCAGCCTACGTCTCCATCGACCCACAGACCAATGAGATTATTGCCTTGCGTGCCGACCGTGTAAGCATTCCTCAAGAGATCAAAGGCGTAACGCTCTCTGACCAGCAATACAAAGATCTAGTAGAGGGCAAAGCGGTGAAAGTAGAAGGAATGACCGCTAAGAGTGGGAAGTCTTTCGATGCTACGCTTCAGGTCAATGCAGAGAAGAAAGGTATTGAGTTTATATTTGATGATACGAAGAGCTACAAACAGCGGCACGAGCAGGCGCAGGAGCAGCAACAGCCTCGTATTCCCAAGAAGCTATGTGGTTTGGAGCTCAGCGACAAGCAGCACCAAGCCCTCACTAATGGTGCAACCCTCTATCTCAAGAATATGGTGGATAAGCAGGGGCAGTCTTTCAGTGCCTATGTCAAGCTGATGCCCGAGGAGAGCCGACTTCGCTTCTTCCGCTTCAACCCCGACAAGAAGCAGTCTGCCGATAACGTGGAGGCAATAGCTGAAGAGCATAAGACCCAAGTAGCGGTCAATAACGAGGGTAAGACCAACGAAGCAACAAAGAAGGTGGAAGAACCTCACAAGTCCAAGCAGACCCAGCCTACAGAGAAAGAAACTGAAAAGCAAGTAACTCAAAAGAAAACACAACGAAAAGGAGGACGTATATAAAAGCAAGAGCTCCACATTTTATTGTGGAGCTCCGTATTGGCGGGAGGGGGAATCAAATATGCAAATGGTGCAATACCTAACCTAGCGTAGACTCTATTTCTCCCATTACTCCCCAAGCCCACATCTTAGCATTCTTTATTATTCCCATAATTTCATCCTTTAAAATAAAAACGTTTATACAAATAGTAAACATCTCAAATTTTTCAGCCATTTCAATGGTGATTGACACTGAAAATAGCAAAGGCGAAACGGCAACACTAAAAAAAAGCATTGCACCTACATAAATGCGAACTCTTACACTACAAATATACTGCATTTAAACAAATAATCCAAATGTTGACTACATGCGGCTAATTCGCATTTTGATGTGATGGGTGGGGGAGTAAGAAGAGATTACCTTTGTTGAGGTGACAATATATAATAGATGAGGAAGCAGTCAGAGCTTATGGAAACAGCAGAGATAATGGAGCTGATATCGGCATTTGTCCCGGAGGAGATCCTCCGCGACTTTGAGCTGAAGGAGGTGAAAAAGGAGTGCGGGGTCTACCGACTCTACATGGACGAGAAGGACGACGAGAGCCATTATTCCCCTGAGTTGGCGGAGGCGAAGGAGGTGGTCCGATGCAGCTATATGAATCCCTGCGAGATCCAGACTTTCCCCATAGCCGGTTGCGAGACTTTCATCTACATACGCGGCCATCGGTGGAAGGAGAAGGGTGGTCGAGAGTCCT
>NZ_KV793806.1:6999-7914 GCF_001808555.1 Porphyromonas sp. HMSC065F10
TTGGTCGAGGGGAAGCCGATAAGCATTGGTAACGTCGCCTATGTCCTCGAGACGGATGCGTAGCGTCTTAACCGGTGGTACAAGGATTCCCTGAGTGGCTTCCGTGAGGCAGCGCGGGACGGCAGGATCTATCAAGATGATATCGAGGTCCGGCGAGAGGGAGGTCGAAAAAAGATCAGGGTGCCGATCCTCAAGGAGTCAAACGTAGGCTCCTATATGGCGATCGATGAGAAGACGATCGATGGTGTCTGCTACACGATCATCAGCAACCGGGAGACGAGCAAGGTCGCTCTGACGGCCGATACGCTCAGGACCTCCGAGCTCCGGCAGGTTCTGTCAATGTTTGCGGTCAAGACCAAGATGAAGGTCTTGAGTGTGACTCGGGACATGGCTCCGAATTACGACTGGCTGGCGAGGACGACCTTTCCCAATGCCTATCAGGTGGCGGACAAGTTTCACGTCCTCCGCGAAGTCCTCGAGCAGCTCCAGAGCGTCCTAATCCGCCACCGCAAGCGGTTCTTGCGCTGGAGCGAAAGAAGAATAAGACGGTAAAAGAGAAGCTGGCCCTGCAGGAAAAGTTCTCCAACGACGACACACTAAAGCAACTCCTACACCGCTCGAGGGGTCTCCTTTTCAAGCGCAAAACGGAGTGGACCGACGATCAAAAGGAGCGTGCAAAGATACTCTTCAAGCAATTCCCCGAGATCGAGGAAGCCTACGAATACTGTCAGAGGATCCGTAAGTGATACGAGCCTATCCGACCGCACTACAGCGATCGTAAGTACAAGATAAAGGAGGCAGATCTTATGCTCATCACCAAAGAGGGGATGGAGAGTGAGGTAGAGGAGAGTCTGTACCCCCACCCCCCCTCTGCCGGAGGTTCGATCTAATACCGGTAAAAGAATTCTCTAATAC
>NZ_KV793806.1:8014-49438 GCF_001808555.1 Porphyromonas sp. HMSC065F10
AGGCTATTACGATGATCTGTGTGTCTTGCCCTGCCGCTTGGGGTAGGGGGGCACCGGTGGATGGAGCAAAAGTATTATCTTTGTGCAGCCCTCTTGCGGGGCTTATCGTATGCTGTGAGTGGTGGTGGGAGCTCCCCACCATTATTGAATGATAGAGAGTAAGATGAGTATGATGAAGAGAATAGTTACCGGAGGGGTAGGTGCCCTCCTGATGCTGTGTGGAGTGGTGGCGTCCGCTCAGGATGTGGTTGGGCTGAGCGAGGTGATCCCGCTCTATCCCTCCTACTCGGAGCAGATCTTGGCGAGTGACACCCTTACGCAGGGGCTGAGTCCCGAGGCGCTGCAGGTGATCGGTCGGCCTCTGCAGCTGAGGACCTCCGGCTATGTCCCCTCCTCGTCGCTCTTTGCACCGCTGCTCTTCGACCTGTGGAAGCTCCCTTCGCTTCACTTTGACAAGGCAGCCCTAGTTCGGCAGACTGACCCCCGCCTCAATAACCCCTTCATCCGGCAGTCGCTCCTCCGGCAGACGATGGATAAGCTGGAGCAGGAGTATGGTCACACGACCGGCTTTGCGCGGCGTATGGATCGCTGGCGTACGGATCAGCAGCTGAGAGAGCAATTTTTCTTCCTCCACCCCGATCTGATCCGCTACACCTCGGAGTTCCTCCCGAGCGACCATCTGGAGTATAAGCCGGTGGAGGGTCCCTCCTACTCGGGTGAGCTGGCGGTGATGGATATGCCCAATGTACCCACCAAGTCGGAGGGGGTGATCGAGACAGTGTCGGTGGATCGCCGCTATTGGCTCCCACGCTTTGAGGCACACGCTCAGCTGGCGCAAAATCAGGTGTCACCCAACTGGCATAAGGGCGGTACCAGCAGTGCCAACTTCGCCTCTCGACTCTTCTACGGACTGTCGTACAAGAGAGACAAGGTGGAGTGGGTCAATGAGCTGGAGTACAAGCTGGGACTCTTCACCGTGCCGAGCGAGATCAAGCTGGAGGGAAAGCCAAACTTTAAGATCAGCGAGGATGTCTTGCGGATGAGGAGCAACCTCGGTCTCCAGGCTTGGAAGCGGTGGTTCTATACCATCGACCTCAACCTCCGCAGTCAGTTGCTGAAGAACTACGACCGCGAGGGGCAACTCTCCACCTATGCTCTCGCTCCGCTGATCCTCGACGGCGGTCTCGGTATGAAGTACAATCTAAAGAAGAAAAAGATCGGCGGCAACCCCTTCAATAATCTCAATTTCTCGCTCAATGTGGCGCCCGCCTCGATGCAATTCATCTGGATCTGGGCAAAGGATGTGACGAGGGGCAGGTATGGTCTGCAGGAGGATCAGAATTACCTCCTCCGTCTCGGTTCGTCGCTGCGGATGAATCTGGACTGGCAATTCTCCGACGCCCTCTCCTGGCGCTCTCGGCTCTACTACAATACTTCCTATAAGCATATAGAGACCGAGCTGGAGAATACACTGGAGTATACCTTTAATAAGTACTTCAGCACAATGCTCAATGTCAATCTACGCTTTGATGACAGTGTGATCCTCAATGAGCCCAAGACCTTCAAGTCTCTCCTGCAGTACAACGAGCTCTTCAGCTTTGGCTTCTCGCTCAAGATCTGATGGTAGTACCGGGCGGATTTAGGGAGTCCTTTGCTGCGGACTTTGGGGCAGAGGCCTACGAGGCACTCCTTAGGACACTGACTGAGGTGCCCTCGCCGGTGTCGATCCGTCGTCATCCCACT
Source organism: Porphyromonas sp. HMSC065F10 (assembly GCF_001808555.1). GTDB lineage: Bacteria > Bacteroidota > Bacteroidia > Bacteroidales > Porphyromonadaceae > Porphyromonas_A. The sequence goes on from NZ_KV793806.1 coordinate 9,758, forward strand.
AAGCTCTCCCCACTCACTCCGGGGTCGATCCCGTGGTGTCCGGAGGGACTGCTCCTCCCTGAGCGGCCCATCTTCGGTGCCGATCCACTCTGGCATGCGGGCGCTTACTACGTGCAGGAGCCTGCCTCGATGGCGGTGGCGCGCTACCTCGCTGCGATCGACTTTGCCCCCGTGATCGCCCTTGACCTTTGCGCTGCCCCGGGGGGTAAGTCGACCCTCCTGAGGAGCCATCTCCCCGATGACTGCCTCTTGGTGACCAATGAGCCGGATAAGAAGCGGGCGAAGGTGCTGGAGGAGAATATCCTCCGCTGGGGTGCCGAGGAGACGCTGGTCACCTCGGCTCTGCCGGCTGCTCTCAGGGCGGCGGGGGTGAAGGCGGACCTGATATTGGTCGACGCCCCTTGCTCGGGGGAGGGGATGTTTCGCAAGGAGCCGGAGGCGGTCACAGGCTGGAGCCTCGACTTGGTTGATCGCTGCGCGAAGACTCAGAGGGAGATCCTGAGGGAGGCATGGGAGATGCTGACGGATGGGGGACTCCTTATATATAGCACTTGCACCTACAATAGGGCGGAGAATGAGGCTCAGCTCAGCTTCCTCCGTGATGACTACGGAGCCGAGGTGATCCACCTGCCGGAGCTGCCGCAGTATGGAGCAGAGGAGAGTGATGAGGAGCGGGGTCTGTACCGCTTCTTCCCCCACCGCACCGGTAGCGAGGGGCTTACCTGCTTCGGGGTACGAAAGGCCGGTCCCCGGGTGTCTCCGGAGCCTGTGGCTCGGGGGCTTGCCGGGCGGGCGAGGGCGATCCCCGAGGAGCTGAGAGACCTGGCGGAGGAGCAGCTCCTCTCTACTCCCGATGGAACAGGCTGGCGCTTGCTCTCACTGAGAGGCGTGGCACTGCTCCGGCTCTTGGAGCAGGCGGAGGGCATTCGGATCCTGAGGGCGGGCGTGGATCTCGGGAGCGTCAAGGGGAGAGACTTTATCCCCGATGTATCTTGGGTGCTGAGTGCGACAGCCTCGAACCACCTGCCGTACCCTCGGCGGGCTGTGACGGCGGCTGAGGCCTTTGCCCTCATAGGCAGACAGACCATTCCGAGCTCGGGGGCTAAGGGCTACCGGGTCGCTACCTATGCAGGTGTCCCGCTCACCCTCATCAAGGACCTCGGCTCCCGGGTCAATAACCTTTATCCCAAGGGGCTCGCCCTCCACGACACGAGGCTCACGCCGTCGGACATGCCCCATATCTTAGACAATCAATGAGTAAGCACCTCTTTCCCATCACACTCCTCTCTCTACTCTGGAGCCTTATGCTGCCTCTCGGTGCAACACCTCGGGCGAGCCTGATCACGTGCGGTCAGTCGGGGGAGTTTGTCTTCTACCTCTACGGCCATACAGCCATTAGGATCACGGATCCGGAGACGGGTCTTGATAAGGCGTATAACTATGGCTACTTCTCCATGGAGCAGAAGAACTTTATCCCCAACTTCATGATCGGAAAGCCGATGTACATGCTGGGGGTGACTGACTTTGACAGTATGGTCTATGACTATGCGGCTCAGGGGCGGCGGGTATCGGAGCAGCAGCTCAATCTCAGGCCTGACGAGGTGCAGGCGCTGATGGACTTCCTCGACTGGAACGCCCTGCCTGAGAATGCCGAGTACCGGTACAACTACTTCTACGACAACTGCGCCACCCGCCCTCGGGACCTCATCGAGCGCTTCACTAAGGGAGGGCTGGTCTATCGGGTGGACCCTGCATCGCTGCCGACCTTCCGCGAGGCGACGCGGCAGTGTAGCAAGTCGGCGAAGTGGTACACCTTTGGCACCGACCTTTGCCTCGGCGTGAAGAGCGATGCTCGGATGACGGTACACGATGCCGCCTTTGTCCCCGAGCTCCTGGAGCAGTCGATGGACCTCGCTTTCCGTAAGGATACGGGAGAGCCGATCGTGTCACGGAAGGAGGAGATCGTCCCTCAGACACAGCTGATCGAGGTGCCACGCTTTGATGGTCCCCTTGTGACGATCCTCGCATTGGTCGCCATATATCTGATCTGCTACTTCGTCGTGCGGAGGTACACCCCGATACCGTGGCAGATGCTGCGCTGTGGACTCTATCTGCTCCTCGGGCTGGCAGGGATCGTGCTGTGGTTCCTCAGCCTCTTCTCTGCGCACCCACATACACTCCTCAATGCCAATATGGTGCTGATGCACCCCTTCTGGCTCATCCTTGTGGTGACGATGTGGCGGGAGCTGCGACACAGACGTCTCAACAGCCTGCTCTACCTGATCAACCTCCTGCTCGCCCTTGTCTATCTCGGGCTCGGCTATGTGCAGACACTGCCCATCGGCATGGCTTATCTGGCGATCCTGATCGGGCTGGACCAGTTCATCGGCCGCTACGTGGAGTGGGGAGGGACTGGCAAGGTATTTGAGGTACATAAGTAAATGAAAGATCTACTCACCCCCCTCGTCGTCCTCCTGAGCGTCTGCTCGCCCGTCGCCGCCCGTCAGGCTCCCAAGCTGGTGGTGCTGCTGACGGTGGATGAGCTGCGGACCGACCTCTATGAGGCGATGGCACCTCACCTCTTAGAGAATGGTCTCACGCGCCTCTCTCGCGATGGGCGGGTCTACGACACCGTCATCCACCCGCTCACAGAGGCGGATCCCGTAGCCAGCGAGGCGGTGCTGCAGACCGGTGCCCTCGGTCTCGAGAGTGGCATAACCGGTAGGTGCACCATCGTCCGCAAGGAGGGCGGGCAGAGGCACCTCGAGGGGTCGGTGCTGGAGGACAAGAAGTATATCGGCTATGGTACGGCTGACAGGCTCTCGCCTCTGGCGCTCGCTGCCCCGACGATCGCTGACCGTCTGGCGCAGGCCACGCACGGGCTGGGGCAGGTCTTCTCCATTGCTCCCTCAGCAGAGGAGGCGATCATAGCGGGCGGGCATGAGGCACAGGCGGCCTACTGGCTTGATGACTCCACGGCGCGATGGGTAAGCTCCACCTTTTATCCCACAGGATTGCCGTGGTACATCGGCAAGAGCAGCACGGTGGCGACACGCCTCGACAAGGGGTCGATCACCTGGCAGGCCTCCAGTCCGGCTCTCTATGCGTCGCTCCTACCCTATGCCTGCAGTGGAGCCTTTTCCTCTGACCATATCTACACGAGGGCATTCTCGTCCGTGCAGGACCTGAAGCACTCCCCGGTGGTCAATGAGTATGTGGTTCGCCTCGCTGAGTCGGTGATCGATGGAGCCGGTCTCGGTGCGGATGAGTCGATGGACCTGCTAGCCCTCCATATGACGGCAGGCACCCCTCCATCAGTATCTGCGGGGATCTCGCCGGAACTACTGGACAGCTACGTGCTGCTGGATAGGGCGGTGGCACAGCTGATGGAGCTGCTGGATCGAAAGTTTGGGAAGGGGGAAGTACTCGTGGCACTGTCGGGTAATGGTATGGCTCGGTGCGAGCCGATCCGTGATGATAAGAAACGGTACCCCACCTTCTCCCCGGAGCGTTGCCGCGCCATCACCAATATGTACCTCCATGCGAAGTATGGAGTAAAGGGGATGGTGACCGAAGTGACCGACCGGGGGGAGCTCTTCCTGGATCGCAAGGTGGTAGAGCAGCGGGAGGAGCTCTCCCTTGCCGAGGTGCAGGATGCGGTCTGCTCTTTCCTCCTCGAGATGGCGGGCGTCGCCTACACGATACCGAACCACAGCCTGAGGGATCTGCTCCCGGGGGATCCCGTAGGTTGTACTCGGCTGACGGCACTCCATAGTGCGCTCCCCTCTCAGAGGGCGGATGTCTTCGTCGGGATCAGTCCCGGGTACCTTATCGATACCGGTACTGCTACTCCGCAGCCCTCCTACACCGCCATGCCGACGATGCTCATCCTTATGGGTGAGGGCATCGAGCCGGAGGTGATCCACACTCCGCTGGATCTCCGTGGCGTCTCTCACGAAATCTCCCGGGTGCTCCGTATCCGGCCACCGACGCCCTGATCGATACTGATCAGATATTTTTTGTACCTTTCGTCTCCCTCGGGAGGCCGGTACTCTCGAGAATGACAACGGATACACTTTTTTACTAGATAATATATATATGAGTTTCTTTAAGGACTTACTTGCCGGCATCTTCGGCAACAAGTCGCAGAACGACCTCAAGCAGATATACCCCATCGTCGATAAGATCAAGGCGACCTACGAGACGATTGATAAGCTGAGCGCTGACGACCTGAGGGCGCACTCCGCTCGCATGAGGCAAGATCTCCGCGACCATGTGGCGGAGGAGCGACGTGAGATCGCTGAGCTGAGAGGGCAGGTGGAGAGCGCAGAGCTTAGTGAACGTGAGGCACTCTGGGAGAAGATTGACACGCTGGAGGATCAGGTAAAGGATAAGCTGGAGGATAAGCTCAATGAGATCCTCCCCGAGGCTTTTGCCGTGATGAAGTCCACAGCACGTCGATTTGCTGAGAATAGCGAGATCACCGTCACCGCCACGCAGTACGACCGTGACCTCTCCGTGGATCACGACTTCGTCACCATTGATGGTGATAAGGCGATCTACAAGAATGAGTGGGAGGCCGGCGGCAATCTCACGAAGTGGGATATGGTCCACTACGACGTGCAGCTGATCGGTGGTATCGTGCTGCATCAGGGCAAGATCGCTGAGATGGCGACAGGTGAGGGTAAGACGCTGGTGGCAACGCTGCCGGTCTTCCTCAACGCCCTCACCGGTAACGGCGTCCATGTGGTGACCGTGAATGACTACCTCTCCAAGCGTGATGAGGAGTGGATGGGGCCGCTGTACCAATTCCACGGTCTCACCGTAGACTGCATCGACAAGCACGAGCCCAACTCGCCTGAGCGTAAGCGCGCTTACGACTGCGACATCACCTTCGGGACCAATAACGAATTTGGCTTCGACTACCTGCGCGACAACATGGCACGTCGCCCGGAGGATATGGTGCAGAGGGTCCACAACTTCGCCATCGTAGATGAGGTGGACTCCGTGCTGATCGATGATGCCCGTACCCCGCTGATCATTTCCGGACCGGTGGAGTCAAAGGGAGATCAGATGTTTGAGGAGTTCCGTGAGGATGTAGAGTCCGTCGTTAACGCTCAGCGGACGCTCTGTACCCGGCTCCTCAATGAGGCGAAGAAGAAGATCGCAAGCGACGACCCCAAGGAGGTGGATGAGGGCTATCTGCTGCTCTTCCGCAGTTATAAGGGCCTGCCGAAGTATAAGCCACTGATCAAGTACCTCAGCACTGAGGGCGTGAAGAAGCGTCTCTTGGACACAGAGGGCTTCTATATGCAGGACAACAACCGCGAGATGCATGTGGTGACCGATCCGCTCTACTTCGTCGTGGATGAGAAGAATAGCCAGATCGAGCTGACAGATAAGGGCTTTGACCTGCTGTCGCAGAAAAATGAAGATCCAAGCTTCTTTGTCCTCCCCGATATTGCCGCCCAGATGTCTGATCTGGAGAATAAGGAGATGAGTGAGGAGGAGAAGGCCGGTACCAAGGATGAGCTACTCACCAACTACTCTGTCAAGAGTGAGCGTGTCCATACGGTGCAGCAGCTACTGAAGGCTTACACCCTCTTTGACCGAGATGATCAGTACGTGGTGATCGACAATCAGGTGATGATCGTCGACGAGCAGACCGGTCGTATCATGAATGGTCGCCGCTACTCCGATGGACTTCACCAGGCGATCGAGGCAAAGGAGCACGTAAAGGTGCAGCAGGCCTCGCAGACCAAAGCGACGATCACGCTACAAAATTACTTCCGTATGTACCACAAGCTCTCCGGTATGACCGGTACGGCTGAGACGGAGGCTAAGGAGTTTTGGGACATATACAAACTCGATGTCGTCGTGATCCCGACCAATAGACCGGTGATCCGCAATGACGAGAACGACCGCATCTACAAGACGGCAAAGGCAAAGTACAATGCCGTCATCGATGAGATCCAGGCGATTACCGAGGCAGGACGACCGGTCCTCGTCGGTACCACCTCCGTGGAGATCTCGGAGCTCCTCAGTAGGATGCTCGACCTGAAGCATATCCCGCATAATGTGCTCAATGCAAAGCTCTTCCAGAAGGAGGCAGACATAGTTGCTCAAGCGGGTCAGTCGAGTACGGTGACCATTGCCACCAATATGGCAGGTCGTGGTACTGATATCAAGCTCTCCCCCGAAGTGAAGGCAGCGGGTGGTCTCGCCATCATCGGTACAGAGCGCCATGAGTCGCGTCGTGTGGATCGCCAGCTGCGTGGTCGTGCCGGCCGTCAGGGAGACCCCGGGTCATCCGTTTTCTTCGTTTCGCTGGAGGATAAGCTGATGCGCCTCTTCGGCTCGGATCGTATGGCGAAGGTGCTCTCCACGATGGGACTTAAGGATGACGATATGCTGGTCTCCAAGCAGCTCAGCAAGACGGTGGAGAATGCTCAGAAAAAGGTCGAGGAGAATAACTACGGCATCCGTAAGCACCTCCTCGAGTACGACGATGTAAAGAATGCTCAGCGTAAGGTGATCTACACCCGGCGCCGTCACGCCCTTATGGGTGAGCGCATCGGGCTGGATGTGATGAATACCCTCGAGCAGTCTGCGATCTACCTCGCGACAAAGTATGAGGGCGGCTCCTTCGATGACTTCCGCACAGAGGTGTATAAGGTCTTTGCGATCGAGTGCCCGGTGTCTGAGACGGACTTTAGGGGGATGGATGCCAATGGCATTGCGTCCAAGCTCCTCGATGAGGCCTCTGCTACGCTGAAGCGTCGTATGGACCGGATGGCGGAGCAGGCCGACCCGGCGCTGCAGGCTTTCTACAAGGAGCATGGCTCCCAGGTGGAGCAGATCTACGTCCCCGTGACGGATGGTAGACTGATGTACAATGTGGTGACGAACCTAAAGGAGGCGGTGGAGAGCCAGTCGCAGAGCATCGCCAAGTCCTTCATGAAGACGATCCTCCTCTACACGATCGATGAGGCTTGGGAGCGTCACCTCCTCGCCATGGACGAGCTGCAGAATGCCGTGCGTACCGCCTCGTATGAGAATAAGGATCCTCTGGTGATCTTCAAGGTCGAGGCGTATGAACTCTTCAAGCGTATGATCGATGACCTCAATGTGAAGATCACCGAGATCATTATGCGTGGCCATATCAATATTGCCACACCGGAGGAGCAGGAGGCGCGTCGTCAGGCTCAGGCTGCTCGTGCCGCTGCGATGGCTCGTGCCGCTGCCCAGCAGCAGGTGCGCATCGGTGAGCATCACGATGACCCGCATAGCAACGACCGCAGTCGCTACCGTGAGCAGAAGGATGACTATCAGGAGCAGGCAGAGCAGCGTACCGAAGCAGGTCGTGCTGCGTCTGAGGCTGCCCAGGCGAATAACACCCCATACCGCGCAGCCAAGAAGGTGGGTCGCAACGATCCCTGCCCCTGTGGAAGTGGAAAGAAATTTAAGAACTGTCACGGCCGCAACCTCTGACGATAACTGAGCTCGACTAATTTATCTAAGGACAGCCATGACGTACCCTGACTCCGGTGGAGAAGCAGTGGAGCGGAGGGGCTGTCCTTTTTTTATATACCACTTATGATATACTCAATGACCGGCTACGGGAGGGCGGAGAAGAGCGGTGAAGGAAAGAAGGTCACCGTGGAGATCTACTCCGTGAATAGCAAGAATGCGGATGTCAATGTCCATATACCGGGTCACTTGCGCACGCTGGAGCAGGAGATCCGAAAGAGGACTACTACGCGCTGCCTCCGTGGCAAGATGGACGTCTACGTCTCTGTGGACCACCTCGAGACGCAGGCACCACTCACGCTTGACGAGCAGGTGGCAGCTACCTACTGGGAGCGGCTGCAGCAGCTCAGCCACGACACCGGTATCCCGCTGCCTCAGGACCCTATGAGACTGATCATAGGCTTCCAGGGTGTGCTCCATACGGTAGAGATCGATGAGGCAGAGCGGGAGAGCGATGAGCGCTTGGTGATGGAGGCGCTGGAGGAGGCAGTCGACCACTTCATTGCCTTCCGGGCTCAGGAGGGAGAGTCGCTCTATCGGGTGTTCCAAGAGAATATCGAGGCGATCAGAACGCTCATCGGCTCTACGGAGCCATACGAGCAAGAGCGCATCGACACGGTGAGGGAGAGACTTGAGACGGAGCTGCGTCGCGTGACACAGAATAACTTCGATGCCAGTCGTCTCGAGCAGGAGATGATCTACTACATTGACAAGCTCGATGTGCACGAGGAGCGGAATAGGCTCATCAACCACCTCTCCTACTTCGAGTCCACCATGGATGGCGAGGTAGGTCAGGGGCGTAAGCTCGGCTTCATCGCACAGGAGATCGGTCGGGAGATCAATACCTTTGGCTCCAAGAGCAACCACGCCACGCTCCAGAAGATCACTGTCAAGATGAAGGATCATCTCGAGCAGATCAAGGAGCAGGTACTCAACGTCCTCTGATCCCTTCTTCCTCTCCTCCCTATGCACTCGCTTTATCCTCGCCGGAGTCTCTTCTCCTGTCGCCTCTTCCGTAAGCTCCGCTACGGACGGGGTCATGGGGTCCACTCGCCGATGGCTTATCGGGTAGTCTGCTCTGTCGTGCAGCCGAAGTATGAGTATTACCTCCCCACACCGGATGAGGATCGGCTGGCGCTCTGGTATAGGCTTGTCGCCCGTCTGGGCTATGAGGTGGCCACCTATGGTGAGACGGCTCCGGATCGGCAGACAGCGATGGACTACGCTGCTCTCGCTGACAGTCGTGTGCGGACTCTGCCACTGAGCGACCTCGGGACGATGGATCGAGTGCTGCTCTATACTGACAGCGCCGAGGAGGCTCTACGCTTCCTGCAGGTGAAGGGTAGGGCAGTGCTGCTGACTGACGTGAGGCGGGATGGTGCAGCTGAGGAGCGGCTGCGGGACTTAGTGGCCCAACTGACTCGAGGGGTGGTGATCGATCTGTATGACCACGCCCTACTATTTAGTAAGAATGACAACCTTTACATTTATCGTAGTACTGTCTAACAATGGACGAACAAAAGAAAAGCAAGCTCTACACCGGTCGTGGCGATAAGGGCAAGACCTCTCTCGTTGGTGGCAAGCGGGTCTCCAAGGCGTCACCAAGGCTTAATGCCTACGGTCAGCTCGATGAGCTCAATTCATTCATCGGTCTGCTTCGTGCTGAGCTGCCGTCCGCTCTGGAGCAGGATGAGCTGCTGCAGGAGATCCAGGAGCGGCTCTTCACCTGCGGCACGCATATCGCGACGGACACGACTGACCCGGAGCTCCTGAAGTACTGCGGCAGTGGCCTCTCCGAGGAGGATATCCACCACCTGGAGCAGATGGTTGACAAGCTCGATGGGGAGCTGCCGAAGCTGAAGCAATTCATCCTCCCCGCCGGTGGTCGGGCTGCCTCTGTGGCGCATATTTGTCGCACTGTCGCGAGGCGCTCGGAGCGGGACATCTATGCCTTCCTCGAGGCGGAGCCGACTGCGGAGATTGATCCCGCCGTCCTGCAGTATATTAATCGCCTCAGTGACTACTTCTTTGTCCTCGGTCGGGCTGCCGCTCGTGCCGAGGGTGGTCAGGAGGTGGTCTGGAAGGGGAGCAAAGAGGTCTTCTGACTTCGCCCTCTCCGGGTACCACGTCGCTGCCCTCGTCTCGCCGCCATTCTCTAATACCGGTAAAAGAGAATACTAATACCGATATTAGCGAAGTCTATTACCGGTATTAGTTCTATCTAATATCGGTAATAGGATACACCCCTGATGGTGGCGATAGGGGAGGGGGTGGTGCCGTTTGATTTGGTATATTTGCATACTGAATGGACTATCGTAACCGTGCTGAAGCGATGCAGAGAGAGGAAGCTGAGCGATCGGCTCTCGGCTCTCTTGCCTTGCTCTGGAGGCTACTTTTTCCATCCGAAATGGACACAATGAAATTGGTAGATAGATATGTCGACTAAGCCCAAGAAATCGCACCGGGTCCCGGTGACCGGCTCTACATTCCTCAGTACAGTCAGTATCTGTGCTGTACTCTTCCTGATCGGTCTAGTGGCGATGATCGGTCTCGTGGGGCGTGGCTTAGGGGACTACATCCGCGAGAGTCTCAGCTACACCGTGCTGCTTGATCCGGAGAGCCCCGATGCCGACATCGTCTCGATGCGGGACAAGATCTCGTCCAGACCCTACACCAAGGAGGTGACCTATTACTCCAAGGAGGAGGCGATGCAGGAGTTGGCCGAGGAGCTGGGGGAAAACCCTGAGGACTTCCTCGGGTGGAACCCCCTCTCGCCTACGCTGGAGGTACACGTCCTCTCGGAGTATGCGTCCAGCCCGGATAGTGTTGAGCTGATCGCTAAGGATCTGCAGTCTTTCCCTATCGCACAGACGGTCTCCTACCGCAAGGACCTGGTCGACGAGCTTAATCGCAACCTTAGCACCATCGCCCTGATCATGAGTGCTCTGGCGCTGCTCCTACTGGTGATCTCGGTCGTCCTGATCAATAATACGATCCGACTGAGGGTCTATGCCAAGCGCTTCATCATCTACACGATGCGATTGGTAGGGGCGACCGGCTCCTTTATCCGCCGCCCCTTCATCGCCTCGGGCATCAGGAGCGGAGTAGTGGCAGCGGTCGTGGCCATCGGGCTGATGGTCTGGTGTCGGTACTACCTCCTGACGAAGTATCCGATCCTCAGTGGCGTGCTGTCGGTGCAGAATATGGTGATCGCCGGGGCTGTCGTGCTGCTCTCAGGGATCCTGATCTCCTGGATCGCCTCTGCCGCTGCAGTCAGTCGCTACCTCAAGATGGATGAGGATCGTCTCTATCGTGCCTAAGAGCGCGCCATCAAGACACATTGTTATGAGTAAAGATAAGGGTAAGAAAACGCACTTTGAGACCTACGGCTTCGGGAGAGTCAATCTCCTGATCCTCCTCGGCTCTCTTCTCCTCCTGATCATTGGGTATCTGCTGATGAGCGGAGGTGCCTCCACGGATGGGGTGACATTTAATCCTGAGGTCTTCAGCCCCATGCGCATCCGTGTGGCTCCGCTGGTCTGCATGCTGGGCTATGCCGGCATCGCCGTAGCGATCCTCTGGAGGAAGCGAAGCGACTATAAGGGGAGCGACAACGGTGAGGAGACTCCCTCCGATGACACCACTGAGCCAGCTGAGAGATGACAGTCGTCCAAGCCATTGTCCTCGCCATCGTCGAGGGGCTGACAGAGTTTCTGCCGGTCTCCAGTACCGGTCACTTAGTGATCGCTCAGTCCCTGATGGGTATCGAGAGTACGCCTTTCGTGAAGGCCTTCACCGTCATGATCCAGCTCGGAGCGATCCTCTCTGTCGTGGTGCTCTACTGGAGGCGTTTCTTTGACTTCAGGGTGGCACCGGAGATGGATAGCCCCGAGGTGCCTGCGTGGAAGCGCACGGCAAGCCGCTTCCGCTTTTACATAGCTCTCCTGATCGGGCTCTTGCCGGCGGTAGTGCTGGGAGTGCTCTTCGGCGACTGGGTGGATCATGCACTCGGCTCGGTGTGGATCATCGCCGTCAATCTCCTCATCGGAGGTGTGGTGATGCTCTTCATCGACAAGTGGCTCCACAAGGGGGGGCACGGACGGGAGATCACCTATAAGAATGCCTTCATCGTCGGGCTCTTCCAGACCATTGCCATGTTTATGCCCGGGATGTCGCGCTCGATGAGTACGATCATCGGTGGTATGGTGGCGGGGATGGATCGGAAGCGAGCAGCAGAGTTTAGCTTCTTCCTCGCTGTGCCGACGATGCTGGGTGCCACCTGCTACGAGGTGCTGAAGTTCTGGAAGTCCGGCGAGCTGTCGGTACTCTCCGATCATATGGGCCTTTTAGTGGTGGGAAATGTGATCTCCTTCATTGTCGCCTTGGCGGCGGTCCGTTTCTTCATCACCTTTGTGCAGAAGCACACCTTTGCCTCCTTTGGCTGGTATCGGATCGCTGTCGCTGGTGTCATCCTGGTGATGCTGGGCTTGGGCATGGATCTTGCAGTTTTCTAAGAGAAGGTGATGGACAAGAGAGAGGAGCGACTGACACGAGCGGTCTATCAGATAGGCGCTGAGAGAGGGCGAAGGCGTGTTGCACCGCCCAACCCCTTCAGCGAGGGGATGATCGTCTCCGTAGATAAGCCGATCGGCTGGACCAGCTTTGACTTGGTCAATCTCTTTCGCCGGCTCGCCTGCACGGAGCTCAATCTTAAGCGGCTTAAGGTGGGGCATGCCGGTACCCTTGATCCTCTGGCCACCGGGGTGGTGGTACTCTGTACCGGGCGCTTCACGAAGCGCATCGAGGAGCTGCAGGATCACGACAAGTGCTACGAGGCGACGATACGGCTGGGCGCCACCACGCCGAGCTTTGACTTGGAGCACTCCATCGACGCTTTTTACCCCTACGACCACCTCACAGAGGCGGAGATACGTACAGCTCTGCTCTCGTATGAGGGGGAGATTGATCAGGTGCCGCCCGCCTACTCCGCAGCGAAGATCGGCGGGGAGCGTGCCTATATGATCGCACGTCGGGGGGATGAGGTGGAGTTGCCGGCTAAGCGGGTCCGCTTTGATCGGATCGAGCTGCTGAGCTACGAGCCACCTCTTGCACGGGTGCGCGTGACGGGAGGTAAGGGCATCTTCATTCGTGCGCTGGCTCGTGACCTGGGAGAGCAGCTCGGCTGTGGCGCTCACCTCACACGACTGCGGCGGACACGAGTGGGCGACCGAAGCGTGGAGGAGTGCATCCGCCCGGAGGACTTTGTGCCATTCATCCGGCAGACGCTGGATGCGTATGCTTCCGTCCATCAGACCGACCTGAGGGCGTGGCGGGATCGCATCGTGGCTGAGGGGGGAGAATAGATAAAATCAATTTTAGAGACACTGATATATGAAGTTGTCACAATTTGGCTTCAAGCTACCAAAAAAACTGATTGCTCAGCATCCGACAGACTTTCGCGATGAGTCTCGGATGATGGTGCTCCACCGCAAGAGTGGGGAGATCGAGCATAGACAGTTTAAGGATCTGATCGAGTACTTCTCTGAGGATGACGTGATCGTCCTCAATAATGCGAAGGTCTTCCCTGCCCACCTCGTGGGTCATAAGGAGAAGACGAATGCCCGCATCGAGGTATTCCTGATGCGCGAGCTGAAGGCTGAGAACTACCTATGGGATGTCCTCGTGGACCCGGCTCGTAAGATCCGGATCGGGAATAAGCTTTTCTTTGGTGACGATGAGCGGCTGGTTGCTGAGGTGATCGACAATACCACCTCCCGAGGTCGTACCCTACGCTTCCTCTATGACGGGGATCATGACCACTTTATCCAGGATCTGAAAGATCTTGGTATGACACCTCTGCCCGACTATATCAAGCGTGAGCCGACACCGGATGATGCTGAGCGGTACCAGACCATATACGCTGAGGCTGAGGGAGCTGTCGTGGGGCCGTCGGCAGGATTTCACTTTAGCCGCGAGCTGATGAAGCGTCTCGACTTGAAGGATGTCCACTTTGCGAAGCTTGAGCTAAGCACCAGCCGTGTGATGTACGATGAGATCGATGTGGACGACCTGGCGAAGTACAAGATGGGCTCCGAGCAGATCTCCATCACGCAGGAGTGCTGCGACGTGGTCAATAAGGCGCGTATGGGAGGGCATAAGATCTGCGGTGTCGGCACCTCGACGATGAAGGCACTGGAGACCGCGCTCAGTACCGATGGCTTCATCAAGCCATACGGGGGGTGGACGGGGAAGTTTATCTACCCGGAGTACACCTTTGGCATCGCCAATAGTATGGTGACCGGCTTCCATATGCCGTACTCCTCTACGCTGCTCACGGCTGTCGCCTTTGGCGGCTACGACGTGATGATGAATGCCTACAAAGTGGCGATCAAGGAGGAGTACCGCTTTGGTTGCTATGGCGATGCTATGCTCATCCTCTGACACCTATGGAGCACGCTGCTTATATCGCTCTCGGGAGTAACTTGGGGGACCGCACCCACTACCTCTCTGAGGCTGCACGGCTGATCGGTGAGCGGGTGGGGGAGGTCTTCGCTGTCTCCTCTCCTATGGAGACGGAGCCGGTGGGCTTTGAGAGTGAGCATAAGTTCCTCAATCAGGTGCTCGCCGTCCGTACTTCGCTTGCCCCTCGTGCCCTCCTGACGGTGACGCGCGAGATAGAGCGAGCGCTGGGGCGTGAGCGGAAAAGCATCGGCGGGATCCACTTCGACCGGACCTGCGATGTTGATATACTGATGATCGATGATCTGGTCTACCACGATGAGTGGCTGGAGATCCCTCATCCTCGTATGCGAGAGCGGCTCTTTGTCCTCCGCCCCCTGGCAGAGATAGCGCCTGACGTGATCGACCCGGTCACCGGTAAGACCATCCGAGAGCTGCTATGGGACGTCTCTTAGGGCTGGATGTAGGGCGCAAGCGAACCGGTATGGCGGTGACAGATCCTCTGAGGATCATCCCCGATGGTATGGGTTATGCCTCCACCGGTGGGATCCCTGATCGAGTGAGGGACTACTGCCAGCGGGAGAATGTGGATGCGATCATCATCGGGCTACCTAAGCAGGCGGACAATTCGCCCTCTGAGAGTGAGAAGTACATTACCCCGCTGATCAATAGGCTGCGTAAACTTTTGCCTACTATGCCCATCATAAGGTATGACGAGCGCTTCACTTCGGTGATCGCCAATCGGACTCTCGTCGAGAGCGGAATGGGGCGGATGAAGAGGCGGGAGAAGGGCTTGGTCGACGAGATCAGCGCCGTGATCATCCTGCGTGACTTCCTTGAGAGTCGGATCTATCGTGAGATGCAGGATCGGGGAGAGATATAACTAATGAATAGAAAGTAAGCAATGGAACTACCTATATACGTCTACGGCACTGATGTACTGAGAGAACCGACCAAGGAGGTGACTCCTGATCTGCCCGGTCTCCAGAAACTGATTGCCGATATGTACGACACTATGTATGCCTCCGATGGGATCGGACTGGCCGCCCCGCAGGTGGGCAAGGCGCTGCAGCTCTTTGTCATCGATGCGTCGCCCCTCCAGGACGCCTATCCCGAGACAGCGGATATGAAGCACACCTTTATCAATGCGGAGGTGCTGGAGTATGGCACGGAGGAGGTCACTTTGGACGAGGGATGCCTCAGTCTCCCCGGTCTCAGCGAGCCGGTGAGCCGACCGACGATGGTGCGGGTGAAGTATCAGGATGAGAGCTTTGAGTGGCACGAGGAGACCTTCCGAGGCTTCAGCGCCCGGGTCTTCCAGCACGAGTTTGATCACACGCGAGGGATCCTCTTCACGGACAAGGTCCCCGCGATGCGCAAGGCCATGATCCGCAGTAAGCTCAAGAAGATGTCCCGCGGCAATGTCCGAGCGGACTACAAGATCATCACCAACAGCCGATAACTGACCAGGATGAGAGAGAGGATCCGCCTACGACTCTGGATGACTGCCCTCTTGGTGGTCTGTCATCTCCTGCCCGCACACGCCCAGATCGACCCGACCCGGGTGATGACCATAGGGCAAAATGCGATCCTCTTCAAGGACTACGTCCTCGCCATCCAGTACTTCAATACTGCCATTCGGGTCGACTCCACCTCTGCACGCCCCTACTACTGGCGGGCGGTGGCAAAGTACAGTCTCGGGGATGTCAGGGGTGCTGAGCAGGATGCTTCTGTCAGCATCGGACGCAATCCCTTCCTCTACGACGCCTTTTCCCTCCGCGCCCTCCCCCGCCACACGCTGGGAGAGGACTCGCTGGCGCTTCAGGACTACAAGGTGGTGCTTGCCGATAATCCCGACAATCGGGGGGCGCTGCACAATGCTGCGGTCCTCTACACCTCGATGAAGGATACGATCTCAGCCCGTCGCCTTCTGGATCACCTCCACCGATACCATCCCGACTATGCGGATGGCTATCTGATTGATGGCGGTCTCCGGCTGCAGCAGGGGGATACCGTTGCAGCGCAGGGGCTTTTTGAGAAAGCGCTTGCTCTCTCTCCTTCGCTGACCAATGCGCACTTATCTATGGCGGATATTGCCTACAGCAGGCACAAGTATCGGGAGGCGGAGGACTACCTCGACAAGGCGATACGCATCAATGCCAATGAACCAATACTCTATACCAATAGAGCGCTCATCCGATATCAGCAGAATAATATGCGCGGAGCGATGGGCGACTACACTATGGCGGTGGAACTGGATCCCAATAACCTCATCGCCCGATACAATCGCGCCCTCCTCCGGACGCAGGTGGGGGAGCTCAATGGAGCATTAGACGACTTCAGTAGAGTGGTCATGCTGCAGCCGGACAATTACTTTGCGATCTTCAATCGCGCCTTAGTCGCCAATGAGCTCGGCAGCTACACTCTCGCCAAGTCCGACCTGACCAAGATCATCAACCGCTATCCCACATTTGTCCCCGCCTTTGCCGAGCGCGCCAGAGCCAATATGGGGCTGGGGCAGACCCTTGAGGCAAAGAAGGACAATTATCTCGCCAGCAAGATGATGTACGATCCCGCCACCCGTCGCAAGGCCGAGCAGCAGCAGAAGGAGATGTCGGAGTTGCTGAAAGAGGATGCGGAGAATATGTACGCTGAGGGAGGCGCCCGTCAGGTCCGAGACGAGCGGGACGACAACATCCGCAAGTTCCGTCTCCTCGTCTACAACAGCCGGGAGAAGGGGTACAATGAGCTCTATGTTGAGGCGGAGGAGGGCGGCATCCGTGGTCGCGTGCAGGATCGAGAGATGCCGGTGGAGCCGATGCCACTCTTCACCCTCTCCTACTATATGAAGGAGGAGGCTCAGCCCCGACTCGGCAAGGAGCGGGACTACTCGGGCGAGCTTCATCTGCCGACGTCTGATCGCAAGATCTATGTGGTCAATGACCTCCCGGTGCTCAATCAGCTGCAGTTTGACTACCACATGAGCCGCATTGACTCCTTCCCGCAGATGAGGGAGCAGGATCTCTTTGCCCTCGCCATGGATCAGGTGATGGTCAGCGACCATGCGGCGGCGGTGGCAACACTCGACCGGGTGATCGCTGAGCATCCCGACCAGCCCGATGCCTACCTCCAGCGTGGTGTATCCCGCATCAAGGACTTCATCAATAGGGAGACCGTCCGCCACACCCAGATCGACCTCGGCGTCGATGTCTCCAAGGCGGATCTCTCCAAGGATTACCTCCTCAAGAAAGCGACCTACACCTCCTCCATGGAGGACTTCCGTAAGGTCCTTGACCTCGTCCCCGGTTACCTCCCGGCGCTCTACAACCTCGCCTATGCTCATTATGGTCTCGGGCAGTACCACGAGGCGATCTCCGCCCTCAGCGATCTGATCATCACGGATCCCTCATTTGGTGATGCCTTCTTTGCCCGCGGACTTGCCTACTACGCCACAGGGGATAAGGAGAAGGGGGATCGGGACATGAGCCGCGCCGGCGCACTCGGTGTCTTCGGCTCCTACAACATCATCAAGCGCATGCAGTAATGACAGACAGCAAGAAGATCAATATTGCCCTCGACGGCTACTCCTCCTGCGGCAAGAGCACCATCGCCAAGCGTCTCGCCCGCGCCCTCGGCTACACTTACGTCGATACCGGTGCTATGTATAGGGGCGTCACCCTCTTTGCCCTCCGCGAGGGACTCTTCAGTGGGGAGGAGCCGATGGTCGAGGAGATCATCCGCCGTCTCCCTGAGGTCGAGATGCGCTTCGCCATCTACCCCGATGGCCAGCACCTCCTTCTCAATGGCGAGGATGTCGAGCGGGAGATCCGAGGTATGGAGGTCTCTGAGCATGTCAGCCCGATCGCTACTATACCGGAGGTCCGCGCTGCGCTTACGAGACAGCAGCAGGCTATGGCGAGGGAGAAAGGAGTCGTAATGGACGGACGGGATGTAGGCACCACCATTCTCCCCGATGCGGAGCTTAAGATCTTTGTCACCGCCCGCCCCGAAGTCCGGGCACGCAGGCGCTTTGACGAACTGACGGCTAAGGGCGAAGTGGTCACCTACGACTCCGTGCTCGCCAATGTCCGTGAGCGGGATCGCATCGACTCCGGTCGCGCTGTCAGTCCCCTCAGGCAGGCTGAGGACGCCCTTGTCCTTGACAACTCTGACATGACCCTCGACCAGCAACAGGCCTGGGTCGAGGAGCGGGTGAGGGAGCGCCTATGATCGACATTGAGATCAATAGCAAGTCCGGCTTCTGCTTCGGTGTCGTCACTGCGATTGAGAAGGCAGAGACCGAGCTCGAGGGGGGGCACTCGCTCTACTCCCTCGGTGACATTGTCCACAATAGTCAGGAGGTATCACGTCTCTCCGAGAAGGGACTCCGCCCGATCCGCCACGAGGATCTCAGCCGCCTGAGAGATAAGCGGGTACTCTTTCGGGCACACGGCGAACCGCCCGAGGTTTATGCTGAGGCGCGCGCTCGCGGACTGGAGATCATCGATGCCACCTGCCCGGTCGTCCTCTCCCTCCAGCGCAAGATCCGCAAGACCTATGAGAAAACCTCCCGCGAGGGAGGGCAGATCGTTATCTTCGGCAAGCTGGGGCATGCCGAGGTGAATGGACTCGTCGGTCAGACAGAGGGGCATGCGATCGTCGTCCAGTCGATCAGCGACGTGGAGGAGAAGGTCGACCTTGGATGTCCGGTCTATCTCTTCAGCCAGACCACTATGGACGGCAAGGCTTACCGGGAGCTCATCAGCTATATCAGCGACCACCTCGTCACCGGGGTATACTTCGAGAGCCACGACACCATCTGCCGTCAGGTCGCCAATCGGATGAAGGATCTCATCGACTTTGCCAAGAGTAAGGACGTTATCTACTTCATCGCCGGGCAGAATAGCAGCAACGGCAAGGTACTCTACCACGCCGCACTGCAGGCCAACCCCCACACCTACTTTATCTCTGACCCCTCCGAGATCACCGTCCCTCTCCCTCCTGAGGTCCGGATGGTGGGCATCACCGGCGCCACCTCCACCCCTATGTGGCAGATGGAGCAGGTCCGCGATCGTCTCCGCGAGCTCAATCCCTGACCACTGTGGGCCCCCGGGAGCCCTCCGGCTTCCCATCCTCTTTCGTCTTCGTCCTCATGCCCGGTCACGTCGGGGTCTGATTTTGTGGGTCGGGTCAGAATACGGCAAAAGTTTGTACCTTTGTCTATTATAGATAGTAAACAGAGAAAGTAGATCAATCAATATAGATCATGGCAAATATCACAATTACATTTCCGAACGGGTCTCAGAAAGAGGCTCCTAAGGGGGTAACCAGCCAAGAGCTGGCGGCAGAGATCAGCCCTCAGCTGGCTAAGAAGATCTTGGTGGCAAGGGTGAATGGCAAGCTATGGGATGTAATGCGTCCCATAGAGGAGGATGCACGTGTGCAGTTCTTCACCTGGGATGATGACGAGGGGAAGCATGCCTTCTGGCACACCTCGGCACACCTGACTGCCGAGGCGCTGCAGGAACTTTACCCTGGGGTGAAATTTGCCATAGGTCCCGCTGTTGATGACGGCTACTACTACGATATCGACATGACGGATACAGGCACCACTCTGACTGAGAGTGACCTGCCTAAGCTGGAGAAGCGTATCATGGAGCTTGCCAAGGAGGATCAGCGGCTGGTCCGTCAGGAGATCTCCAAGGAAGACGCTCTCCATCACTGGACTGAGGAGGATAAGGATCCGTATAAGGTGGAGCTTATCCAGGACCTTGAGGATGGGACGATAAGTACCTACACCTGTGGCAACTTCGTTGACCTATGCCGTGGACCGCATATCCCAAGCACCGGTCTGATCAAGGCGGTCAAGCTGACCAAGCTCGCAGGAGCTTACTGGCGTGGGGATGAAAATCGTCAGATGCTTACCCGCGTGTACGGCATCACCTTCCCCAAGGCTAAGATGCTCGATGAGTACCTCCAGATGGTGGAGGAGGCGAAGCTCCGTGACCATCGTAAGATCGGTAAGGAGCTTGAGCTCTTTACCTTCTCGAGCGAGGTGGGTCCCGGTCTGCCCCTCTGGCTTCCGAGAGGCACGCAACTTCGGCTGACCCTGCAGCGCTTCTTGGAGCGTGTCCAGGAGACCTATGGCTACCAGCAGGTGATGACGCCCCATATCGGTAGCAAGCAACTCTATGTCACCTCCGGCCACTGGGCAAAGTATGGGAAGGACTCCTTCCGCCCCATCACGACCCCGCAGGAGGGCGAGGAGTACATGCTCAAGCCGATGAATTGCCCCCACCACTGTATAGTCTTCCGGAGCAAGCCGCGCTCCTATAGGGATCTGCCGGTGCGCATTGCGGAGTTTGGTACGGTGTACCGCTACGAGCAGAGTGGAGAGCTCCACGGGCTGACCCGTGTGAGAGGCTTTACGCAGGATGATGCGCATATCTTCTGCCGCCCTGATCAGATCAAGGAGGAGTTTGAGCGCGTGATGGACATCATCTATATTGTCTTCAAGACGCTTGAGTTTAAGTCCTTTGAGGCACAGATCTCCCTGCGCGACCCCAATAATAAGGAGAAATACATCGGGTCGGATGAGAATTGGGAGAAGGCAGAGAATGCCATTATCGAGGTCTGCAAGGATCGAGGTGTTAAGGCCAAGGTAGTCGAGGGGGAGGCTGCCTTCTACGGTCCGAAGCTCGACTTTATGGTCAAGGACGCTATCGGCCGCAAGTGGCAGCTCGGTACCATCCAGGTGGACTACAATCTGCCGGAGCGCTTCCAGCTCGAGTACACCGGGGAGGACGGGCAGATGCACCGTCCGGTGATGCTCCACCGTGCACCTTTTGGTTCGATTGAGCGCTTTGTCGCCGTCCTCTGCGAGAATACGGCGGGCAAGTTCCCCCTCTGGCTCTGCCCTGACCAGGTGGCAGTCCTGCCGGTCTCAGAGAAGTATCTTGACTACGCCTATAAGGTGGAGGATGAGCTGAAGGAGAAGGGTATCCGTGTCAAGGTCGATGATCGAGACGAGAAGCTCGGTAAGAAGATCCGCGAGACAGAGCTGATGCGCATCCCCTACCTCTTGATCGTAGGCGAGAAGGAGGAGGCAGAGGGTACTGTTTCTATTCGCAAACAGGGTGAAGGCGAGCAGGGTACAGAAAAAATTAGTACCTTTGCCGACGCTGTGGCTCAGGAAATCTACAAGCAGACCCATCAGTGGGAGCAAACTGATGAGGCTCAGAAGGCCTTTGCTCACCAGCACGATAAGGAATAATAGACTGATAACTACCGGTTTGGTCGACTTTCGTGCCTGTCCCGCCAGGGAAGGTAGGAAGTGGAGGCTGCCGACACGTAACTTATATTTTTAGACCTCAAGAAGAGACTTAATGTCCGCAAGAAGACAGCCAAATAGTCGCGGCAGTCGCGACGATGAAAACTCCAATCGTATCAATGAGCAGATCCGTGCTCGTGAGGTGCGTGTCGTAGGGGACAACGTGGAGCAAGGGATCTACACCATCCAGGAGGCTCGCCGTATGGCGCAGCAGCAGGAGCTTGATCTCGTGGAGATTTCGCCCAATGCAGATCCGCCTGTCTGTAAGATCTTGGACTACCAAAAGTTTCTTTACCAGCAGAAGAAGAAGGCTAAGGAGCAGAAAGCCAATCAGGTCAAGACAACGCTCAAGGAGATCCGCTTCGGACCTCAGACAGACGACCATGACTACAGCTTCAAGCTCCGCCATGCCATCAGCTTCCTGCAGGAGGGCAGCAAGGTACGTGCTTATGTCTTCTTCCGCGGTCGGTCCATCGTCTTTAAGGACCAGGGCAAGCTCCTCCTCCTTCGTTTTGCCAACGATCTCGAGGACTATGCTCGGGTGGATCAGCTCCCTAAGCTTGAGGGAAAGCGCATGAGTATGCTCTTTTCACCCAAGAAGGGGGTCGCCAAGAAGAAGAGTGACGATAGTAGCAGTAGCAATCAACATCACACCTCTGACGAAAGCTCCGATAGTGAGCCGGATGAGGAGGCGTAACAACGTCCACGGCGTGAGCCGCGGCAAACACTAATTTATACAATATATAATCCATCAAGTCATGCCTAAGGTTAAGACTAATTGCGGTGCTAAGAAGAGATTTTCTCTCACCGGATCAGGAAAAATCAAGCGTAAGCATGCTTACAAGAGCCACCTCCTGGCATGTAAGTCCAAGAGGCAAAAGCGTGATCTCACCAAAACCGGACTGGTACACGAGTCCAATGAGCGTGGGGTCAAGAAACTGCTGGGACTTGCATAAGTAAGCGGTCGACTACGTAAGATTTTAGTAACAGGATGATGAGCAGAGAAGTGCGGGGAGTAATGATCCGCCGCTCATGTCCACAGAAATTTTAGAATCATGTCAAGATCAGTCAATCATGCCGCCTCTAAGGCGCGGCGCAAGAGAATCCTCAAGCAGACCCGTGGCTACTATGGTGCACGTAGGAATGTCTGGACGGTAGCTAAGAATACTTGG
The DNA here is from genome assembly GCF_001808555.1 of Porphyromonas sp. HMSC065F10. Taxonomy (GTDB): domain Bacteria; phylum Bacteroidota; class Bacteroidia; order Bacteroidales; family Porphyromonadaceae; genus Porphyromonas_A. The sequence continues at coordinate 32,249 of NZ_KV793806.1, forward strand.
GAGAAGGGACTTACCTACGCTTACCGCGATCGTAAGGTCAAGAAGCGCACTTTCCGTGCCCTCTGGATCCAGCGTATCAATGCGGCTGCACGTCAGGAGGGACTCTCCTACTCAAAGCTCATGGGGATGCTCCACGACAAGGGTATCGAGATCAATCGTAAGGTCCTTGCTGACCTCGCGATGAATCACCAGGAGGCGTTTAAGGCGATCGTAGACAAGGCTAAGGCCTGATACTTCGGTCCACAATAAGACTCATCTAAGAGCAGCATCGTAGTCTCTACGGTGTTGCTCTTTTTTTATCCCTATCGGCTCTGTGGTGCGCCATTTCTCTGTGTAGGGGGTCCCTTGTAGGTAGAAATGGTGGCTCTTTTTGTCACAGCTCGCTTTAGGGAAAGGTCTTGACTTGGAAAAGTGTTACCTTTGTGTCTATCATAATCATATAGTGTAGTTATGACTCTATTTAGTGTCAATATCAATAAAGTAGCCACGCTCAGGAATGCCCGGGGGGAGAATCGTCCGGACATTATCCGGGTGGCTAAGGACCTCCAGCGGATGGGGGCGCAGGGGATCACCGTCCATCCCAGACCCGATGAGCGTCATATTAAGTATGCTGATGTCCCGGCGCTGAGGCAGGTGGTCGATACGGAGTACAATATCGAGGGCTATCCCTCTGAGGACTTCCTGTCCTTAGTCACGCAGGTGGGTCCTGATCAGGTCACCCTGGTGCCTGATGCACCTGATGCACTGACGAGCAGTGCAGGGTGGAACGTGGAGGCGCACTATGACCAGCTGGAGAAGATCATCGACCGACTTCACCGGGCCGGCATCCGCGCCTCTATCTTTGTGGACACTGACTTGGAGAATCTCGTCGCTGCTCGGAGTGTAGGGGCTGATCGAGTGGAGATGTATACGAAGCCCTATGCTGACCTGTATCCGACGCACCCTGAGGAGGCTGTCCGACCTTTTGTGGCCTGTGCCAAGCGTGCTAAGGAGCTGGGGCTCGGAGTCAATGCCGGTCACGACCTTAGCCTCGACAATCTGGCACTCCTCCACAGGCATATCCCGGAGCTGGATGAGGTCTCTATCGGCCATGCCGTGATCTGCGAAGCCCTGTATGAGGGATTTGAGACCGTGGTCCGCAAGTATCTCGAGATCCTCAGTAAGTGAGATCATTAGGTGGGGGAGGATGTAGTATAGCACAATAATTTTATCAGAATATCATCAGATGAATTTCCTTCAAATCGCGGCAGATACTCTGCCTCAGCTCTCTCAGGTGGCAGGCTCCGCCGTCACCGATACAGAGACGATGAATCTATGGGACTTGGCTGTCAAGGGAGGCTGGATCATGATCGTCCTCCTGCTCCTCTCGATCATCGCCTGCTACATCTTTGTGGAGCGGGTCCTCTTTTACAACAAAGCCGGCAAGAGCAATCCCTCCTTCATCGAAAAGACTCGGGACTATATCCGTGAGGGCAAGCTGGAGTCTGCCAAGGATCTCTGCGAGGCTGAGCATACCCCGGGCGCGAGGATGATCTCCAAGGGAATTGATCGCTTGGGACGTCCGACAGAGGAGATCATGGCAGCGATAGAGAATGTGGGCAACCTCGAGGTGCAGCGCTTGGAGAAGTCACTTCCTCTCCTCGCTACCGTCGCCGCCGGAGCGCCGATGATCGGCTTCCTCGGTACGGTGACCGGTATGATCCGTGCCTTCTACAATATGGCACAGGCGGGAGCCAATGTCGATGTCTCACTGCTCTCCTCCGGTATCTATGAGGCGCTGGTGACGACAGTCGGTGGTCTGATCGTCGGTATCCTCGCCCTCTTTGCCTACAATTACCTCACGACTCGGGTGGATAAGATTGTCTCAAAGTCTGAGTCGGAGGCTCTGGACTTTATGGATCTGCTCAATGAGCCTACCGTCACGTCTGCACGAAAGGGAGGGATACACTGATGAAGCTGAAGCGTAGATCTAAGGCTATAGGAGACTTTAGTATGGCATCGATGACCGATGTCATCTTCCTGCTCCTGATCTTCTTCATGGTCTCGAGTACTCTCGTGGTGCCGAGTGCCCTGAGGGTCCTGCTACCTAAGAGTTCTCAGCAGACCAATGCCCGCCCCGTCACTCGTGTTACTGTCACCCCGGAGGGGGAGTACTTCGTTGGTGTCGGTAATGGAGCGGATCGGCAGGTGACCTTTGAGGAAATTGCCCCCTTTCTGCAGGAGACTCTGGATCAGAATCCTGATATGTTCGTCGCCCTCTATGCAGATGAGGGTGTGCCGTACGGTGAGGTGGTGAAGGTGCTGAATATTGCGGTGGAGAATCGCTATCAGATGGTCCTCGCCACTCGCCCGCTCAAGGAGTAATCATGGCTCAAGCAAAGTATAGTGGAGGAAGATAAGAGAAATAGCAGGCAATGGATCTCGGCAGCCATTGCAGTGGGGGTGCACGTCCTCGCTGTGGGGCTGCTCTTCGTCGTCCTCATGCCTCCGATCAAGGTCCCGGATCTACCCGCCGGGATCTTAGTCTCCATAGGAAATATGGCAGAGGCTGAGGGGACCTACGATCCGCACGAGATCATCCCACCTGAGGAGGTGGACCCCGTGGAGCCGACACCCACACCGCCCGATGAGGACCTGCTGACGCAGGACCTGCCGGAGGCTCCGGAGGTGAAGCAGGTCAAGCGTGAGGAGCCTAAGAAGGAGCAGGTGAAGAAAAAGGACACCCGCGCGGAGCTGGAGAGGCAGCGCCAAGAGCGTCTCCGGGAAGAGCAGAAGAAGCGCGAGGCTGCTGAGGCTAAGCGCAAGGCCGATATCGCCGGTAGGGTGGCAGGAGCTCTGGGAAATGCTCAGAATGCATCCGGGTCGGGGACTACCCCGTCGGGCTCGACGACAGGGCACCAGGGCTCTCCCTCCGGTAATGTGACCGGTGGAGGTGCAGGCTCCGGAGTGGCAGGCTTTGGCGGCTGGTCTCTTGCCGGGCGTGATATTGTGGGCGGACTCAAGAGACCGGACTTCACAAAGAATGTGGAGGGCCGCATCGTCGTCACCATTACCGTCAATAGTAGTGGAAACGTCATCGCTGCCACGATCGCTCCCGGGACAACCATAGGCGACTACTCCATGCAGCAGAGTGCGATCAAGGCCGCCAAGGCCACTCGCTTCAGTCGCGCCGATCAGGTGAATAATCAGAGAGGAAAGATAACCTACAAGTACGAGCTCAACTGAGCTCTTTAGATCAAGAAAATATGTCTAAGACAGCTTATATTATCCTGGCAGATGGATTTGAGGAGACAGAGGCGATGGGTGCCTGGGATGCTCTCCGCCGGGGAGGTGTGGAGGCGACCTTCGTCTCGATCAACGACACGACCTCTGTAGAGGGCGCCCACGGGCTCCACTTTACTGCCGACCATACCATCGATGAGATCCGGAGGCAGCCCGCTGATGCCATCGCTCTACCCGGTGGAGCTACCGGTACAGAAAATCTCTATCAGAGCGACAAGGTGAGGGACCTGATCACCTCTCAGCTGAGAGATGGTCGATTGGTCGGTGCCATGTGTGCCGCTCCCTCTGTGCTTGGCCGAATGGGGCTCCTCCGCGGCAAGCGAGCCACGGCGTACCCCGGGTGGGAGAAGTACCTCGAGGGAGCAGAGGTCGTAGAGACTGAGGCGGTGGTGGACGGACAGATCATCACTGCGAGAGGTCCCCGCTACTGCTTCGCCTATGGTGTGGCGATCCTGTCACAGCTCGAGGGACGAGACAAAGCTGCTGAGGTGGCTCGAGGTCTGCTCTTGCATGAGCAGGTGGCGCCTCTTGATATATAAATGTATGAGAAATTGATATGGAGATAAATAAAGAAGAGATAAGGAAGGGACTAAAGTTTTACAACACCGAGGACCGTAAGCTGGAGGACTTCAAGCCACTCCAGTCCCCGCATGTTGGTATGTACGTCTGCGGCCCCACGGTCTATGGTGACGCCCACCTGGGCCATGCTCGGCCGGCCGTCACTTTTGACATCTTATTCAGGTACTTGTCGCACCTAGACTATAAGGTCCGCTATGTCCGCAACATCACCGATGTCGGGCACCTCGAGCACGACTCCGATGATGGTGAGGACAAGATTGCGAAGAAGGCGCGACTGGAGCAAATCGAGCCTATGGAGGTGGTGCAGCACTACTTGACTGCCTATCATCACAATATGGAGGCGCTCAATGTCCTCCCTCCCTCCATTGAGCCGATGGCGAGTGCCCACATCCAGGAGCAGATCGAGCTGACGCAGCAGATCTTGGATAATGGCTTTGCCTATGTCTCGGGCGGATCGGTCTACTTTGACGTAGAGAAGTACGATAAGAAGTACAATTATGGTCGCCTCTCAGGTCGCAACATCGAGGATATGCGGGCGAATACGAGGCAGCTTTCCGGTCAGGACGAGAAGCGCAATCCGCTTGACTTTGCCCTCTGGAAGGAGGCCTCTCCGGAGCATATCATGAAGTGGAAGAGTCCCTGGGGCATCGGCTTCCCCGGCTGGCACTGCGAGTGTACCGCTATGGGACGGAAGTATCTGGGGGATCAATTTGACATCCACGGAGGCGGGCTGGACTTGGTCTTCCCCCACCACGAGTGCGAGATCGCTCAGGCGGTCGCCTCGATGGGGCATCCGATGGTCCACTACTGGCTCCACAACAATCTCATCACCATCAATGGTCAAAAGATGGGCAAGAGCCTCGGTAACTTCATCACGCTTGATGAGGTCTTCAGTGGCAAGCACAAGCTCCTCGATCAGGCATATGATCCGATGACGGTTCGCTTCTTTGTCCTGATGGCTCACTACCGCAGTCAGCTTGATTTCAGCAATCAGGCGCTACAGGCTGCAGAGAAGGGACTGACCCGGCTCCACGAGGCTTACAAGGCGCTGGATACGCTGAAGCCATCCGCCACTCAGACCACTGAGGTAAGGGATTTCATCCACGCCTCCTATGAGCACCTCAATGACGATCTCAATACCCCGCAGGTAGTTGCAGAGCTCTTTGATGCAGCTCGTGTGATCAACACCGCAAAGAATGGTGATCAGCCGCTCACTGAGGAGCAGATCAGCGATCTGCGTCAGCTCTTTGATACGTTCCTATACGGAGTGCTGGGTATGCGTGTGGCGAATGCAGGCCTGTCCTCTCAGCATCAGGAGGCCTTTGACGGCGCGATGGATCTCCTCCTGGACCTGCGTCAGCAAGCTAAGGACAGGAAGGACTGGACCGTCTCCGATGAGATCAGAGACCGCCTGACGGCACTCGGCTTTGTCGTCAAGGACACCAAGGATGGTGCTGAGTGGTCGATCTGACAAGTTTTTTTCTGTCCCTCTCACTAATACCGATATTAGAGAAATCTAATATCGGTATTAGTCTCGCCTAATATCGGTATTAGATATTCCTAATATCGGTAAAAGAAAATGCTCCCCTTAATGTGACTGGGATCCACGGTTCTGCGGAGGTGTCTCCGGGACTCCTGGTCGGAGACCGTGAGACAGGGGGTATGTGAGGGTTGTCTCGATGGCGATTGCTCTGCATTTGGGGATGAATTGGCTCGATATATCGAGAGAATTGTCTACCTTTGCAACGTAGAGGGGGATTGGGCCCGGTAGCTCAGCTGAATAGAGTGTCAGATTCCGGATCTGAAGGTCATGGGTTTGAATCCCATCCGGGTCACTCGGTACATATGTGGTGAGGCGGGGTGTGTACGCCCTTTGTACCCCGAATTATTTTGCTACATTTGTGACAGAACAATAAAAACCAAATAGATATCAATCATGAATTTCCTGAAATACTTAGGCGTCCTCGTTATGCTCATCGGAGCCGGAGTACTGGTCTTCATCGGTGTTACCGGTGGTGCACAGGCTAATATAGGGCTATTCGTAGGTCTCGGTCTCATCCTTCTGGGCTATGTCCTCCATATTGTGCTGGACAAGAAAGCCTCCGAGCAGGAGCGTCTGCATAACTGAGCCATCCCTCTCCTCTCCCTCTTGACGTAGAGCAGAGGATTTCTGCCCTACAGATGATAGAGGATCGATATTTCTAAGAAAAAAGAGAAAGAGGAGCGGTGTATCCGGTGACACTGGGTGCGCCGCTCCTCTTCAGGTTATATCACATACCCATTATCCGGACTGAGCAGACTATGCTTAAGATACTCAACGATCAGACCACTCAGCGACTACTGGCCAGTGCAATGGAGGGCGTAGGCGCCCTGGATGAGCATCAGCTGGCGGAGAGGCTTGCTGACGCTTTTATGACTCAGCTACAGCGAGAGCTGAGGTCGAGGCAGCACTTGATCGTCTTTGCCGGTCCGAGTATGGCGGGAGCCGTGGCACTGCTCTCGGCAGTCACACTCAATATGCTGGGGCACACCACCGATGTCACCCTGCTCAATGACAGTAGCTCGGGGGTGCTGCCTGAGGTGGTCTCCTGGGCCAAGACCAGAGCCCTGGAGTCAGGACTGGTCTTGCGTGAGGTCAGTCGGGACTTTGTCCCGCCCAAGATGGATCAAAGGACGATCGTCATCGATGGGATCTGTGGCACGGAGCAGAGCGGTCGCTTTGTCGGTAGCCTTGCCAATGTCTGCCGGTTCATCAATAAGAAGCGCCCCTTTGTCATCTCCCTCGATATGCCATCCGGTCTCTGTGCTGAGGACAATAGGGACAATGACCCTGAGGCTGTCATCCACGCCAGTGTGACCTATGCCTTTCACTCTCCCAAGCTGGCTTTCTTCCTGAGAGAAAATGCGGCACTCGTGGGGGACTGGAAGGTCCTTAGTATCGGCTTGGATGACAGCTCCCTCACGAGCGATGTGAAGTACTACCTCCTTGAGGACGGAGATATGGAGGGAGCCTTCGGCTCTCGGAAGCGCTTCACCAATAAGTACGACTATGGTCGGACGCTCCTCATCGCCGGATCTAAGGGGATGATGGGCGCCTCGATCCTCGCTGCACGAGCTGCGATGCGTGCCGGGACGGGGCATCTGACCATTCATCTCCCTGCTGGAGCGGATACGATGATGCATCTCGCCGTACCTGAGGCGTTGGTCACCGAGGATCACTCTGCGGAGGGCTTCACCGGCACCAGCGAGGATCTCTCGCTCTATGATGCCATAGCCGTAGGACCCGGTCTCGGGCGGAGTGAGGCCACCGGTCGCGCCCTTATGGAGCTCATCGAAAGCAGTAACCGCCCTATGATCCTCGATGCGGATGCACTCTATCATCTCTCCAAGTGCCCTGAGAAGCTCAGTGCCCTTACTGCCGGATCGATACTTACTCCACACGCAGGGGAGTTTGATCGTCTCTTCGGTCCCTCTGAGACCGACTACGAGCGTCTGATGAAGGCAGTCGAGATGGCCTCTCGCTATGCATGCTATATTGTCCTCAAGGGAGCCTTTACCGCTACTTGTACGCCGCGGGGGCGTGTGATTATTAATTCGTCTGGCAATCCGGGTCTGGCCACGGCAGGCACAGGAGATGTGCTTACGGGGATCATACTTGCGCTACTCGGCAAGGGCATCAAGCCCCTGCACGCCTGTGTGGAGTCGGTTTTTATCCATGGCTATGCAGCGGATCTCTATCGGAATGAGGCGTCTGAGGAGACGCTGACAGCCTCCGATGTGATCGACCGTATCCCGATGGTGTATAAGGGCTTCCAGGACTACTCTACGCCCTGGGACAAGACCCTCTGATCCGGTGGAATTGATTAGGTAAGGAATAAGAATAGGCGACAACGATTTACCACTTATGCGAATAGGAGACTCGGCTCTCATGCCACCGGTGACGATGTCACTGATATGTGTCAATGGAGTGATGCTGATCGCTCTCTGGCTCTGTCAGAGGGTGGGTATAGATCTCAATTTCTTCTTGGGGCTGCACTACTGGCAGGCTGGGAGCTTTAAGATCTATCAGTTTGTCTCCTATATGTTTATGCATGGTGGGTTCAGCCACTTCTTCTTCAATATGTTTGCGCTCTGGATGTTCGGTACTGTGATCGAGCGAACCTGGGGTGCGAAGAGGTACCTGATCTACTACTTTGTTTGTGGCTTGGGGGCGGCAGTAGTGCAGGAGATCGTCTGGGGTATCGGGATGTCACCTGAGACGCTGGCGTACTATGGGGACTACTTGATCACGGTGGGGGCGAGTGGAGCGATCTTTGGGATCCTCCTTGCCTTTGGGATGCTCTATCCCAATGCGCCTCTCTTCATCATGTTTATCCCTATCCCGATCAAGGCTAAGTGGATGGTCATCGGCTACGGCATTATGGAGCTCTTTGCCGGCGTGTCGCAGACCGGAGACAATGTTGCCCACTTCGCCCACCTCGGCGGGATGATTTTTGGCTACCTGCTCATTATGTACTGGCGCAAGCGGGACAAGAAGCGGGTACGAGACGGGGTGCAGGAGTTTTTCTGATACTTCCTATGGGAGACCGGAGGCATAGAGCAAGCCTGCTGAGCACCACCGGACGGATTGTCTGGACGGTGGTGATGGTGCTGGTATTTCTCCTCTATGGAGGAGCGATGCTCTCGCCCTCTATCTCACCGCTCAGGACTCAGATCCCCTCCTTCCTTAATCTCTCTTTCCCCTTTCTCCTCGTGGCAGTCCTCCTTCTCCTCGTAGCTGCGCTGGTGATGAGACTATGGAGGTCTGCCGTTGCTTGCGTGCTCTTACTGGTCTTGAGTGGAGGCTATATCCTTACCTTTTTCCCGCTCCACAGTACTTCACTGAGTGATGCGAGGGACCTGAGAGTCGTCTCGTACAATGTTGCCAATATGGCTCTTAAGGATGACGCTGGCATCCCGGCAGCTCTTCACATCCTTGAGCAATCGGGAGCCGATATCATCTGTCTGCAAGAGGGGGTCTCCCCGGAGCAGATAGGAGGATATGGTGAGGAGGGGAGGAGACTCCTGCAGCGCTATCCCCACCGTCGCTACTACTCCGATGATCGGCTGCTGCTCCTCAGCCGGTACGACATCATCGATGGCGGTATGATCGACTATAAGTCTTACACCAATGGCTCCGCATGGTACCTCCTTAGGATTGCACCGGACCGCTCCCTCCTCTTGGTCAATAACCATATGGAGAGCTATAGCCTCGCATCGGAGGAGAAGGCGACCTTCCGTGGCTACCTTACGAAGCCGAGCCTGGAGGAGATGAAGTCTCGCCTACTCGCTATCAAGCGGAGGCTTGGTCCGTCACTCAATGTGAGAGCCGGTGCGGCCAATGCTGTGCGAGATAAGGTGAGATCTCTGCAGCGAGACTTCGCACCTACATACACCATCATCTGTGGTGACTTTAATGATACGCCTATGTCCTACTGCTACTCTCGCATCAGGGATGACCGCAGCGACGCCTTTGTGGAGACCGGTAGGGGGATGGGGGTTTCATTTAATGAGCCACTGTATGCATTTAGAATAGATCACCTCTTTTACGACGGTCCACTGAAGGCTATGGCCGCAGAGATCCCGAGCCACAAGGAGTGCAGCGATCACAACCCGCTCTTAGTGGACTTCAAGACCCTCGATACAAACGAATAAGCTCCCTATGTCTAGTAAAGTCAGATCTTTCCTTGCCCGCCTGATCACAGGAGTCCTCTACGTCTCGATCATTCTCTTTGGGATCCTAACGGACTCGGTCAATATGATGGCGGCTATTTTTGCCATCCTCACATCCTTTGCTACCTACGAGTATCAGACCATCACTCAGGTCAATAGGTACTTCCCGATCCTCAAGACGGTGCATGCGGTGATGGCAGGCGTGCTCTTCTTCATTATATTCAACGTCATCTCGCAGGGCTACACCTACAAGCATCTACTGATAGCAGTGCTCCCGTACGTTGCCTACTACCTCTTCTACATCATCACGGAGCTCTTCCGGAGACGTCCCCATGCGATCGAGGAGATAGCGCACGCCTTCTTCTCGCACCTCTATACGACTGTGCCCTTTGGGGCGCTGATGCTGCTCTGCTATATGGCTCCGGAGGACACAGGGCAGTACCTGCTCAGCTTTGATCACACGTTTTGGTTGCTGCCGATATTTGTATTCATCTGGCTCAATGACTCCGGTGCTTATTGCGTCGGCAGTATGATCGGCAAGCATCAGATGGCACCGCACATCTCCCCTCACAAGACTGTGGAGGGATTGCTGGGCGGTATCGCCTTCACCCTCTTGGGAGCAGTGGCATTTTACTACTTCTTTCCGGCAGTGACCAGCTTGGTTAATTGGCTCATCCTCGCTGCCATTGTGGGCTTCTTTGCCACCTGTGGGGATCTCTTTGAGAGCCTGCTAAAGCGCTGCTATGATGTGAAGGACTCCGGGCATATCCTTCCCGGGCATGGAGGCATACTGGACCGCATCGATAGCACGATCCTTGCAGCACCCCCCGCATTCATCTTTATTATCCTCTTCGTCTACCTCTGACAGAGTCACTCGAGTAGCCCCTCAGGCAGGGTGAGGCGAAGGATGTGGTGCGCCTCATCAAGTGTCTCTATCCACTCTGTCACCCAGGGGAGCAGATGCTCTTTCTCATCGTCTGAGCGTACACACAGCAGGACATTAGCGGTACTGTCATCGTACCGCTCCACTACACCGAGATAGGAGTCATCATCAGAGCTGTAGACTCGCCATCCGATGAGGCTCTGGTAGCTCTCGCCCTGATCTTGAGTCAGGTCGTGCTGATCGCTCGGTGCGGCGAAGGTGGGACAGCCGCGGTATAGCTCCGCTGTCTCCATGTCATCCACACCGGAGACCTTGACGACCACTTGACCGCTCCGGTCCACCAGCTCCTCAATCTCAAAGGGGACCTTGATCCCCTCTATCTCGATGAAGATGTAGTCGTCCAGTGCTGTCTCCGGGAAGGAGTCGACGATGAAGTCGCCCATCGTGCCATAGGTCTTGAGTATCGGACCGAGGGCGATGTAGTGGTCAGGTAGCGGTCGGAGATCGGTGGGCTTCATTGTAGAAACGTTAGTCGATGCGACTTATCGAGGCACCGATGGCATTGAGGCGCTTGTCGATATTTTGGTAGCCGCGGTCGATCTGCTCGATGTTATTGATTCGGCTCGTCCCACTGGCCGACATGGCTGCGATGAGTAGCGCAATACCAGCACGTATATCGGGTGAGTCCATCGTGGCGGCACGGAACGGGTGAGAGCGATCAAGCCCGATCACGGCAGCACGGTGAGGATCACACAGGATGATCTGCGCACCGATGTCGATCAGCTTATCCACAAAGAAGAGTCGGCTCTCAAACATCTTCTGATGAAAGAGTACGCTCCCTCTCGCCTGCGTCGCGGCCACCAGCATCACGCTGATGAGGTCCGGTGACAGTCCCGGCCATGGTGCGTCCGCAATGGTCAGGATAGAGCCGTCCATAAAGGTGTCGATCTCGTAGTGCTCCTGTGCCGGGATGAATAGATCCTCTCCCCTCATCTCGGTCCGTATCCCCAGTTGCTGAAATGCCCGGGGGATCATCGCCATCTCCTCAATGTGTGGATTGACGATGGTGATCTCGGAGGCGGTCATTGCGGCCATGCCGATGAAGCTCCCCACCTCGATCATATCAGGGAGGATCGTGTGGTCCGCTCCTGACAAGTGGTCTACTCCCTCTATCGTCAGTCTATTGCTTGCAACCCCCTCTATCTTGGCCCCCATCGCGATGAGTAGCCGGCAGAGCTGCTGTACATATGGCTCGCAGGCAGCGTTGTAGATCGTGGTAGTGCCCTCGGCAAGGACCGCTGCCATGATGACGTTGGCGGTGCCGGTGACCGATGCCTCCTCTAAGAGCATATACTTCCCGTGCAGTCCGTCCTTAGCCTGCATTGAGAAGAGCTCTGTCTCCTCGTCGTAGTCAAAGGTGGCTCCCAGACTTTGGAAGCCTTGGAAGTGAGTGTCGAGCCTGCGCCGACCGATCTTGTCTCCTCCCGGCTTCGTGATCACAGCCTTCCCGAAGCGTGAGAGTAGGGGACCCAAAAGGAGGATCGACCCTCTCAGCTTGCGGCACTTGACGAGAAACTCCTCAGAGTAGGCAAAGTCAAGATTGACATCATCGGCCTGGAAGCAATAGGTATCCTCACTCTCCTTAGTCACCTTCACCCCCAGATCCATCATCAGCCGGATGAGGTTTTTCACGTCGAGGATGTCAGGGACATTGGAGATGCGGACCTCCTGGTCGGTAAGCAGGGCGGCAGAGATGACCTGTAGGGCTTCGTTTTTAGCCCCCTGAGGGACGAGGGTCCCCTTCATCTGCCGACCACCCTCTATGACAAATGCGCCCATGATACTTATCTTCTTTTCTTCTTATTGTGGTTGCCGCCCTTGTTCCCTCGCCCCCGATTGTTGTTGCTGCCCTTCCGATTATTATTACTCATATGGGGATTGTTGCCGGTCGGGGCTGTGAGGACTCCCGCCTCAGGCAGCGTGCAGATGTGCTCATCGAGGTAGACCTCTCCCTTGGAGAGCTCGTAGAGGTCTGCAAAGATCTTGGAGTCAGCGACGGAGGACTTATTCCAGCTGCAGTACTGGCGCTTCATCTCCACGGCAGTGATCCTCGCCAGCTCATCCCGCTCCTCGCCCTCCGGAAGCACCTTCACGATCTCCACCATCCGCTCTATCGTGTGTCCATAGTGGCGATACTTGGGAGGCTCCTGTGTGCAGTCATCCAGTCTCGGCACGACCGGCTCTTCATATTCCTCACGAGAGGTGACAGGGTAGGGGAAGTCCACCTCCAGCCGGAAGCGGGACATGATATATAGGTGATCCCAGAGGATCTGCTCGAAGTCCTCCCGATCCTTATCTGTCGTGGCAAAGGAGCGCATCGTATCGATGATCGTCTCCGCACACTGCTGACGGGTTGCGGGATCCTCTATCTCGACACAACGGTCAACCATATTCTGGACATTACGTCCGTACTGAGGCAGGATCAAGGGCTTGGCGTCGTTTTCCTTATAGTCTTGTAGCATATATCTTACTTTTGCTCATCGAGACGGGTCCGGATCTTCTTGGTCTCCTCCTCGTAGCCGGGCTTGCCGAGGAGCGCAAACATATTGCGCTTGTAGTCCTCTACACCGGGTTGGTTAAAGGGATTGACCCCCAGCATATATCCGCTGATGCCGACAGACTTCTCGAAGAAATAGAAGAGCTGACCAATATAGTACTCACTCAGCTCCGGGATCTCAAGGCGCAGCACAGGCACGTCCCCATCAAGGTGAGCGAGGATGGTCCCCGTCTCTGCATTCTTATTGACAAAGTCGACATGCTTACCGGCGAGATAGTTGAGCCCGTCAAGATTATCCTTATCCTCAGGCACGATGACGGAGTGGCGCGGTTTCGTGACACTTACAAAGGTCTCAAAGAGGTTCCTCTCGCCCTGCTGGATCATCTGTCCTATGGAGTGAAGGTCGGTTGTGAAGTCGGCTAAGGTTGGGAAGATGCCCTTCCCATCCTTGCCCTCGCTCTCAGCAAAGAGCTGCTTCCACCACTCGCCTATGTAGTGGAAGCGGGGATTGAAGTTATTCAGTATCTCCAGCTTTTTCCCATTATGGTAGAGTGCATTGCGGGTAGCGGCATATCGGACAGCCATATTCTCCTCGCCCTTGACACTCCGCCCAATGTGCTTCTCCATATCCTGCGCCCCTCTCACTAATGATCGGATGTCGCAGCCGGCAGCAGCGAGAGGCACCAGCCCGACCGGCGTGAGGACGGTAAAGCGCCCGCCTACCGGATCAGGGATGACGAAGGTCTTATAGTCCTCATCATCGGAGAGTTTGCGAAGAGCTCCCTTGTGTGCATCGGTGATGGCGATGATGTGCTTGCGCGCAAAGTCTACTCCCTCCTGCGACTCCAAGAGCTCCTTCAGGAGCCTAAAGGCAATAGAGGGCTCAGTCGTCGTACCGCTCTTGGAGATATTGATGATGCCAAACTTGCGTCCTCTCAGGAGATCAATCAGCTCGGCGAGATAGTCCTCGCTCACCTGATTGCCGGCAAAGAGGAGTCTGGGCCCGCGCTGCTCCTTGTAGTCGGCAAAGGAGTCTCTCACGCCATCGTAGACCGCACGGATCCCGAGGTAGGAGCCACCGATCCCGACGGAGACCACAAAGTCGCAGTCTTCCCGTAGGGGCTTCACCGACTCCTCGATCTCACTCAGCGTCTCCTCTGTGATTGAAGAAGGCAGGGAGACCCAGCCGAGGAAGTCATTTCCCGGTCGATCTCCTGTGTAGAGTGACTCATGAGCCGCATCGGCCTCCTTGATGAGTGTGCGGTACTCTGTCTGCAGATCATTGTTGCACAGAGCGTTCTTAGTGTCCAGCGAGATATACTCCATATGTTCTCAATACTTTTGTTCTTTGATTTTACTTATACGCAAATATACCTATTTCCTTACTTGAGACCTTTGCATAATACCCCATCTGCAGCGTCACATTCGAGATTCGGGCTTGGTCATGTGCGTAAGCACACTCCCTTCGCCCTCACTCTCAGTCCCTTGCATCTGGGGCATTCTGCAAAGTCCCTGCCGAAAAAGCGGTGCTTTTTCGGCGAAAGACCATTTTGCAAAGGTCTTTACTTAGGATCCTTGCGCCATCCTCTTTCTGTCAGTGCTACTCCAGCTGATGTGATGCTCTCCGTAAGAGCCACTCCTCTTACCTACAAGCGGATATCCTCGTACCCCGGAGGCATATCGTAGATGGCGTTGCGGAAGATCTTGTAGCCGGGCTCCCTGCCATCCTTTGGTACATAGATCAGCAGGTAGTCAAAGCGGATGTCGCTGTAGACTAAGTGTCTCCCTCCTTTCTTATCCTGGAGGAAAGCCTTGGCGGCACGTAGGATGTTGAGTTGCTTCTGTGGGGTGATGAGCGACTCGAGGTCCCGAAGAGCTCCGAGGTTACTTCTCGCTTTCACCTCGATGAAGCAGAGGGTGGTCCCCTCCATGACGATCAAGTCCAGTTCCAGCGGTCCGGACTTGTAATTTTGTGCAATGATGGTGTAGCCCTTTTGGCGCATTAGGTCGGCGCACATCAGCTCGATCGCATGACCATCGGTGGCGGAGGCATTGTCAGATCTCATCGGGATGCTCTCTCTCGTAGTCAAGGAGTAATCTCTTCCTCTCGCTGCCCCAGCGGTAGTGCCCTGTGGAATGGTCTGCCGGTACTACTCGGTGACAGGGTAGGAGGATGGCGTATCTGTTTTGAGACAAAAGATGCCCGACTGCCCTCGCGTACCCAAGGGTGAGCGAATTAAGTCGGCAGAGCTCCCCATAGGTAATGGTCTGGCCCGCCCTGATCGTGGAGAGGAGGTCCCAAAAGTGGGGTGCCCAAGCTGGGCTTGCCTGATGGATCCTGTACCGACTCGGCAGGGGACGACAGAGGGACAGCGCGCTCTGGAGGTCTGCAAGCAAGGACACCTCCTCAGGGACCTCCTCGGGAGCCGGCAGGCACGACCACAGATCCAGCGTGTGTGGATCTATGATCACCCTCACGGGACCTATTGGAGAGAAGAGGAAGTGGCTCTCAGTCCCTGTAGTCAACGCAGGCTCTGGAGACAAGATAGGGCTTGATGTACTTACCTACCAGTGCGACGTGATCGGGGTGAGTGGCGTAGTCGTGGAGCTTCTGCAGATCCTCGCAGTGAGCGATGAGGGCGAGGTCGTACTTCTCCGAGGGGTTGGCGTTGATCTCGATGCGCAGGTCCACCAGCTCCTTGATGGTGTGGGGCAGCTGCTCAAAGTCTGACTTCAGTGCTGCAAGGTGCAGATCTTTCTCCTCGCCGGCGAGCTTGTCGTCAAGCTGGAAGAGGACTATGTGGGTGATCATGATTTATTGGATGTTAGAGAATTGTAGTTCGTCAAGCTGTGAGTCTTTATACCCTAAGAAGTAGAGGATGCCATCCAGCCCGGTGGTGGTGATGGACTGCTTGGCGCTCTCCTGCACCTTTGGCTTGGCGTGGAAGGCTATGCCCAGCCCGGCTGTGGAGAGCATCGGCAAGTCGTTTGCTCCATCACCGACAGCCACGGTCTGTCGGATGTCGACCTTCTCCAGCTGGGCGATGAGCTTCAGGAGCTCCGCCTTACGTCGCCCATCGACCACCTCGCCGATGTATCTCCCTGTCAGCTTATTATCCGGCCCTATCTCGAGATCATTGGCGTAGACGTAGTCGAGGTTAAAGAGGTCCTTGAGGTAATTACCGAAGTAGGTGAAGCCACCGCTGAGAATGGCAATCTTGAAGCCGACACGCTTGAGGATATGCATCGTCCGCTCCAGACCATCCATAAGAGGAAGGTTGACGGCAATATCTTGCATAACACTTGCGTCTAGCCCTTTGAGAAGTGCCACGCGCTCCTTGAAGCTCTCCCGGAAGTCGATCTCGCCTCGCATGGCGCGGGCGGTGATCTCCTTTACCTGATCGCCTACACCTGCCCTCTCTGCAAGCTCATCGATCACCTCAGTCTTGATGAGGGTCGAGTCCATATCGAAGCAGATCAAGCGTCTCATCCGACGGAACATACTATCCTGCTGGAAGGAGACGTCCATATGGTGCTCGTCAGAAATGCGGATGATATGTCGCTGCATAGCGACCTGATCCTTGGGGGTCCCGCGGAGGGAGATCTCAATACTGGCCCTTGGGTGCCTCTGATTCTCCACCAAGGGGATGCGCCCTGTCAGGCGATCCACGGAGTCAATATTCATCCCCTGGTCTGCCACCTCCTTGGTGATCGCTGCCACCATATCGGCGGTGATTGTCTTGGAGAGGAGCGTGATGATGTACTTATTCTTCCCCTGATTGCCGACCCACTCCGAGTAGCTGTCGGGATCAATGATGCGGAAGGTGACCGTCACACCCAGATCATTGGCGCAGAAGAGTAGGTCCTTCAGCACGTTTCCGCTACCCTGTGAGGAGACAGAGAAGAGGACACCGAGGGTGAGGTGCTTATGGATGTCAACCTGTCCTATGTCGAGGATCGTCAGGTCGTGCTTTGCAAGTACGGTGGTGATGGCTGCAGTGACGCCCGGGCGATCGGTGCCATTGAATACCGCCAGTAGGATTTCCTTCTGATCAGATGATTCCATGCTTTACAATAGTGTAGGCTCAAAACTTGTCTTAGCAAAGATAGCAAAATGGCAGACTACTTCAGCGGATACCTCCAGCCCTCGATTCCGCAGGCTGGAGATTTGTTGCGG
>NZ_KV793807.1:0-21593 GCF_001808555.1 Porphyromonas sp. HMSC065F10
CCCGGGAAGGTGTTTGACCTCATAAGGGCTCACTGGTCAATAGAGAATCACCTTCAGCACACACTAGACGTGTTGATGCTTGAGGACCGGCAGCTTAAGATGAAGAATAACGAGGCAAAGAACTTCAATATTATGTCTAAAATAGCTCTCTTCTTTGTCGACAAAATGAAGGAAAAGAGCGGCAAAAGACTCATTACCCAATTCCGAACCAACGCCACTCTGAAGCCCTCCGAGTTGCTATCTATCAAGCTGTGAGCCCATTCCTCAAATGCGTCACCCCTGACCCCAAGCGGTAGGGCAAGACACACAGATCATCGTAATAGCCTGGGAGCGAGACACTCTCCATGCAGACAGAGCCTTAGGCCACATCAGGTCCAGGGATCGTCTGATTCTTAAGGTATATACCCTGCTCCCTCTGAGCGAACTCTAATACCGATATTAGTGACGACTAATATCGGTATTAGAGAATTCTTTTACCGGTATTAGATCAAGCCTCCGGCAGGGGACACGAGGGCAGATGAGAAATGGGGGGCAACAAAGAGGGTCATAGATGACATCGCGAGAGACCGGTAAGGGGCATAGAAAGGTGTGGCGGCTACATAACAGCGGGAGTGTGCTCTACCAACGGGGCAATGGGCTAAAGCGGATTGACCGATGCGTCTGCTTAGAAGAAAGCGTATTTAGGGCTTGCCAGGCAGGCAAAATTTCGTACCTTTGCGACCACAAACAAGGATGGCGAGGTAGCTCAGCTGGTTAGAGCGCAGGATTCATAATCCTGAGGTCATGGGATCGTGCCCCATTCTCGCTACTGTCAACGACAAAGAGCTCAGACGGATCACCGCCTGAGCTCTTTTGCTTCTTTACTTATCATCGAAGTGGTGGGGGTCGCAGCGGAGGAGATCCATGATTGCGGCAGGGGGTTGCTCCTGCTCCAGCTGACTCCGCATATAGTCCATATAGGGCGCGACGTGGTCAAAGAACTTGTAAAACCCTCGGCAAAGGTAATTGAGCCCCGGCTCTCCGTACTCGTCCTTGATAAAGCGGTTCTTGGGACACTCGCCCCAGCAGGCAAAGAGGTAGGGACACTCCCGGCACTGCCTCGGCAGCGCATCGTACTTATCTCGCCCAAACCGCTGTTGCCTCGGGCTGTACATCATCTCTATCAGCGTGCTTGAGCGGATATTTCCCAGCTTGTACTGCGGGAAGACGAAGTGATCGCAGCTGTAGACATCCCCATTATACTCCATCACGCCGGCGTGACCGCAGTACTTCGCCATCGTGCAGACGCCCGGCTGGACGCCCATCCAATTGGCGAGCGTGGCATCAAAGATCTGTATGAAGTACTCCCCCACTCCGTCCCTCACCCAGACATCAAAGAGACCGCAGAGGAAGTCGCCCCACTGCTCCGGGCTGACGGAGAAGGAGGACAACCGACTCTCTTCGTCAGGCTCCCCGACAGTCGCCAAGCGACCATTCGCATGGTACCTCTCCACGATGGGGGCAAACTGTATGTAGTGGCAGCCGATGGACTTGAAGAAAGAGTAAAACCCCTCGGGGTCATCGGCATTGAGCGCATTGACGACGGCGAGGATATTGAAGTCCACCCCGTGCCTCTGCAGCAGCCGCACTCCACGCATCACGCGATCAAAGGAGGGCTTGTCGCTCGGGGTGCGCCTTAGAGCATCGTGGTAAGTACGCTCTCCGTCAAGGGATATACCGATGAGGAAGTGGTTAGCCTTGAAGAATCGGCACCACTCATTATTGAGCAGAGTGCCATTGGTCTGAAGCGTATTGATGATGCGGTGCCCTCCGGCATACTTGCGCTGGAGCCGAACCGCCTTTTGATAAAAAGAGAGGGGACGCAAAAGCGCCTCACCCCCGTGCCAGGTAAAGACCACCTCCTCAGTTGACTGGCTACCGATGTACTCTCGCACATACCGCTCCAGCACCTCATCGCTCATCTGCTGGCTCTGAGGTGATGCCACGTCTCGGTAGAGTTCTTTCTTCTCAAGATAATAGCAATAGGTGCAGGCGAGGTTGCAGAGCGACCCGGCCGGCTTCGCCATCACGTAGAGCGGACGAGCGAGAGGATTAGCGATGAGACGACGATCCATTACGACTTAAATAGGTATCTAAAGGCCTCATCCACCCGACTGACCGGCACGACTCTTATGGAGGAGCTCCTGCTCAGATCAAGGCTCTTGGCATTGTCCTGAGGGATGATGATCTGGCGGAAGCCGATCTTCTCCGCTTCAGCGACACGCTGAGTGATACGAGACACAGCGCGCACCTCACCGCTCAGGCCTACCTCACCGGTGACGCAAATCTCTCGACTGATCGGCAGGTCAAGGCTGGAGGAGAGCACGGCAGAGAGGATGGCGAGGTCGATACCCGGGTCGGTGATGTAGAGCCCTCCGGCGATATTGAGGAAGACATCCTTCTGCACAAGCTTAAAATTTGCTCGCTTCTCCAGCACTGCAAGGAGCATGTTCGCACGGCGGAGGTCTGTCCCCGTGGCAGCGTGCTGAGGATAATTGTAGACTGCTGAGGAGACCAATGCCTGAGTCTCCACTAAGAGTGGGCGGATCCCCTCCATGGTCACACCGATGCAGATCCCGCTGAGGCTGTGGTCGCTCCCGGAGAGTAGCATCTCGGAGGGATTGGTCACCTGCCGCAGCCCCTCCTGCTTCATCTCGTAGAGGCCAATCTCAGAGGTGTTTCCGAAGCGATTTTTCAGAGACCTGAGGATCCTATACTGATGGTTTCTGTCGCCCTCAAAGCGGAGGACGGTGTCGACCAAGTGCTCCATGATCTTTGGTCCGGCGATCTCACCATCCTTGGTGATGTGGCCGATGATGATCACAGGGATATTGGTATGCTTCGCAAAAGCCATCAGCGCCGAGGTACACTCCCTCACCTGTGCGAGACTGCCGGGTGCAGAGTCACTGCGGGAGGTTCGCATGGTCTGGATGGAGTCGACGACCAGCAGGTCGGGGCGAGTGGACTGGGCGGTCTCAATGATCATCTCGACGTCCGTCTCCGAGTAGAGGAGGCATCGGGAGATCGCCGAGGCGTCGGTGATACGCTCCGCCCGGATGCGTATCTGCCCCATACTCTCCTCCCCGCTGACGTAGAGCGTGGTGATGTCGGGATTGCGTAGCACGCTCTGCAGGACAAGGGTACTCTTGCCGATGCCCGGCTCACCACCCATCAGGACGAGGGACCCCTTGACGAGCCCCCCGCCGAGGACGCGATTGAGCTCACCATCACGCATGTCCATACGCGGAGCGCTCTCGGGCGACACCTCACAGAGCGGTACCGGCCGGTGTCCTCCCTCCGTGCGATCACTTCGGATCTTCACCCCCGGGAGATCATCCCGGACGCGAAACTCCTTGAGACTATCCCACTCCCCACAGGAGGGACAGCGCCCCAGCCACTTGGGGAAGTCCTCGCCGCAGTTGCTGCAGACGTAGACCACCTTATCCTTACTTCCGCTCATCGCTCGTCACTCAGCGCAGAATTGCTTGTAGTACTCGACGCTCTCCGGGAGCCGCTCAGTGACGTCCTCGGCATCAGCGCTAAAGAAGGAGAATATGCGACCAAACTTTGCTCCCGCATAGTCAATGCTGCTGATGATGGGGAGAAAGAGCCCCTGCAGCCCGCCCTCTCCGTACACCTCCTCCGAGGGGACACCGGCAGAGGTGGCGAGGTCAATCAGCTTTCCATCGAGCGTGCCCTCTCCACCGGCTGCCGATCCGGCGCCCCACACCTGGTCGATCCAGCACTTCATCACCCCGGGGACAGACATCCAGTAGAGAGGAAACTGCAGGATCACCCGATCCGCCTCACGGAGCAGCTTCTTCTCCGCCTCCACGTCAAAGGTCATGCCCGACCCACAAGCATCAGCGAGGCAGTGGATCGTAAGGTCGGGATCATTCATCGCTCTCAGACCCTCGACCCAGCCCTTTGACACGGTAGACTCCTCCAGACGGGGATGTCCCACAACAACTAATGTCTTCATAAGAAAAAAATGTTTCGCTTGGTTCCTTTGAGACAAATGTAGCCATTTAAGGGGAGACAAAGTCGGGCACAGGGATGGAATTCCAGTCCCGTAGGGGTGGAACTACAATCCCATATGCTTGGAACTCCAGTCCCACAGGCTTGGAACTCTTGTCCCGAGGAAGGAGACTCCGGGCAGTTCGCCATTTTTGTCTATCATTGCACTCAGAACAAATGAAAGAGAAAGATGATCAAGAACGTATTAGTTGATGTAGGAGGGGTACTGATAGACCTCCACAGATCAGTAGCTGTCGATCGACTGAGAGAGCTGGGAGTAACGGATGCAGACGAGATGCTGGACGCCTACCGCCAGACCGGTGTCTTCCTCGACTACGAGAGCGGGCGGATCGGCACGGAGGACTTTGCGCACCATCTCTCCGAGACCTACCACAGAGAGATCACCATAGAGCAGCTCCGGTGGGCCCTTCTGGGCTTCCTCAAGCGCGTCTGTGAGGAAAAGCTCACCTTCCTCGAGGAGGAGATCGCGCCACACTATCGTGTACTGGCGCTCTCCAATACCAATCCTCTGCTGTATGACTACTTCGAGAGCAAGGACTTCATATCCTCCGGCAGACCGCTGTCGGACTTCTTTGAGTGCGTCTTCACCTCCTACACTATGGGAATGTGCAAGCCGGAGCGGGAGATCTTCCTAAGGGTCCTCGAGGAGGGCAATCTGCTACCTGAGGAGACACTCTTCCTTGATGACGGACCCGCCAACACCTCCATGGCTCGATCCCTCGGCATGGTCGCCTACACCTGCAGGAATGAGGAGGACTGGAGGGATCCGATCCGCCGCCTGCTGGTCAGATAAGTAGCCCCGTCAGCAGATAGGCAATCCAGGAGAGCAGCCAGGCGACACCCGTCGCATAGACTGCATCAAAAACCGCCCACTTATAGGAGCCGGTTTCCCTCCCCACAGCGACGAATGTAGCGATACAGGGGAAGTAAAGCAGGACGAAGACAAGGAAAGCGACCACCGTAGGGATAGTCAGCACCGGGCTCCCATCCGGATAGGTAGACAGACGGAGCCGCTCCGAGAGGGACGAGGTGTCCTCCTCATCCCCCACATAAAGCACCCCGAGCGTACTCACCACCACCTCTTTGGCAGCCACACCGGTTAGCGTTGACACAGAGAGTCGCCAATCAAAGTGCTGAGGGGCAAAGACGGGCGAGACAGCTCTCCCCAGCCGTCCGATATAGGACTGCTCCTGCGAGATGACCCGCAGCTGTCGCTCCGGCGTGAGCGTTTCAAAGCTTGCCGCCTCCTCCGTCCCTACCCGATCCTTATAGGAGGCCACCAGTTCCTTTCCCTCGGGGGTCTCCAAGCTGTCTACGAGGGGGAAATAGCCAAGTGCCCAGATGATGACCGTCGCAGCGAGGATCGTGGTTGCCATTTTCTGCAGATACTGTCGCGCCCGCTCCCAGGTATGGATCACGATGGTCTTCGCCGCCGGCACCCGATAGGGCGGCATCTCCATGACATAGGGGGTCTCATCGTCCATGGGGAGGATCTTTGAGAAAAGCAGCGACGACAACACCCCGACCAAGATCCCCAGGAGGTAAATGGCAAAGAGTGCCACCCCCGCATGCCGGGGGAAGAAGGTCCCCACCAGCAGGAGATAGACCGGGAGCCGTGCGCTACAGCTCATAAAGGGCGTCACCAAGATCGTGATCAGGCGAGACTTTGGGCTCTCGATCGTGCGTGCTCCCATAATCGCCGGTACACTGCACCCAAAGCCCATAAGCATCGGCACAAAGCTCTTGCCGTGCAGCCCTATCATCGCCATAAGGCGATCCATGATAAAGGCGGCCCTGGCGAGATAGCCCGTGTCCTCCATCAGGCTGATGCAGAGGTAGAGTATGAGGATGTTGGGTAGGAAAACCAGCACGCCCCCTACTCCGCCTATCACACCATCTACCAGTAGCGACCTGAGGGGACCCTCGCTCATCGTCCGCTCCAGCAGACTACCAAGCCACCCCATACCACTCTCTATCCAGTCCATAGGGTACTGACCGAGGGTGAAGGTGAGCTCAAAGGTGAGAAACATCAGGAGCAGGAAGATCGGGAACCCCCAAGCGCGATGAGTCACTATGTCATCGATCCGCTTATCAGTCCGAGTGGACCGCCCCTCACTCCGCCGTATATAGATCCCGTCAAGTATCGTCCGGATGTGCCTGTATCGGGTGTCGATCAGCTGCTGCTCAAGCACGCCTTCGCCCTCTCCCGACCCGGTATGACTCTCGACGATCCTGTCCACCTGCTCCAGCACACGGCTGCCGGCGGGGTCACGACGAGCCACATAGCCCCTGAGCGTCTGGTCCTGCTCCAGCAACTTAATGGCGAGGAAGTCCGGACGGAGCCAGGCACTCTCATCACCGAGAGAGGTCTCCGACTCGATGAGCCGGGTCACCTCCTCTATGGACTGACGGAGCGACCCCTCATACTTCACGCTCGGCCCGGTGGGTCGATGAGCAGCGTCAAGTCGCTCCCGGTGTAGACGAGCCACAGTAGCAAAGAGCTCCCTCAGCCCCTCACCGGTCCGACCGATGGTCGGGATCACCGGCATACCGAGCCGTCTCGATAGCGCCTTGACATCAAGCCTTGTGCCGCTCTCCCTCAGCTCGTCGTACATATTCAGCGCCACAACAGTCGGCACGCCCGCCTCCATGAGCTGAATCGTCATGTATAGGTTTCGCTCCAGATTGGATCCGTCAACGACATTGACGATCACATCAGGCGGGGTCTCACTCTCAAAGAGCTGATGGGTCACAAACTTCTCCTCCGGCCCGTAGGAGGAGAGGGAGTAAGTCCCCGGCAGATCGACTAAGTGGAAGAGTGTATCCCCCTGACGGTAGTCCGCCACGGCAGCCGCCACAGTCACGCCCGCATAGTTGCTCACCTGCTCGTGAGAGCCACTGGCGGCATTGAAGAGCGAGGTCTTGCCACAATTTGGATTGCCGACAAAAGCGACCGTCACCTCACTGGCCACCGGACCATTTGTCTTGGGGAGACTTTTTTCCACAAGAGGTGGGGGCGTACCGACTAAGTGATCAGGAGAGACAGCTTCGGGCTCAGCCTTGGGCCCTACGGGTGACACCTCGATCGTCTCCGCCTCAGACCGGCGCAAGGTGAGTCGGTACCCAAGGATGCTGTACTCGACCGGATCGAGGAGAGGCGCATTGCGTATCACCTGCACCTCAGCTCCGGGGACAAACCCCATCTCCAGCAACCGCTTCCGAAAGGTCCTCGGAGCTGTATGATAGACGATGGTGCCGGTCTCTCCCGTGTGGAGCTGTGTAAGTCTCATGACGCTTATTATCCTCTAATCTCTTCTGAGTTGCAAATGTGCCTAAAGATAGTGGGGATCTAAATACCCACTTCTGAGTATTTTCCGGCTCCCTCATCCGCTGTCAAGAACTCTTTTTTCTTGCAGGGGGGGATTATGTATATCTTTGAGGCGAAAACCTTTTTTTCCTATTTCCCTTTCATCACGATATCGGTGTTATGAACGCTTGTACCAAAACCTTGCTGTCACTACTTATGACACTACTGACAGGCCTGACCTGTCTCGCTACCGACTACCGCACGCTGCTGAGAGATAAGAGCACAGGCGAAGCGGTCGCCGGTGCGACAGCCCTCCTTATGGCGCCCGACTCGACGACCATTGCGGTGGTGGTCTCGGATGCCGAGGGGGCGGTGAGGCTCTCCGGTGAGGGGGCGAGCTGTCTCCGCATCTCGCACCTGATGTACCACCCGCTGATGGTCGACCTGGTCGGGACGACGCTCCCGGACACCCTTCGCTTGGAGCCGCGGAGTGAGCTGCTGGAGGGGCTGGTGGTGAGTGCCGAGCGACCCGTGATGAAGCTGCTGGAGGGGGGCATATCGAGCTACGACGTGGAGCTGCTCTTCGAGAAGAGTCCCGTCTCCACCGCCTACGAGATGCTCTGCCGCCTGCCGGGGATGCGGGAGGAGAGCGGCGTGCCGGTACTCACCGGGGTGTCGGGCTTTACCTTAGTGATGAATGGGAAGCCCTCGTCTCTGCCACAGGATCAGCTGCTGGAGCAGCTCAAGTCCATACCGGTGTCACTGGTGGCGAGTGCGGAGATCTCCTACACACCGATCGCTCGATATAGGGCTAAGGGGGCGTCTGTTAATATTGTGCTCAAGCACCAGTCCCGAGAGCGTATCACCTCCGGGCTCTCAGCCCAGCTCTTTGGGACCTATACCTCTCAGTACTACAGCCGATATGCTGCCGGGGGAAGTGCCTTATACACCTCTCCGAGCGGACTCTCCGTCTCAGGGAGGTATCGTGCCGGTCTCGGCGACGAGATCTCCGATCAGTCGGTGGTGACCGGTCCTCTTGGTTCCCTACCGGAGATAAGGACTCGCAATGTCGGGAAGAGTTCCTTCACAACCCATACACTCTCCCTTGACCTGGGGTACCGGAAGGGGCGGCACGACCTGTCGACGACTTACTACGGCACATTCTCCCCTAATAATCACTTTACCGAAAGGGATATTGAGCGCCCTCATCCGATAGAGCAGGAGCAAGAGTCCCAGAGGCAGACACACCACCTCAGCGTGGAGTATGGCTACGACGGACACCTGATGGTCGGCGCCTTCTATACGGACTACCACCACAGCCAGTCTGTCACCTACGGTACCGGACTGGACGCAACGCCGAGTGAGGCCTTCGCCTTCGACAACGGACAGCGCTCTCGGGTCGTGGGTGCGCATGTGGACAATAGCCACTGGCTGGGAGGCGGCTGGGGGATCGAGTACGGGAGCAAGTTCTCCCTCTCCCACACCGCCAATCGTCAGCAGTACTGGGTCGTCGCCGGAGAGACGCAGACGACTGCCCCGACTGAGCGGGTGAGCCGGGAGCTGCTGGCGGACATATACCTGGGGGTCAAGAAGCAGCTCACCTCCGCGCTCTCCATTGATGCGACTCTCATCGGGGACTATGCCCGATACTACGGTCATGAGGAGACCTTCCGACTGATGCCTCAGGCCTCCCTCCTCTACAGGATCTCTCAGACGGATATGCTGCAACTCTCCTTTAACTCTCAGAAGAAGTACCCCGCCTACTTTGAGCGCGAGCCCTTCTCTACTCAGCGAAGTGCCCTCCAGGTGTGGCAGGGTAATCCCGATATCAGACCCTTCGTCACCTACAATGCGCAGGCGGTCTATGTGCTGAGGGGGAAGTACCAGTTCGTCATCAGCGATAACTACGCCCCTCACTGCTTCATCCAGCAGATGTATCTCGATCCGGAGCTGGAGAAGATCGTCTACAAGACCTGGAACTGGCACTACTACAATAACCTCAGCCTGACGGCGGTTGCGCCTCTTCCCAAGACTGATTGGTGGCAGGGACGGCTGGTGCTGGATGTCGGCTCCACGTGGATCAAGCTTGATGTGCCTTTTGTCGGGACCGTAGATCGCCGACGCACTTATCTATTTGGCTCTCTCTCCAATGACTTTGTGCTCAGCGAGCGTAACGGACTCACCGCCGGACTTGACTTATCCTATATCACGGGGAGCATGCAGGGGATCTATGACATCTCTGATCTGGCTAATCTGAGTGCGAGGATGAAGTGGGTCAGCCGGGACAAGAAGTGGAGCGTGACGGTACGGGGCAACGATCTCCTGGAGAAGGGATCGCCGAGGGTCAGGGCGAACCAAGGGGTGCAGCAGTTTGACTTTGTCCCCAGTCGACACGGGCGCAACTTCAGTCTGGACATCCGCTACACCTTTGGCAACTACAAGAGCGTGAAGAGCCCGTCGCTGCTGGACACCAGCCGCTTCGGTATGTAGTCCTGGTTTTAGGTACCTTGTGGGTCTCAACGATAGACACCTATTTATATATGAGTACCTACTTTAGATCCATACTCTTTGTCTCGCTCCTCATCCTGCTGTCGACCCCGGTCGTGCGGGCGCAGCAGTGGATGGACCCTGCCGATGCCGATCCCTGCCCGGTGCAGAGACGGCTGACGACCGACGCCGGTCTCTATGAGCGAGCAGGGAAGGGAAGCGGCTCCGATGGGCTACTGGTCGAGTTTTACACCACTTCGCCGACGATCCGCGTCCGGATCACCGCCGACGGGGCGATCTCATCGGGGGTAGACCTCTACGCCACCGACTGCGACGGAGTGATGCGCCCCTGTCGGGAGACTATGGTGGCGGGGGATCTCATTACTTTCGACAAGCCGGAGACGAAGAGTACCCATAAGTACGGCGACCGCTGTCGGCTCTATCTGCCCCTCGGGGTGACGGTCACCTCACTGCAGGTGGGCGTGGACGAGGGTGCCTACTTCGACTGGCTACCCGACCGGGAGGAGCGACCGATCTTGGTCTGCCTGCCGGCGGAGCGGGGCGTGAGCTCGTCGGAGACCCGTGCGGCTCGACTGGATCGTGAGCTGGACATCCCGGTGATCGCTGTCCCAGAGGACATTTCCAAGGAGGAGATGATGAAGTCCCGCCCCCGCCTAATCCTTACGGGAGAAGCGAAAGATCTTGCCTCGGAAGCGAGAGAGGCTCTGGGGCTACCGACGAAGTGGGTCTGTCAGCCGGTGACGCAGTCGAGGGACAGAGCGTCCTACGTCTGGGAGCAACGGCATAACGAGGTGATCCTCCGCAATCGGACAGCCAAGCCCAGCGTACTGGTGCTGGGCAACTCTATCATGCACTACTGGTCCGGACTGCCGGCATCGCAGCACCACCGCGGGGATGACTCCTGGAGCAAGCTCTTCGGGGATCGCGTGGTGACCAATATGGGCTTCGGCTGGGATCGGATAGAGAACCTGAATTGGCGCCTCACCCACGGGGAGCTCGACGACTGCGACCCGGAGGTGATCCTCCTCGCCATCGGCACCAACAACCTCTCCAGCGGAGACGACAACCGGCACATCGCCCTCGGCATCGCTGAGATAGCAACCCTTATCCGGCGTATGAAGCCAAAGGCTCGGCTCTATGTCCTCGGGGTGCTGCCCCGGAAGGATATGATGCCTCGGATCCGCCCGCTCAATATGCTGACCGAGTCGCTCATCAGCGTCATCCCCGGAGCCACCTTCATCGACGTCTCCGAGGGGCTGACTGAGGACGGCAAGCTCATCAATGCCCTCTTCCGCGACGGCCTGCATCCCAATGCCGACGGCTACCGCATCCTCGGCGACAACATCGCCCGCCAGGTAGATCTCTGATCCACTCTAAGCCGTTGGGGTATTGGAATTGAGGGGATAAAGGGGTACCTTTGCACCCGAATTATTCATTTATTCACTCACAACTAATAAGGTTACAGAGATGAACCATTACGAAACCGTTTTCATTTTAACTCCCATTTTGTCTGCCGACCAGACAAAGGAAACGGTAGATAAGTTCGCCAATCTGATCACCGACAACGGTGGTGTCGTGGTGAACCGTGAGGAGTGGGGTCAGCGCAAGCTCGCCTACCCGATCCACAAGCTATCTACCGGTAATTACTTCCTCCTCGAGTTTGACGCAGAGCCTGACTTTGTCGATACACTCGAGATCAACTTCCGCCGCGATGACCATGTCATCCGTTTCCTGACCTTCAAGCAGGATCGCTTTGCTCACGAGTACGCTGAGAAGCGTCGTCGCAACCACAAGGAGACTACCCCTGCTGCTACTGAGACCCCCGCTGAGGAGGCACAGGCAGAGTAAAGATCCGGTAACCCAAGCAAACTGACATATCATGGCAAAGAAGACATACAACAAGGGCAGAGCCAAGATGCGCTACCTCACCCAGCTGACTCGCGACAAGCAGAAGTACTGTCGCTTCAAGAAGGCCGGCATCAACTACATCGACTACAAGGACCCTGAGTACCTCAAGAGATTCCTCAACGAGCAGGGTAAGATCCTTCCCCGTCGCATCACCGGCAACTCGCTGAAGTTTCAGCGCCGCGTCGCTCAGGCGGTCAAGCGTGCTCGTCACCTTGCCCTCCTCCCCTACGTTACCGACCTGATGGAGAGGTAATCCGGGAGTCAGACAATCATTTTTCAAGAATACTAAAAGGAGACAGAATATGAAACTTATTTTGAAAGAGGATGTCCGTAACCTCGGCTTCAAGAACGAGATCGTAGACGTGAAGCCCGGATATGGTCGCAACTTTCTAATCCCTAAGGGTATGGCTGTGCTCGCTACCGAGAGCGCACTCCGTATACACGAGGAGAACCTCCGCCAGCAGGCTGGTAAGCTCGAGGCCTTCAAGGCTGAGGCGCAGAAGCATGCCGACAAGCTGAGCGGTGCCAAGGTGGAGATCTCCGCCAAGACCTCCTCTACCGGCAGCCTCTACGGCTCCATCACCACCACGATGGTGGCTGACGAGCTGGAGGCTCAGGGCTATGAGATCAATCGCAAGATGATCGAGATGCCCGGCATCAAGGAGATCGGTCAGTACGTCGCCAAGATCCGCTTCCACAAGGATATCGCCGTTGAGGTGCCTGTCATCGTCACCAGCGAGAATCCTGAGGATCTCGAGCTCCCTAAGGAGGAGGAGAAGCCGGCTGAGGAGCCTGTTGCTGCTTCCCAGGAGGAGCAGGAGGGCGAGGATGCTGCTGCTGAGAGCAACGAGGCAGAGTCTGCTGAGTAATCCCTTAGCACTTACCCATTAGTACAAAAGGGCGTGTCGGTTAGCCGGCACGCCCCTTTTTTATTCTCGGGGGAAGAGTATAGGCTCTTCTCCATTAGGGTCAGACAGGTATTTCTCAATGGGAAAGTCTGAGAGACGCATCCCAGTGTCGGCATCAACCATAAAGATGCTGTTTCCGTCGGAGACCAGGGCAAATTCCTTATCAGGACTTCCTATCGAAAGAACTCTGTACTCTGGATAATCCCTCTCAAAAGACTCGAGCAAGTCAAAGCACTCCTTGAATGAGTCGTGGTACTTGGAAGCATAGTCTTTGTACTCGCCCAACTCATCTCCGAAGATACTCATGGAATACTCATGGACTATCGCATCCTCCTCATCCTTACCGTATCTTAGCCAAGTCTCAAAGTCACTATCTACATCTCCCACCAGACATCTCCAGGTGTGGTAATCATCACTAATCCATCCCTCTGAAAAGCCCAGTATTCTTGCTGCATTGAAACAATTGTAGCGTGCTCCGATATAAGGATTTCCATTCCGATCCACATCTCCAGGATATGGCCAAAAATAGAAGCCGTATCGATCTCCGGTAGAAACCTCCCAGTACCCTTTGTTCAGGTAGTATGTCGCTGATATCAGAGGAATGGTAAAGCTATACTCCGGTCCCTCAAACTCATCCCACTCAGGTGAGTCTGAGTTGTAAATAGTTATCTCAGTCACAAACTCTCTCCTACCCCCAAAGAATGCCGTAACTCTATTAAGAGCATCCTTGAAGAAGGCAAGGGCATACTCATTATCCATTATGTCCTTGCAGTCGTTAGGTAGGATAAGGCTAAGGTTGACTCCCATAGTTCTGATACGCTTGACTATTTTTTGATCTCTAAATCGTCCGGATAGTCTCTGAGTGACGGCTGTATGTCAAACTCTACCCTATAATCCCCTCTTATGGAGTGGGGCATCATTTTTTGATCATCCATTTCTCCATATCTCTCTTTGACCATCTCAATCCCGTCAAGTAGACTTTTCTTCACCTCTCTGATGGTCCTCCCGTACCCATAGGCTCCTACATCCTCGGGGCTATACGTGTAAGACCAGAAAACATCTGTTCCTGGCTCAATGTAGGCACTGATTACGATGCGGTGGTCTGGTCCGATGGCGTCGGCAATTGCGTCCTCATCGGCTCTGAGAGCGGGTTTTACTGAGCCATCCAGTCCCGCACTCTCCATCAGTTTAACCCTAGTCCCGAGTGGAATCTCAGAGTCAGGTACATCGGGTATAGCTAGTACAATACCCCCTTTTTCAAATAGGCTTATTTCTTGGTGGTCTCGCTCCATAACGTCTAACTTGATAGTGACTCGGTAAATGTACTTATTTTTCTCACCCGAAAGCGCCGGAACACTCAGCCACACACTCACATTTGTTAACAATAGTAGCTACTATGGGTTGTCATCTGCGGGGGTGGAGACTGCAGCAGAGCACATAAGGCTGGAGGTCGATCCGAGAAGCTTGTCATGGCAGCCCACACACTTCTCTACCACAGAGAAAAGGGAAAGGGGCAAAATGGGTATATTTGCGGTAAGAATAACGTTACGGCTATGTGTGCTAAGAAAGACAACTGCTACTCTCTCCTCAGACATATCGACACTCCTGCGGATCTCAAGCGACTTGATCGCTCACAGCTTCCTCAGCTCTGCCGTGAGATCCGTCTCTACCTGACGGAGGTGCTGAGCCAGACTCCGGGACACTTCGGTGCCAGCATGGGAGCCGTGGAGATCGCCGTGGCTGTCCACTACGTCTACGATGCACCGGAGGACAAGGTGATCTGGGACGTCGGGCACCAAGCCTATGCACACAAGCTACTGACCGGCAGGAGGGAGGCATTCCCCACCCTACGTCAGTGGGGCGGGATCAGTGGCTTCCTCCACCCGGGGGAGAGCATCTACGATGCCTTTATCTCCGGCCATGCGTCCAACTCTATCTCCGCTGCCGTCGGCTATGCTGCCGGCAGCAAGCTGGACCACAAGGACAATCATATCATCGCTGTGATCGGCGATGGTGCTCTCTCAGGAGGACTCGCTTTTGAGGGACTGAACAATGTCTCCGAGCGACACAATAACGTCCTCGTCATCCTCAATGACAACCACATCTCTATCGACCCGGCAACGGGTGGACTGAGCCGGTACTTGGTCAAGTTTATCACTAGCCCGGAGTACAATAAGCTCCGCAACATAGGGGCAAAGGGGCTCTCAAAGCTCAATCTGCTCACCGACTCAAGGAAGCGAAACCTTCAGCGCTTCAATAATAGCATCAAGGCACTGATGACCGATGAGGGAAACTTCTTCGAGGACTTCAGTATGCGCTACTTCGGTCCCATTGATGGCAATGACATCGAGACCTTTGTCTCTGTGCTGGAAGCGATCAAGGACTTTGAGGGCCCTAAGCTGCTCCATGTCAAGACGGTCAAGGGGAAGGGCTACAAGCCAGCTGAGGATAGCTCCGTCCTCTGGCACGCCCCGGGACGCTTTGATCTCCGCACCGGGGAGCTGGCAAAGAAGGATAAGAAAAATGGAGCACCGGAGAAGTTTCAGGAGGTCTTTGGGAAAACCCTGGTCGACCTTGCCGACCTCGATAATCGGGTCGTGGGCATCACTCCCGCTATGATCTCGGGTAGCTCAATGGGCTATATGCTCAGTAAGTACCCCGACAGAGTTTTCGATGTCGGTATCGCTGAGGGGCACGCAGTCACATTCTCCGCCGGTCTTGCACTTGAGGGACAGATCCCCTTCTGCAACGTTTACTCCACCTTCCTCCAGCGAGCAGTGGACGAAGTGATCCACGACGTGGCGGAGCAGAGAGCTCCCGTGATCCTCTGCGTCGATCGGGCCGGGCTTGTCGGCAATGACGGCATGACCCATCAGGGTCTCTATGATCTCGCCTACCTGCGCGCCATCCCCGGTCTGACACTGATGTCCCCCCTCGATGAGTGGGAGCTGCGCATGATGATGTACACCGCCTATAAGCACAGGGATGAGGGTCCCTTCGTCATCCGCTACCCCCGCGGGGAGGGGAGCAATGGCAACTGGCGCACGCCGCTGGAGGAGCTGCCGATCGGCAAGAGTGACGAGCTGGCTGTGGGGGATCATCTGGTGATCGTCACCTATGGTCCCGTAGGCGCTGTAGCTAAGCGTGTCGTAGAGCGTCTGAGGGAGGAGAGGGAGCAATTGATAGGGCTGATCAACCTACGCTTTCTCAAGCCCCTTGACACCGAGATGCTGGATGAGCTCCCCAAGCGGTATCGTCAGATCCTCACCATTGAGGACGCAGCTCTCGCAGGAGGAATGGGGAGTACCCTCCTTGAGTACTATGCCGACCATGGGGTGACGATCCCGATCCACCGTCTCGGAGTCGGAGATGAGTACATCCGCCATGGCGATGTATCGATACAGCGTGCCTATGTAGGCATCGATGAGGAGGGGATAATGGCTGAGGTGGAGAGCCTCCTGGATAGAGTATAAGCGATGAGAGTATTTATAGTTGGAGCCGGAGAGACCGGCACCCACCTGGCCAAGCTGATCAGTCAGCAGGAGCATCACGACGTGATCTTGATGGATGAGGATCCGGAGAAGGTAGACTTTGCCTACGACAACTCGCTCGAGATCATGCCCATCGTGGGTAACCCCACCTCCATCCGCCAGCTCAAGCATGCCGGCGTGGAGGGGGTTGACCTCTTCGTTGCGGTGACTCCCTCCGAGAGCGCCAATATCCTCACCTGCATGATCGCTCATCGGATGGGGGTCAAGAAGACCCTCGCCCGAGTAAGCAACTACGACTACTTTCTCCCCGAGTACCTTCCCTACATCAATGGTCTCGGTGTTGATGAGATGGTATACCCGGAGGCACTGGCAGCCCAGGAGATCTACAATGGCCTCCGCCTGCCTTGGACACGCCAGTACTGGCGACTCTTTGGCGGGCGGCTCCACCTATGCGCCTCTCGCATCACCAAGCACTCCCCTATGCTGGGGAAGCGGCTCATGGAGCTGTCGGACCTCGACGAGAAGCACTTCCACATCATCTCGATTGTCCGCGGTCGGGAGAGCTTTGTCCCGAGAGGAAATGACACTCTGGAGGCCAATGACATCGTCTACGTCGCCTGCAATACTCAGAATCTGGACACCGTGCGTGAGTATTGCGGTCAGCCTAAGGTGGATGTCCGTAAGGTGATCATCATGGGGGGCAGCCACATTGCGCTCCGCACGTCTGAGCTACTGCCGCATGACATGAGCGTGAAGATCATCGAGCGGGACCTGGATAAGTGCCGGGAGATCTCTGAGCTAACCAACGACAACACCCTGGTCATCCATGGTGATGCAGCCGACTCCGACCTCCTGATCTCGGAGGGGATCCGAAATACACAGGCATTCCTTGCGCTCACCGGCAGCTCCGAGATCAATATGATCGCAACGATGAACGCCAAGCACCTCGGCATCCCCCGCACCGTAGCAGAGATCGAGAATGTCGACTACCTCGACATCGCAAGTCAGCTCGGCATCGGCAACATCGTGAATAAGAAGATCATCGCTGCCAGCAAGATCATCCGCCACCTCCACCGAATAGATATATCGGATGCCAAGACGATGGCGATAGGCCATGGCGACGTGCTGGAGATCGTCATCACAGAGGGTAGCAGCATCACAAAAGCACCCATCAAGGACCTAAAGATCCCCCGCAGCATCACTCTCGGAGGCTTCCTCAGAGATGGGGAGGTCTATCTCGTGGAGGGGCACACAATCCTGAAGCCGGGAGATACCGTCCTCGTCTTCAATATCAATGCCAGCGACACTGAGCTGGATGATCTCTTTAAGTAATGTGCCGAGCTGAGCCATGCTAAGGGAAGACTTTTTCATAGATGACTACCGGCCGACGAAGCGGCTCCTCAACTTCCGCTTTGTCCTCCGGACGATGGGCGAGCTCTGTATGGTGCTCTTCCCCTTCCTCGTCATCGCCCTCTTTATCTCCCTCTACTATCCGCACGATACCGGGACAAAACCTCTTGCCATCACTGCCGGTGTCGATGCGGCTGTGGGAGCACTGCTAATCCTTCTTGGCAGAGATCAGGGGAATACCAACATAGGCTCTCGTGAGGGAGTCATGACGGTAACGATCAGCTGGTTCTTAGTCTCTCTCATCGGTATGCTTCCATATCTGCTGGGTAGCTACATCACCTCTGCGTCGGCGGCATTCTTTGAGGCTATGTCCGGCTTTACCACCACGGGAGCTACAGTCATCAGCCGGGTGGAGGACGTCCCGAGGAGCATCCTCTTCTGGCGAGCATCGACGCAGTGGCTCGGCGGACTGGGTATCATCGCCTTCCTAGTGGCACTCATACCGATGTCAGGGCAGCGGGCTACGACGATCTTCAATAGCGAAGCGACCGGGGTAACGCACCAGAAGTTTGACCCCCATATCGGGACTATGGCGAAGTGGCTCATCGTCATCTATGTGAGCTTCACGATCCTCTGCATCCTGCTCTTTGGCATCGGTCCCATGAGCTGGTACGATGCGGTCTGCCACACCTTCTCGTGCGTATCGACAGGGGGCTTCAGTACCCACTCCGAGTCGATCGGCTTCTTCCACTCCACCTATATTGAGCTGGTGGCGATCACCTTTATGCTACTCGGAGCGACGCAGTTCTCGCTGATCTACTTCGCGATCGTTAAGCGACAGCCGAAGCGACTCTTTCAGGACAGCGAGCTCCGCTGGTTTCTCTCCTTAGTGCTCATCATGACGACCATTGGTGCCATATGGCTCTGGTACTCGGGTTACTTTGATGCCGCAGAGGCGTTTCTTAAGAGTCTCTTTGCCATCGCCAGCTTAGGGACCACCACTGGTTTCTTCTCCGGCGACTACTCCGTCTGGGGGAGCTTCTTTGCCCTGATCGTGATAGCTTCCATGTTTGTCGCCGGCTGCTCAGGGTCCACCTCGGGTGGTTTGAAAGTGGTCCGCTTCGAGGTGTTGGCAAAGAACCTCAGTAAGGAGCTGGTCCGGCGCGTCCACCCCAATGTCGTCTCCACGATACGAATGGGCAACACCCCCATCACAGACAAGGTGGTGGTGCAGGTCACCTCATTCTTCTTCGCCTATTCAGCCCTCGCCATCATTGCGACCGGTGTGATCACCGCTGAGGGATACAATCTGACCGACTCCTTCTCCAGCGCTGTCTCCTGCATCTCCAATTCCGGGGGCGGACTGGGTGTCTTCGGGCCGCATGGCGGCTTCTCATCGCTAAGCGGCGTGACGCAGGTATTCCTCTCGTTGCTTATGGTGATGGGTCGTCTGGAGATCTTCACCGTACTCTCACTCTTTCACCCCAGCTACTGGCGGAGTTAAGAGCCTATCCCAATCTTACATAATATCCTAATACAATGACAGATACCTATCATAAGAGCGAAGAGATGAATCTCGAGGACATCCGGCGCGACTACAGCGTTGGCTCACTCTCTCACAGCGACATGACGGAGGACCCACTTGACAAGTGTCGTGAGTGGCTTGAGGATGCCCTTAGGCTCAATGTGATCGAGCCGACAGCCCTGATCGTCAGCACGGCTACTCTCGACGGTCAGCCCTGTACCCGCACGGTGCTGCTGAAGGAGATCTCCGAGGAGGGCAAGTTTATCTTCTACTCCAATTACGAGAGCCGCAAGGGGCACCAGATCGACCTCAACCCCAAGGTGAGCCTCACCCTCCTCTGGCACCAGCTTCAGCGCCAGATCCACATCGAGGGCATCTGTCAGCATGTCGCCCCGGAGGTGTCGGACGCCTACTTTGCCAAGCGTCCCTACAAGAGTCAGGTCGGTGCTCGGATCTCGCCTCAGAGCCACCCGATCCCCAATCGGATGTTCATCGTGACAGAGTTTGCCAAGGAGGCGCTCAAGGTGGGAGTAAAGGTGCCTCGCCCCGAGAGCTGGGGAGGCTTTGAGGTGACGCCTCACCGGATCGAGTTTTGGCAGGGACGTCCCAGCCGTCTGCATGACCGCTTCCTCTACCTCCTACAGGAGGATGGCAACTGGTCCCTTACGCGAATTGCTCCGTAAGGATTGAGACAATAAAAAATAACTTGCGAATCAAGCAAAATAGGCTTACATTTGCAGTGTGTTTTTCATAGTATTAGATTTTAGGTTAATATTAGGACGCAGAGCTGTCGAGAGACAGTTTTCTCCTAAGCCCCTTTAGGGCGACAACACAAGCCCCCTTGCAGACCTATGTCTGCGAGGGGGTTTTTGATGTCAGAAGGGCAGCGGAAGTGAGCGAAAAAAATCGTACCTTTGCGCTAATATCGGGGGTCTCACGGATCTGACACAGCGATATTGGTCCTATAGCTCAGTTGGTTAGAGCACCTGACTCATAATCAGGGAGTCCACGGTTCAAGCCCGTGTGGGACCACAGAGAGGAGAATGGTTGTAAGTTGCTATACATCAGCGGTTACAGACCATTCTCCTCTTTTTTTTCGCAGATATAGGATCTCCATAGACCGCAAGAAAGGCATCAAGAGTGTAGCCTACTCGATCAACATTACCACATTACCCCGCAAATATCGCGCAAAATCCGCCTACTGTGATAAGAGCATGTTGCACTTAACATTTTATCAAAAAAAACTATGCAGATCTTGCGAGATTTCCTATCTTTACTTGTGAGTTTTAAGGGCTTTAGGTGATGAGATTAGTCTCGACCCAATAACAACAACCGGTGATATGGTCGTACAAAATGGAAGCTATTTCCATATTAGAGATCCTCACTGATGACGGACAACGTATGACGAAGCAACTTACTTACGTCTCCACGGATGAGGACGGAGATAAGCACTACAATTGCATCTTGGCCAACTCGGATCTGGAAGGAAAGGCAACTAGTAAAGTGCTTGGGGACCCTATCCGACAGCTCTCCATTGCCAAGGCAATACGTACTGACTAAAGTAACATATGATAAAGAGAATACTTACAGCCACATCCATCCTCCTGCTCGTATGCAGTTGTTCAAGTGGCAATGCTGACACCTTATCTGATAGCTGGAGAGATCAGCAGAGGCTGCCTGCAGACGTAACCGAGGTATGTGAGCAGACCTTGATCAGCCTACCCGACACTGACCTTGACGGCCAACACTATGATGTATGCTTTACGCTGGATGACATCGGTCGGGTGGTGGATGAGATAAGCATTGACACCGATTTTAGTATGTCCTCTAAGACCTACATATATCAGGGCGACAACGTAATGCCTGATAGCTGTGTTGTCGAGGATGGTAATGGCGTGGAGGAGCGTTGTGCGGTCCCGAGAGGGCAACAGATACAGCAGGACGCTGATGACTACTCTATAGCGTGGACATACGACGATAAGGGCAGGGTAACGCAGTCCCGCTATACGTATAAGGCGACCGGTAAGGTGACGATGCAGCTCGACAGCGAGTATAACGACCGAGGGGAGGTGATCCGAGAGACCGAGACCTCATACGGAGAGACTACCATCTGGACGTATGTATACAGCTACGCACCTGACGGGGACTACTGGATCACCCGCCAAAAGTATGAGAGCCGTCAAGATGGCCCGAGGGAGCTCCGAGAGACCACCACACGCACCCTAAAGCGCAAGTGACTGCGCAATTTTTGCGCAACGGATATGCCGAAAACATCGTAAACACCACCTATTCAGCGGCTTATAAGCTCTCTTTTCCTGACTCATAATCGGGAGTCCACGGTTCAAGCCCGTGTGGGACCACAGAGAGGAGAATGGTTGTAAGTTGCTATACATCAGCGGTTACAGACCATTCTCCTCTTTTTTTTGCAGATATAGGATCTCTATAGACCGCAAGAGATGCATCAAAAGGGTAGCCTACTCGATCAATATTACCACATTACCCCGCAAATATCGCGCAAA
>NZ_KV793807.1:21693-36157 GCF_001808555.1 Porphyromonas sp. HMSC065F10
GACCCAATAACAACAACCGGTGATATGGTCGTGCAAAATGGAAGCTATTTCCATAGTAAGGATCCTCACTGATGACGGACAACGTATGACTAAGCAACTTACATCTCCACGGATGAGGACGGAGATAAGTACTACAATTGCAGCTCGGCCAACTCGGATCTGGAAGGAAAGGCAACTAGTAAAGTGCTTGGGGACCCTATCCGACAGCTCTCCATTGCCAAGGCAATACGTACTGACTAAAGTAACATATGATAAAGAGAATACTTACAGCCACATCCATCCTCCTGCTCGCATATAGTTGTAATTCAACCTCAAGCGTTAGAAGCTGGAGGGAGGACAACAGACTACCTGATGATGTCTATATGGTCGAGGAGGTATCTACTGTCGTCGACACATCTAGGTATGACTACAATCAGAAATCAAAGACGGTCTACCTTATTGACGACCTCGGTCGACTGGCCCTTGTTGCGTATGATACATATTGGCAAGAATACTATTATACCGGTAATAGCCTACTCGTAGATAGTTTTGTCTACTCAGATTACACCAAAAAAGTTTTCAAATACCTTGGCAACAAGTGTATTGAGGAAATGGCAGTATGGGACTCTGGAGAGAGCCGTAATGATGTACGACATATCGCTCATAATTATAAAGACCTCCCGGCAGAAACGTTTGATGGGTGCTGGAGAACACATATTGAGTACGACGATTACGGTCGCATAGTCTCTGAGCGCAATTTTTCTGAGGGAAAATTCTGTTCCAACGTGGTTTACGAGTACAACTCTCAGGGAGACAGGATAAGCGAGAGATGGGGACATCAGGATGCGCTATGGCTCCCGACCGAATATGCCTACTATGAGTATGAGTACGACTACGAGGGTGATTATTGGACAACAAATCGTCAATACAGGGTCCATGAGAATGGGGAGAGAGTGCTGTGGCTACAGACTACCCGGAAGATTTTCCGTAAGTCAGACAGCACCCCGCAGTAACATGCCACGCAAGCAGATAAGCAACCCCTATAGAGCAAGTAATGATTGTCTCAGTCTATACTCCCTAACCAAGGAGTCCACGACTCTTCAAGCCCGTTTGGGACCACTTTGATCAGCCGGAGAGTGCGAAAGTTCCTTTCGCACTCTCCGGCTTTTTTGGAGGGGCTTATCTAATACCGATATTAGGTGACACTAATACCGATATTAGAGAAGTCTAATATCGGTATTAGATTTCATCCACATAGACACCGGTCAGGCGCAGCTCAGCCAACCCCCGGAGGATCGGGCGAGAGGAAAGCAGGAGGTGGGGAAATTTGGGTAACTTTGTCGGTCACTAATGATACACAGAAAAATCAATGGGTAAGAAATTTAAGTCAAGAAAAGATAAGAGTAGTCAGGCATTTAGGGAGTCGTCCTACAAGCCGAGTAAGAAAGAGCGGGGATTCTCACGCTACAGAAGGGATGTCATCGACTACTTCACCAGCCATGCCAATGTCTGTGTATCTGTCGGTGAGATCTGCAAGACGGTCGGTGCTGAGGATGGCTCGGAGAAGCAGATGGTCAGCGAGGTGCTTGATCAGCTGATGCGCGAGAAGCTCATCCAGGCAGGTGCCGCCAGTGACGAGTATATCTACAGGACAAAAAATACGAAGCTGGTCGGATCCTTCCGCCGCAAGGCGGGCAAGGGACACAATTTCTTCTTCCCCGAGGATGGGAGCGACCCGATCCGCGTGGCGGAGCGAAACTCTGCTCACGCCTTTGATGGCGACAAGGTAATGGTGCAGCTGCTGGCTCTGCGTCCGGGACAGGAGATTGAGGGTGAGGTGATCGAGATACTGGAGCGGGTGGTGACCAATTTCGTCGGCGTCATGTCGATCAGCCACGGCTATAACTTCCTCATCACGGACAGCCGTAAGCTGGACAATGACATCCTGATCCCGGATCGCAACCTCAATGGCGCTCAGGATGGCGAGAAGGTACTGGTCCATGTGCTGGAGTGGCCGGACCATGCCAAGAACCCTGTCGGGGAGGTAATCTCACGCCTCGGAGAGCCGGGGAGCAACGACACTGAGATGCATGCGATACTGGCAGAGTATGGCCTGCCCTACTCCTATCCGGAAAATCTGGAGCAGTACGCCAATGACCTCGATGAGCAGATGGCATACGACCCTAAGTATAAGAGAGAGGACTACCGTGACCGACTCACCTTTACCTGCGACCCGGAGTCGGCGAAGGACTACGATGATGCGCTCTCCTACAAGGATCTCGGCGACGGCACCTACGAGGTAGGTGTCCACATCGCCGACGTCACCTCTTACGTCACCCCCGAGGACCCAATCAATGAGGAGGCCTCACAGCGTGCGACCAGTGTCTACTTGGTCGACCGCACCGTGCCGATGCTGCCGGAGCGACTCTGCAACGATCTCTGCTCTCTCCGCGCAGGTGTGGACAGACCCGCATTCTCCTGCATCTTCCGGATGAATCCCCTCGGCACCGTGCTCGACTACCATGTCGCCCGCACAGTGATCCATAGTGACTACCGCTTCAAGTACGAGGAGGTGCTGGAGGTGATCAATGGGCAGCCCGGTGTGACGCCCGAGGTGGAGGAGGCGGTCCACAGGCTGGACGAAATAGCGAAGGCGCTGAGGAAGAAGCGCTTCGAGCACGGCTCGATCGAGTTTGAGCAGGAGGAGCTGGTGTTTGACCTCGATGAGAAGGGTAAGCCGATCTCCGTCCATGTCAAGGAGAATACCGATGCGAATCGGCTGATCGAGGACTATATGCTGCTTGCCAATCGCACCGTCGCCAAGCACATTGCTAAGCTGGCTAAGGAGCGAGACGAGAAGATCCCACCCTTTATCTATCGTGTGCACGACAGACCGGATGAGGAGCGGCTACAGAACTTTGCCGAGTACGTAGGGCGGCTGGGGTACAAGTTTGTCTACACCGGTGATGCCCAGTCCATCTCCGACAATCTCAACAAGCTCCTCGAGGAGATCAAGGGGAAGCCGGAGGAGAATGTGATCCAGATCCTTGCGATCCGCACAATGTCCAAGGCTGTCTACCAGACAGAGAACATTGGTCACTTCGGGCTTGGATTTGAGTTTTACACCCACTTTACCAGCCCTATACGCCGCCATCCTGATATGATGGTCCACCGCCTCCTGTGGCAGTATATGACCACTGGGAAGAGTGCCGACAGGAGCGATCTTGATGCCATCTGTGAGCACGACTCTGAGATGGAGAAGACGGCTGCCGATGCGGAGCGCTCCTCTGTAAAGTACAAGCAGATCGAGTACATGCAGGAGCGACTGGGGCAGGAGTTTGAGGGCATGGTCAGTGGCGTCAAGGACTTCGGGATCTTTGTGGAGATCAAGGAGAATGGCTGCGAGGGACTGGTGCCGATCCGTGACCTCAGCGATGACTTCTACGAGTACGATGACAAGACTATGGCACTCGTGGGGATCAACACCCGCCGTCGCTACGCCCTCGGTGATACGATCAAGATCCGTGTCGCACGGGCCGATCTCCAGAAGAGGTTCCTTGACTTTGAGCTGGCTGATAAGCCGGCCGGTCAGCCTCAGGATGATCATCGTAGGGGAGGCTACGACTCACACCGTGGTGGTGGTCGTGGCGGTTACCGATCAGGTCGCAGACACTGATAGAGGAGATCGGAGGACATGCGCGACGAGGATCGTAAGATAGAGGGTCTGGAGGACTTTGACATACGCGGTGTCGAGCTCGGGAGTGATCCACTGACCACCTCTCTCTCAGAGGATGGGCGGAAGGATCCCGACAAGCTCCTGAGACCACAGCGCTTTGAGGACTTCACCGGCCAGCCCGATGTGGTGGGCAATCTCAGCGTCTTTG
This sequence comes from Porphyromonas sp. HMSC065F10, assembly GCF_001808555.1. Lineage (GTDB taxonomy): Bacteria > Bacteroidota > Bacteroidia > Bacteroidales > Porphyromonadaceae > Porphyromonas_A. The sequence goes on from NZ_KV793807.1 coordinate 25,557, forward strand.
TCAAGGCGGCGAAGATGCGGGGTGAGACGCTTGACCACGTCCTGCTCCACGGTCCACCCGGATTGGGGAAGACCACCCTCTCGCAGATCATTGCCAATGAGCTCGGTGTGGGGATCAAGGTCACCTCCGGCCCGGTGCTGGACAAGCCGGGAGACCTCGCCGGTGTGCTCACCTCGCTCGAGCCGGGAGAGGTGCTCTTCATCGATGAGATCCATCGCATGCCGCCCGTGGTGGAGGAGTACCTCTACTCTGCCATGGAGGACTACCGGATTGACATCCTGATCGACAAGGGTCCCGGGGCGAGGAGCATTCGCCTTGATCTTGAGCCCTTTACCCTCATCGGTGCCACCACACGAAGCGGTCTCCTTACCGCTCCGCTGCGGGACCGCTTTGGGATCAATATGCACCTTGAGTACTACGATGCGGAGATGCTGAGGGAGATCGTCCTCCGTAGTGCCGGCATCCTGGGGATCGAGTGCGAGGAGCGTGCGGCGACAGAGATCGCCAATCGCAGTCGCTGCACACCACGTGTGGCCAATGCGCTCCTGAGGCGAGTGCGCGACTTCGCTCAGGTCAAGGGGACCGGCAAGGTGACGCACGAGGTGGCGTGCTACGCCCTCGAGGCGCTCAATATCGACGAGTACGGGCTGGATCAGATCGACCGGAAGATCCTCTTGGCGATCATGGACAAGTTTGAGGGCGGTCCGGTGGGCGTCGAGACCATCGCCACCTCTATCGGGGAGGATGCCGGCACCGTCGAGGATGTCTACGAGCCCTTCCTCATCAAGGAAGGCTTCCTGAAGAGGACCCCACGGGGGCGCGTCGTCACCTCGCTGGCCTACACCCACTTTGGCCGCCCCTCTCAGGCACCGGCTCGGGGACAGATGCTCTGGGACGAGCAGGATCTCTTACTCTAAAGACTTATGGCACAGAGCGGTGGCATGAAGAGTCTGGCCAAGGACACAGTGGTCTATGGCCTTACGAATATCGTCAGCAAGTTTCTCAATTGGCTTCTGGCACCCCTCTACATCCGGGTGCTGGCAACCTCGGCAGAGTATGGCATAGTGACCAATCTCTACGCCTGGGTCAGCGTGATACTCGTGGTACTGACGCTTGGGCTGGAGACGGGACTCTTCCGCTTCATCAATACCTCCGATAAGCCGCAGCAGGTCTACGCAACCTGTCTCAAGGTGCTGTCGGTCCCGGTGCTGATCTTCCTCCTCATCGGTCTCACCCGGACGCAGGCAATAGCGGACTTCCTGAAGTACCCCTTTCACCCGGAGTACGTGGGGATGTTTGTCGTCATCGTGGCACTGGATGCCCTGATGTCGCTCCCCTTTGCCTACCTTCGGTATCAGCATAAGCCCTGGCGCTTTGCTTTCTACAAGTTCCTCTTCATCGGGCTCAATATCTTCTTCAACCTCTTCTTCCTTATCGTCTGTCCGCGACTCGAGGCGGCGGGGTACGCTCTCCCAGGCTGGCTCTACCGACCAGGCATGGGAGTAGGCTACATCTTCATCTCCAACCTCCTCGCCTCCGGTATCGAGGCACTGATGATGCTGCCGCTCTTCCGGTACGGGATCAAGGGCTTTGACCGGGAGCTCCTGCCCAAGCTGGCACTCTACTGCGGTCCGCTGGTGCTGCTCGGGCTGGCGGGGGACTTCAATAAGATGGCCGGTCAGGTGCTGATCCCCTACCTCTATGCCGACCACGGCGAGGGGATGACGGCGCTCGGGATCTTTGGAGGAAACCTCAAGATCTCGGTCATCATGGTGATGTTCCTGCAGGCGTTCCGCTTCGCTTACGACCCCTTCGTCTTTAGTAAAATGAAGTCGCGAGACGCCGGTCAGGCCTACACGATGGCGATGACCTACTTCATCCTCTTCGCCTCAGTGATCTTTGTCGGTGTGATGTACTGGATCGATGTCTTCAAGGTCATCGTCCGTCCCGACTACTACTCCGGGCTGGTGATCGTGCCGTGGATGATGTTCAGCGAGATCCTCTTTGGGATCTACTACAACCTCTCGGTGTGGTACAAGGTGACCGACCGGACCTACTACGGGGCGCTCTTTGCCGTGATCGGACTAGTCGTCACGCTTACAATCATCACGCTGGGCGTCCCGCGCTACGGCTTCATCGCCTGTGCCTGGGCCGCCGTCAGCTGCAATCTCGTCATGCTCCTGCTCTCCTACGTCCTCGGTCAGCGCCACCACCCGATAGCTTACCGGACACGGACGGATCTCGGGATCCTGGCGCTGGGTGCGCTCTTCTACTTCGGTGGAATGCAGGTCCACCCCGAGAGTGTAGCGCTCACGCTTGTGCTACGGACGCTCCTCCTACTGATCTACATCGGTCTCGCAGGCTACCTCTTTACTCCTGTTTTTGCCCAATTACGTCATCGTAGAAAATGAGTACCCAACCATCCAATCCCACTCCTGAAGAGGCGGAGAAGCAAGAGCCTCAAGTCAAGAAGAACGAAGGTCTCATCGGCTTCCTCAAGGAGTACTTTGACCTCGGTCTCGACAAGGAAAATGAGCTGAAGACCATCGAGTCGATTGCCGCCGATGTCGACTTTAAGGGTCCGAAGATGTGGATCCTGATCTGCGCGATCTTCATCGCGTCGCTGGGACTGAATATGAACTCGACCGCCGTCATCATCGGTGCGATGCTCATCTCCCCGCTCATGGGTCCTATTCTCGGCTTCGGTCTCGGGCTTGGGATCACCGACTTCAAGCTGGTCAAGCGTAGTCTCAAGAACCTCGGTATGATGACCCTCATCGGCATCATCACCGCTACAGTCTACTTCCTCCTCTCCCCGGTAGAGGCCCCCACGACAGAGCTCCTCGCTCGCACGCAGCCCACCTTTTACGATGTGCTGATCGCCTCCTTCGGCGGTCTGGCAGGTATTATCGCAGGTGCCAGTAAAAATAAGGGGAATGTGATACCCGGTGTTGCTATCGCCACCGCCCTCATGCCTCCGCTCTGTACGGCCGGATACGGCATCGCAACGATGAACCTCCACTACTTCATCGGAGCCTTCTACCTCTACATCATCAATGCCGTCTTTATCGGGCTCGCCACCTATATCACGGTCCGAGCACTTGATTACCCTCGGGTCACCTATGTTGATAAGAAGCGGGGTCGACTGCTCAATCGCGCCGTTGCCGTCATCGTCATCTGCACACTCCTGCCCAGTATTTACCTGGCGTGGCGGATGGTACAGACCTCGGTCAAGGAGCAGGCGGAGCGAAATTTCATCCGCTCTGAGATCACCGGTGATGACCGCTATGTCCTCTCCTACGACTCCTACAAGCGGGGAGACTCCACCTTTATGACTGTGAACGTACTCGGCTCGGAGATCACTGAGGAGGAGGAGAAAGTGCTGGATGCGAAGCTCGACGGCTATGGTCTCCGCAAGACCGCCCTTACGATCCAGCAAAACTACGACCGGCAAAACGTACAGAGACTCCGCTCCTCAATCCTCAACGACGTCTACAGGGGCGACGGCGGACATGGCACCGCCGACCTCGTTGCTTATCAGCACTTCCAGATCGACTCCCTCCAGAAGCTGCTCTCCCGGCACGACATCATCGGTGAAGAGTCGCAGCGACTTGCCGTCGACATGAAGGCACTCTTCCCGGAGGTTAGTCAGCTGGAGTTTGGCGACGTGATCACCTACCATCAGGACTCCCTCGAGGTCATCAGTCCGGATACGACTTTCCTTGTCCGGATCTATACGCCCTCAAGCAAGCTCTCCGAGGAGAGAGAGCAGACGATACGCCGCTGGGTGGCCATTCGGATCCCCAGGTCGAGGGTAGACATCTTCACGTCAGCCAAGAAGGAGTAGCGGTATGAATACCCACGGCAAGCTCTTTCGCCTTACCACCTTTGGCGAGTCGCATGGTCCCTGTATCGGAGGGGTCATCGACGGCTGCCCTGCCGGTCTCAGAGTCGACTGCGATGAGGTGGCGCATCAGCTTGCCCGCAGGCGCGGAGGAGCCACCGAGGGATCGACCGCACGGCGGGAGAGTGACCGGGTCGACTTCGTCTCCGGTCTCATGGACGGGGTCACTACCGGCACGCCGCTCGCCTTTCTGATCCCCAATGAGCAGCACCGAAGTTCCGACTACGACCGGCTCAGGGACGTCTATCGCCCCTCCCACGCAGACTATACGTATATCAAGAGGTACGGCATCCGAGACTGGCGGGGTGGTGGCAGAGCATCAGCCCGCGAGACAGCAGTCCGCGTGGTGGGCGGAACCATTGCCCGCCAGATCCTCCGGGAGGAGGTGGGGCTGGAGATCGTCTCCTACACCTCTCGGCTGGGAGGCTTGGGGTTGCCGGGCAGCTACAGGGATGAGGTAGACAGCGCCGAAGTGGAGGCTTCCAAATACGGCTGTCCCGACCCAGCTACAGAGCAGCAGATGGAGGCACTGGTACGTCAGGCTCGTACCGAGGGCGACTCCTTCGGTGGGGTGGTCTCGACCATAGTGCGAGGCGTGCCGGCCGGGTGGGGAGACCCGCTCTACGATAAGCTCTCTGCCGACCTTGCGTCAGCAATGATGAGTATCAATGCCGCTAAGGGCTTTGAGATCGGGGACGGCTTTGCCCTCTCTGAGATGAGGGGGGGAGAGGCCAATGATCCTTTTGTCACTAATGAGAAGGGCGAAATCCGAACCTCCACCAACCACTCGGGAGGTATCCAGGGCGGCATCTCCAATGGGGAAGTAATCCGCTTCCGCACTGCCTTCAAGCCCATTGCCTCCATTGCTCGCCCTCAGTCTACGGTAGACACCGATGGTCACGCCACCGATCTCACTATCTCCGGTCGCCACGACTGCTCGGTCTTCCCCCGCGTGTTGCCGATCGTTGATGCCATGACGGCACTGGTCCTCATCGACCACTATCTGCTCCTCCGTGGGGCAGGTCCCTTGTCGTGAGGCTTACGCCTCTGCCCCATTTCTATGCCCCGAGGTGTGGATCAGCTCCAGCAGCTCCCGGTAGAGTGGATCATCGATAGAGGTGGCGAGGAGATAGGGAAGATCCTTTCCCTCCTCGAGACGCTCTCTGATGTCTGTCGAGGAGACCTCGTACGTCGGCACATCGTCGATCACTCGCGTCCGCGCCGGCATCTCAAAGTCCTCCGGCAGATGGTATCCCGGTCGCGGGTAGACCAGTATGTCCGTCGTCTGTGTCAGCTCATCGCTATGGTACCACTTATGGAGCCAAAGCAGGCTGTCAAGACCCATCAGGAGGGTGAAGTGGCTGTCCGGATACTTCGCGTGGAGGTACTGCATCGTCCGGAGGGTGTAATTGGGCTGCGGCAGCTCCCACTCATCGAGGCTTAGGCGGATCTTTGGGTGCTCCCGCAGGAGACTCTCCGCCCAGCGCCGCCTGAAGTCATCCGGCAGCAGCAGGTTGTCCTCCTTGAAGGGGTTGCTCGGTGTGAGCGAAAACCACAGCTCATCAAAGCGGTCTCGCATCTGCTCGATGATGTAATTGGCGAGGCAGAGATGACCGATATGCAGGGGACTATAGGAGCCGGGGTAGAAGAGTATCTCGCGCATCCGTCACAGGTCAGCAGTAAGGAAGTCCTCGACGACGCGAGCTGCGGCCTGACACGCCTCCTCAAGGTTGTCATTCACCACGATCGCATCGTACTTTGGAGCAAAGGAGAGCTCCGTCTCGGCCTTGGCGAGTCGGCGCTCAATCACCTCGGAGGCATCCGTCCCCCTCCGCTCCAGGCGCTCCCGCAGGCGCTCAATGCTTGGGGGCTGTATGAAGAGCGTCAGCGCTCTGTCGCCATAGATCTTCTTGACATTAAGTCCCCCCTGCACGTCGATGTCGAGGATCACATTCTCCCCCCGATCCAGCGTCCGGTCCACCTCACTCCGAAGCGTCCCATAGAAACATCCGGGATAGACCTCCTCGTACTCCAGGAAGTCCCCTTCCCCGATCCGCTTCCTGAAGTCCTCCTCAGAGAGGAAGTAGTACTCGACGCCATCCTGCTCGCTGCCACGCGGCTTGCGCGAGGTGGCAGAGATGGAGAAGCGGCCCCGGAGGCCATACTCGCTCATAAGCTTATTGATGATCGTGCTCTTACCCGAGCCGCTGGGGGCGGAGAAAATGATTAGCTTGCCTTGCATGTAGGGGAGTAAAAAGTGATTGATACTATCTATCTCAAGTCAAAGGTACCAACTTTTTGCCGTCTGCCCTTTCACCTCTATAGTTTCCGGTCACCTACAGGATAGTCCCAAGACAGCTACCAGCAGGGTCGGTTGTGCAATAGAAAGCTTTTATCTAACTTTGCACTTGTAGGGAAGGGGTCTCCGAGATCTCGCATCATTGCCCTACCCTCTCTCACGCGCAGATACCAAAGTGGCCAACTGGGGCTGACTGTAAATCAGCTGGTTTTCACCTTCGGTGGTTCGAATCCGCCTCTGCGCACCATTCATTATCACTCTTTACCCTATCGTCACATCCACGTCGCTCACCACCTGACGTGATCTACTGAGTGACTAGCGGATCGATGCTTCTATACCCCGATCGGGGAGTCGCCAAGGGGGTGTGTCTCCATACTTCAGTGAGAGCCCCCGACCATCGCATCCTTATGAGCCGATAGGGACAGAAAGACTAATTCCAATCCATTTATATGTACACCATCACTGAGCTCTCCAAGCTAAGCAGAGAAGACCTCAATAAAGTGGCTGCTGATCTTAAGGTAAAAACCAGTCCGGATGCCGAGACACGAGAGATCATCTACGGCATACTCGATGCCCAGGCGGTCCACGTAGCCACCAAGACCAAGGGTCAGACCGACTCGACCACTCCTCGCCAGAGCAACAATAATAAGCGCACTCGCAGCACGGCAAACAATCGCTCCACCGCCAAGGACAATAAGAAGTCCGAGGAGAGCGACCCCGCCAAGGAGGCAAAGAAGGAGGACAAGCCCGCTACCCAAAAGAAGCGCGGACGCCCTCGGAAAAACCAAGCAGAGAGCAAGCAGGAGAGCGAGAGCGCCAAGGACAAGGAGAAGAACAGTCAGCCGAAGAAGGAGGACTCCAAGTCAGCCAAGGAGAAGGAGCCCAAGGAAACTCCCACGGAGAAGAAGACGGTCTTTGTGAATAAGAATGCCACTGACACCGTCCTCGATGACCTAATGGGCATGCTAACCCCGAGCCCCCGACCCTCTCAGCAGAGTAGCAAATCCTCAGAGCCTAAGAAGAGCGATCCCCGCAGGGAGCCCGCTCCGGCAAAGCACGATCAGCCGATTGTGGAGGCATCTAAGGAGCCGGAGAGCAGAGAGGAGCCTATGAAAAATCAGCCGAGCAACCAGAGTCCGAAGCGCCCCGTCGTCCAGGGGTCGTACGACTTCGGTGACGCACTTACCGCCACCGGAGTGCTCGAGGTGCTGCCTGACGGCTACGGCTTCATCCGCTCCGCAGACTACAATTACCTCTCCTCCCCGGACGATGTCTACGTGTCACAAAGCCAGATCAAGAACTATGGTCTCAAGACAGGAGACGTGGTAGAGGCGGTCATCTCCGCCCCGAAGAGCCAGGATAAGTTCTTCCCTATGAAGAAGCTGATCCGCCTCAATGGCTGTGACCCCAAGGCGGTCCGCGACAGGGTCCCCTTTGACCACCTGCTCCCGGTCTTCCCTACAGAGAAATTCAAGCTCGAGGTCCCCAGCTCGGCTCACGTCTACGACCGGACGGCGACCCGCATCTTTGACCTCTTCTCCCCGATCGGTAAGGGTCAGCGCGGTCTGATCGTGGCGCAGCCCAAGACCGGTAAGACGATGCTGCTCAAGGATGTGGCCAATGCCATTGCCCACAACCACCCCGAGGTATATATGATCGTCCTCCTGATCGACGAGCGACCGGAGGAGGTGACCGATATGCGTCGCAATGTGGATGCAGAGGTGATTGCCTCCACCTTTGACGAGCCGGCAGAGGAGCATGTTAAGATCTCCGAGCTGGTGCTTCAGAAGGCGAAGCGACTAGTAGAGTGCGGACACGATGTGGTGATCCTCCTCGACTCCATCACCCGCCTCGCACGCGCCTACAATACAGTCCAGCCCGCCTCAGGTAAGGTACTCTCCGGCGGTGTCGATGCCAATGCGCTTCAGAAGCCTAAGCGCTTCTTCGGTGCAGCTCGCAATATTGAGCACGGCGGCTCGCTGACGATCCTTGCCACCGCACTGATCGATACGGGATCCAAGATGGACGAGGTAATCTTTGAGGAGTTCAAGGGCACCGGCAATATGGAGCTGCAGCTCGACCGCAAGCTCTCCGACAAGCGCATCTTCCCCTCCATCGATCTCAATGCCTCCGGCACTCGTCGCGACGACCTGCTCCAGAGTGAGGATACGCGTCGCCGTATGTGGATCCTCCGCCGTCAGCTCGCCGACATGAATACTCAGGAGGCGATGGAGTTTGTCCTCAAGCAGATCCGTGGGACGGTGGACAACGTCGAGTTCCTCGCATCGATGAATAGCTAATGGCTATGAGGGTGATCCGTCGGTGCTTCCTCTGCCTTATCGGTCTGGCTCTCGCCCTCTCTGTGACAGAGGGACTGGCCCAGAGCTCGATGGACGTCAAAATGCGCGCCTACGGACTGGTCGACATTTCCGAGGTGGACTCCACCATCATGGTAGACCTCATGTACTCTCGGAGCGACAACTTCATGCAGGCTGATGTCTACGAAGACTTCGCCACCGCCTACCTGACCCCTGACTTCGCAGCCAAGATCGAGAGAGCCCAGCAGATACTGCGGGAGGAGAGAGGAGACCGCTACTCGATCATCATCTACGATGCAGCTCGCCCCCTCTCAGTCCAGCAGCGGATGTGGGATCTCGTCAAGGACACCCCGAGCAAGGTCTACGTCGCACCGGTCAGTAAGCGGGGCGGAGGACGGCATAATTACGGGGTCGCCGTAGACATGAGCCTCTACGACAAGGAGTCCGGTCAGCCACTTGACATGGGCAGCCCCGTCGACCACTTCGGCATACGTGCCCACATCAATAATGAAGCGTCTTTAGTCAAGCAGGGACTTATCACGAGAGAGGCGATGAAGAATAGGCAATACCTCTTCCATCTGATGGATCGCGTGGGTCTGAGACCGATCCGAAAGGAGTGGTGGCACTTCCAGGAGAGAAACTCGATTCGCGAGGTACGGGAGCAAAATCGGCTCTTAGACTTCTGACGACATGAAAGGAAAGCTATACCTCATACCGGTCTCGCTGGGCGAGAGCAACACCTCTCGATACGAACCCGCACTAAATGTCGAGTTGGTCTCCCGGCTGAGCCACTTCGTGGTGGAGAGTGCCCGGACGGCTCGGCGCTGTATCCGAGCACTCTGCCCAGAGAAAGATCTGGACGACCTACTTCTCCTCGAGGTGGATAAGCACAAGGGGTACAGCTACCCGAGAGAGAGAGTGATGACGCTCCTCGGTGAGGGCGTGGACGTGGGATTTATGAGCGAGGCGGGCTGTCCCTGTGTCGCCGACCCCGGGAGCATCGTCGTCGCTGACTGCCACAGGGCAGGCTTTGACGTCGTCCCGCTGGTCGGGCCGTCCTCCATCATCCTGTCGCTGATGGCATCGGGCTTCAGCGGTCAGTCCTTTGCCTTCCACGGCTATCTCCCCTTTGACGGCAAGGAGCGGCGCCAGGCCTTAGGCGAGGCTGCCGCTCGGGTCCGTCGGGTCGGTGAGACGCAGATATTCATCGAGGCACCCTACCGAAACGACCGACTGCTGAGGGAGCTGGTGGAGCTCCTGCCGAGCGACCTCTCCCTCTGTATGGCAGTGGACCTCACCACGGACCAAGAGGAGATCCATCGGATGACCATCTCCGAGTGGCGAAAAGCCCTCTCACGAGAGACCAGCTGGCACAAGAGACCGGCAATCTTCCTTATAGGACAATGATATGTTACTGAAATACTACACCAATGGCACCCCCTCGCCTGTGCTGCTGAAGCAACTTTCGCAGTCACTGCAGGCGGACAAGCTGCTGATCATCCCGACCGACACCGCCTACAGCATCTGCTGCAATGCCCTCAGCATCTCTGCCCTCGGACAGCTCGCCGAGATCAAGGGCGTGAATCCGGAGCAGAGTCACTTCACGATCATGTGTCAGGACCTCTCGCAGGCGAGCGAGTATGCCAAGCTGGATAACGAGGCATTCCGCATGATGAAGCAGAATACCCCCGGACCCTTCACCTTTATCCTCCCCACGAGTAGCGCCCTACCCCGCATCTACAAGGGCCGTAAGGAGGTCGGCATCCGCATCCCCCGCCACGAACTGGTACTCTCGCTGATACGCTACAGTGGCGCACCGCTTACCGGCTTCTCCCTCCCGGAGCTGCCGCAGCAGTTGGAGGACATCGCCTACGACTTCAATCCCGAGTTGATCAACGAGCTCTGGGGCGACAAGGTGGAGCATGTGGTGGATGGCGGCATCGGCAGCCTGCAGGAGTCGGCGATCATTGACTGCACGTCGGAGCCCTACACCATTGTGCGTGAGGGACCGGAGCAGCTGCAGCTTTAGGGGTGCGGGCGACAGGAGAGCCTAGGTTCAACATCGAAGTGCAACACTAGA
>NZ_KV793808.1 GCF_001808555.1 Porphyromonas sp. HMSC065F10
AATGGTCAGACCTTCACCGTGTCGGAGGAGGATCTGCTGAAGATCTTCAAGGAGGGTGCCGTTTCCTACGCCTACAACGTCCAAGTCACCACGACGCCCGACATCTCCTCCGGTGTCTCCGCCGACGGTGGAGCCGTGACGATCAATGCCACGGCAACGAAGCAGAAGCTCGTCGGCGGCACGCCCGATCCGACTACGCCCGCCGAGACGATCACGGGTGGGGACAAGTTCTCCTATACGGTGACCAACGGACCCGTCGACTGGATCAGTATCAGTCCGACAGGCATCGTGACTGTTTCGCCCAATACAACTTCTGCCATCCGTGTTGCGACGATTGCCGTAAGCCCCAAGGAGAACCCCTCCGCTTCCGGAAGTATCAACATCACTCAGCTCGGCAAGCCGGTCACTCCGACGACGACTCACGTCTATGCCCTGACTAGTGTCTCCCCAGATGCACTCCGTTTTGATGCTGCTGGTGGAAGTGGGACGCTTTCTATCGTCGGAGCCGACATTGAGTTGCGGGATGGTGTTCAGATCAAGACCACGCCTCTGAAGATCGCTGACGTGACGATCACGAAGGGTGCGGGAGCCGGTTGGCTTACGGTAGCCGTAGACGGCACTGTCACCGCGGCTAAGAATGTGACTACCGCTGCTCGCCGGGTGACTCTGACCATAGCTGTCACCGCTGATCCCTCTCAGGTCAAGACACTCGTTGTCTCTCAGGCTGCAGGCACAGGTGTTGACACCTCTGCACTGAAGTACAATCCACTCGCCTATGTGGCGAAGTATAATGTCGGTGTGTATGGTTGGGACACCAATCACACGATACCCTCGAGCAAGACCTATGAATATGTGCTGGAGGACTGGGATTCTGCCATGAGCAGCTATGAGAAACCACGATCAATCAGTGGCTCAAAAGAGACTTACAAGCTTCCTTCTCTTGAGGAATGGAATGGGATTATAGATGCTTACCCTACTATTGTGTTTAGAGGCAACGGTGACGTCCTGCATGACCAGATTAGTCAGGTAGAGGTTGCTGGTCGGATGTTTGATGCCACGAGCGACTACAAGTCGACCACTATTGCATTCAGCGGCAGCAGAATGAAGTGTACCGTAGCGCTCCGCTTCAATGGAGGCAGGCCCTTAGAGAATCAGTATCGCTCAGCCTGGCTATATTGCTGGGGTGCGAAGAACGTGAATGGCAAGAGTGTCAACGGCCTCTGGATCTATTGTGTCAACATCGCTGCACGTCAGAGTATCTCCACTGTAGACCAGCTGGATCAGAAATTTTGGGATCAGAGTCGCTCCTCTTCTGTTGTTCGGTTTTTCCCCGCTTCGGGCATTGTCTATGACGGCACCTATGCCGATTCGGGTACGGAAGGCCACTACTGGATTGCCAGATCTTTCCTTAAAGACAAAGCGTACAGTGTCAGTTTCGATGACAGAAGTATCGATATTAACTCCGCCGCCGTAGGGAGGACGAGTCGCTGCGCCGTCCGTCTTTTTTCCACGTCACCTCTTGATTAATCCCCGACGGCCTCTGTGCCGACGGGGAGCGGAATGAGTTCCGTCAGAGACATATCAAATATTTCAACCATAAGTATACAGATAAGATGAAAAGAACAATTTTCGGAATTCTATCGTTGGCGTTGCTTGCGGGCATGGGGCTCAGCTCCTGCAGCCTGAACAGCCGGCAGGAGGTGAATGCTGGTGGGGAGACGTACAATCCCTCCGCCGAGAAGATCACCTTCTCCTTTGCAGCCCCGCGGGGGCTTCCTACCACCTACGCCATCCATGA
>NZ_KV793809.1 GCF_001808555.1 Porphyromonas sp. HMSC065F10
TGACTGGTAAGTGCGACACCCTAGCGGGGTCGGCTAATCTTTCCCGGGGTCTTCTTTCCCGGGGTCTTCGGCACTGCGTGCCTCGACACCCGGTCTAAAAAGCGATGATCCCTCCGGGGCTGCGCCCCTGCGGGATCACTGCAGACAGGTCGGAGTGGTGGGGGGGGGGTAGAGAAAGAGGGTGTACCCATCGCAGGCGCACCCTCTGTGAAACATGCCTGTATCCCACTTAAAGCAAGACACAGATACATATATGAAGCTTTGTAAGAGTTATATGACTATTAGCATATGTAGTATGAATAGGAGCAAGAGAAGCTCCAGTTGAGCTCCCCACAGCCCGGCATACACTATGATTATAAAGAGGGTGGGACAGAGCGACCTCCGTGTGGGAAGTCCCCCTGTCCCACCCATTACTAAAAACTCACAAAAATGAAAAAACTAAGACCGTTGCGCGTGGACAGCGGGCGGACAAGCCGCCCACGCGTCCTCGCCATCCCCGTCGGCCCAAAGGCCATCGGGGATTAATCTAGAGGTTCCGAGGAGAAAAGGCGCACGACTAAGTCTCTACTTAATCTGCTGTTGGTGTAACTCACAGAGACGCCTCGAGTACTGAATCCCATATAGTACGCGGTCTCGACACCACCATCTGAGGCAGACCAGTACTCGCCGCCCTCACCCAGGTAGCCAACGCCGCCGCCGGCAGCGGGGAAGAACCGAACTACTGCAGAGGACAAATTCTGATCCCAGAATGCCTGATCAAGTTTATGCACCGAGTTGAAGCCTAGACGTCCAGAGATGTTGACGCAGTAGATCCAGAGGCCGCGGACTCTCTTCCCCCTCACTACGTTCGTACCCCAGTAGTAGAGCCATGCGGAGCGATACTTATGCTCTATGGTGCCGCCTCCGTTGAAGCGGAGCGCAACGTTACACTTCACGTTGCTGCCGTTGACAACCATGGTGGTCGGCATATAGTCACCTGTGGCATCAAATATCTGTCCGCCAACCAATACCCGCTCAGTCTGGTTATACAGGATGTCACCGCTGCCAAAGGACTGGCTGGCCGCGCGGGCCGACTCCAAGACAATCGCGTTCCATGCCTGACGAGTGGGAAGCTGATAGGACTCCGTAGAGCCCTCGATCGACCTGGCGGTACCATACTTGCTCATGGCAGTACTCCAGTCCATCTGCACGTCAGTTTCTCCTTCTTCCTTAGCTGCGGTCATAGTGTGATAGGTGTCCCAATACCCATTCCTCAGGATGTTGTAGTGAGCCACATAGGCGAGAGGATTGTCATCGTTTGTGGCACGCTGCGTAACGGTGAGTGTCCTGATCTGAGTCGCATCCTCCTTTACTTTAATGGTAAGAGATGTCTGACGAACCATACCGCTGTTGTTGGCTGTCACTGAAATCACGCCATTATTGACGCTCAGCCACTCGGCACCGGAGGTCGGCTTCTCGATCAGCACATCGGCCACGGTCATCGGGCGATTGTCAATCTCTTGACCGCTGCGCAAAGTGGATACTTTGCCGGAGATGGTGATGGGTTTAACCGTGCTGCCCTCAAACTTGCTAAATGAGAGTATTGCGGGAATGACACCGGTTAAGGTGTACTCAGTGACATCAGCGGCTGCCTGGGAGACAGCGACCGTCGTGGTCACCGAGGGATCCTTTTTGACAGCGATAGTCAGAGTCGCCTGGCGAGCCTCGGTAGTCCCATTCTTAGCCGCAGTGACTGTGCCGTCAGCGGCTACCGTGAGCCAGTCGGCTCCGGCACTCTTTTCGATCGTCACATCAGAGATGTCCAAATCACCACCCATAGTTTTGCCATCCTTCGTAAGAACAGCCCGTCCTTTAACAGTAAGTAACTGACTGTCTCCCGTAGACGGAAAAGAGAGCTCCTTTGGATTGACATCCAGAGAGTACCTAACATGAACTTCTGGTGTCTTGCCTTGCTGGTTGACGAGCAGATGAGTGACCTGAGAGGGATCCTCCTTGAGAGCAATCTCAATGGTAGCGGCGCGGGAGGCATTGGTCGTATTGGCGGAAACGGTGATTGCACCGGCAGGGCTGATGGTGATCCAGGGTGCGGGGTTGCCGACCACCTTGTAGGTGAACTTGTCCCCACCCGTGATCGTCTCGGCGGGAGCAGTCGGATCGGGCGTGCCGCCGACAAGCTTCTGCTTCGTCGCCGTGGCATTAATCACTGCGGCTCCACCGTCAGCGGAGACACCCTTGGAGATGTCGGGCGTGGTGGTGACTGCGAAAGTGTAGGCGTAGGAAACGGCACCCTCCTGGAAGATCTTCAGCAGGTCCTCCTCCGACACGGTGAAGGTCTGACCATT
>NZ_KV793810.1 GCF_001808555.1 Porphyromonas sp. HMSC065F10
TGCCTTCTATGAACTCAAATGCGTCACCCCTGTTCGAAGATCAACTTCCTCAGGACTAAGCGCTCTGTAGTTATGCTTGGAGCAGCAGAAGCAGCGAGAGACTTTTACTCACTTCAAGAAAGAATATAAAAGCTGGTCGATCTTGTGAATCGACCAGCTGAGAGCTTTATTTCAATGGGGGCAGAGCCATCGGTCGTACCTGATCCATCTGTTACTCAGCTCAAAGTTACAAGACTTGTAGAGATCCTACAAAGCTGACCTGCTGGAGAGCTTCTATCTGGCGGACGGAGGCCGAAGGGAGGGATCGTGGAGGAGACGAGATGTCTCGGGCTGGCCTAGATTCCGCAAGCTGAGTTAGGAGCAAA
>NZ_KV793811.1:0-36067 GCF_001808555.1 Porphyromonas sp. HMSC065F10
CCGCAACAAATCTCCAGCCTGCGGAATCGAGGCCAAGCGCATTAGAGCCCAGCCCTACAAGCGGATACCTAATACCGATATTAGCATCGACTAATACCGATATTAGATTTCTCTAATATCGGTATTAGACTTTAGCCTCCTTAGGAGGGGAACTGTTCCGCAGACAGAAGACCAATACGCTTTGTCGTGTGAAACTCTTATCTGAAGCGGCCCATCTGATGGAGCGACATCAATCGGAAGAACGAACTACGCTCTTTGCCCCTATTCCTTATTCGGTATACCTCGCCCAACTCAAAGCCCTACAACTTCGAGCTGGTATCTCTATTCCCCTTTCGGCACACGTTGGTCGACACACCTTTGCCACGTTGATAACTTTGGAGCGAGGAGTGCCGATTGAGACGGTGAGCCGAATGTTGGGGCATAGCAATATCCAAACGACCGAGCGATATGCTCATGTGACTCCGAAGAAGCTTTTCGATGAGTTTGAGCAATTCCTCTCTTTCACTGAAGAGCTAACCTTAACTTTGTAAGAGCTATGCGCAGTACATTCAGAATACGATTCTACATCAATAAGAGCAAGATCAAAGCAGACGGCACAACAGCAATCCTTTGCCGTATTACCATAGATGGATCGAGCGCGGTGATAACCACAGGCGAAAGCACTGCCCCAAAGGATTGGAGCGTGAAGCGAAGGGCGACAAAGGAGAAGAAGACCAACCAACGCCTGCAAACCTTTCGAGAGAATGTCGAACAAGGCTACAACACCTTGCTTCACAAGTATGGAGCAGTAAGTGCCGAGTTGCTGAAGAACTACTTGCAGGGTGTCGGGAAAACTCCAACGACCCTGCTCGCTCTTAGTGCGGAAGAACTCAAAGCCCAACGAGAGTGCAGTAGTGCGGGGAAGTATAGAAACAATCGGTACGCCGATCGGCTGCTTAACTTTTTTGTGCGCAGTCGCAGTGAGCGGGATGTCCCCTTGTCGGCTCTTACGATTGAGTTCTTTGAGGATTATCGCTTCTATCTGAAGATGGAGGGCTATGCGCCCGCAACGATAAATGGCCATCTCTGTTGGTTGAGTCGATTGATGTATCGAGCCGCCAGTCAGGGGACAATACGCTTCAATCCGTTTGAAGAGGTGAAGTATGAAGTCGTGGAGCGCAAACCTCGTTTTCTGAGTAAGGGCGATGTGTCAAAGCTCTTGGCATTCCCGTTGCAGGATGAAGGAGCCGAACTAAGCCGAAGATTGTTTCTTTTCTACGTCTTTACGGGCTTGGGTCTTTGGTAAAATTCCAACCAATGCCCGTCGGGGTCTTCAAAGGTCAGCAACTTGCCGTAAGGCTCTGTTCTTATTTCTCCGATTGTCTTTACTCCTCTATTCTTTAATTCTTCATATACAAGTTCTATGTCGTCAGTTTCAAACATCAGTCTTGTTTTGCTTGCAACTACATCACCTTTGTGTGCAGGTCTTTTCAAGATAGCGAATGAAGTTTCACCTAAATCAAACTCTATCCAATCTCCATCTGTTAGCTTAACCTCAAAGCCCATGTCCTGATAAAATTGCTTTGACTTTTGCAAATCACTTACATAAATCCAACAGGCGTATATCTTTCTCGGTTTCATTCTTTTGATATTATTGATGTTTGATTTTGAGCAGACCGAAAAACGGGGTTATTTCTTGAACCTCCACAAGTTTCAAACGGACTTTCTGCAATGTCCTTTTCAAATCTTCGATAGTTTGATCTTTAGTTTTGCTCCTCTGTTTTGATGCTTCGCCACCTGTTAAGGAGAGGAGCTAGCCTTTGTCGGTTGGCACGGTTTTCTGTTTCTTGATGGTAAAGGTACAAAATAATTAGGCAGGGACTAATGCTGTGCGCTCTCCTCGACAGCGGCAGAGTCGGTCAGCACAAAGCCCGAGGAGAAGAGTCGCTCACTATAGTCCTGCGCAATCGCCCTGAGCAGGTGGCTGTAGTGGTCCCGGACGGAGTCGCTCGGCAGTGTCGGGTCGGGATGATCCGTCTGCACCGGTGCGTGAGGAGCCTCAATAGAGACCTCCCCGTCGCGCCGCATCACCACGGTCAGATCCTTTGTGAAGAGGAAGTACCGGTCAAAGAAGTTGTTGAGTGCATAATGATCCACCCGGTCATCAAAGATATTGTGACCATAGGAGTAGATCGCTCGGTCAATCCCCAGCAGGTAGAGCAGTGTGGGATAGATGTCGAGATGCTGGACTACACGATCGGAGATCTCACCCCGAAGGGATCCGTCGGGGACATAGAAGCAGACCGGCACCATCGACCTACCGGCAGGGCAGTCGTACTCGGGGCGGTCACTCTGATTGGTGTGGTCGCCCGTGATGACGAAGATCGTATGGTCGTACCACGGCTCATCCTTGATCGAGTCAAAGAAGTCTCGCAGCGCCTCATCGGCATACTGCGCTGTACGATGGATCGGGAGCGTACCCGGCTTATACTTCTTCTCATCCCCCCGAGGGAGCTGGAAGGGGTGGTGATTGGTGAGTGAGAAGAAGAAGGCTCCGAAGGGCTCTCTGAGAGAGCGCTTCATGTCCCGCGCCATCGCCTGCTCAAAGGGATCGTCAAAGACGCCCCACGAATTCATGAAGTACCGATCGGCATCCGGCACCTCCTGACGGAAGTCCTCCGCCGTGTACTGGCGCTCAAGCCCCATCCGGTTGAGAAAGTCATAGAAGCCCATCGCCCCCGGCTCATCACCGTGGTAAAACTTCAGGTCATACCCCTCGTCCCTCAGCATCAGCGGCAGCCCCGATGTGAAGGCGTGACACTGCTGATAGCTATTCATCTGAAATTCCTTGTCATTGAAGGTAGCGCCAAAGGTTGGGAGCGACGCATAGATCGATGGGAAAGACTCGACGGAGCGCTTCCCATTGGCATAGCCGTACTTTGCGTAGAGCGTATGAGGGATGAGCGAGTCGAGGAACGGGGTATAGCTCTCGTAGCCGGGGATATCCGTATTGAGCGCACCGATGTACTCCCGGCCCATACTCTCCATCAGGACGATCATCACATTGTATCCCCGAAGCGATCCGAAGAGGGTATCTCCCGGCTCGAGTGGCTCAGCCTTGTAGACGGGGTCAAAGATCCGCCTGAGCTCGGTCGGGTCGTAAAACCGGTACCGGACGAAGCGCGCACCGGAGCTTCGGGAGAGCGAGTAAGGGGTATTCAGCACCAGTGCCACCTCCCGATAGTCCTCTATGTATCTGTCGGCAATGGCCTCACTGAGTGGACGCTCATGGGATCGGAGGGTGCCGCGCATCCCGACCACGAGGAGACAGACAGCGACGAGAGCAGCTGCCATCCGGCGCCCAAGCGGACTCCTTTTTTGCTCCACCACGGGGGCATAGGAGAAGTGGAGAAAGCCGTAGACCAGCAGAGACATCAGGGCGAAGAATGCCAAGGTGAGTGGCCAAAACTGAACCATGAAGCCTCCGGCGAGACCAACCATATCCTCCTCGCCAAACTCGTAGAAGAGGTGCCTTGAGGCACGGCTCAGGATATAGGGATAGTAGCCTGTATCGCAGATATTCATCACCAACATCAGGCTCATCGGCAGGAGGAAGCCGACCGCCCTAACCACCTGCCACCAACGACGCTGCTCCACTCGTGGCGGCAAGAATGCCCCCACTATCATCATCAGATAGTAGATGATACAGCCATAGAGGATCACTGCCACATCGTAGTGAAGCCCCCCGACGAGGAGCGTCAGCAGATGAGGCATCGCGATGAAGCTGAAGAGACTCTTATTGAAGAAGTAGTAAAGCAGCCTGCAGAGTGTCATCAGCACCACTGCCAGACCGGTGTGGGCCAGCATAGCGACCCACCTATTGCGTATCCTTCGGACACCCATTTCGGTAAAGCAAGTTATATTGTCAAGACAAAAATAAAGGAGTATTGTCCCGCAAAGGTAGCACTTTAGACTCAATCCCAATCCTTCAGAGCCCGGAGGTCGACCTGCCAAGCGTGTTGTCTATGGATCGGCAACACCCAAGGCGCATCAACGGCGAAGAATTTGGGTACCTTTGAGGAGGATCACAATAGTGGTCCATTTTATCACGGCAAGTAAATACCACCACAATTATGCGCATCACGCAGGATCAACCGCTTAAGGAGCATAACACCTTCGGTCTCGATGTCCGAGCCGCTTTCTTCATCACTCTGGAGAGTGAGGAGGATGTCCGGACACTGGCTCGGGACGAGTACTTCCGCACCATGCCCTTCATCACCATAGGAGGGGGGAGCAACCTCCTCTTTAACGGCGACTTCAAGGGCGCCGTCCTCCGCTATACCGGATCCGATGTCACGATCGTCTCAGAGGATGACCAGTCTGTCCGGCTCCGTGTGGAGGCTGGGAAGAGGTGGCACGATCTGGTCACGGAGACGACGAAGAGGGGCTGGTGGGGCATTGAGAACCTTGCCCTCATCCCCGGAGACAGCGGGGCGGCAGCGGTGCAAAACATCGGCGCCTACGGGGCTGAGATCTGTGACGTACTCGACACGATCCACTATGTCGACCTGAGGGACGGCTCCACACACGACCTCCCCGCTACGGAGGCTAAGTACAGCTATCGCCACTCGATCTTTAAGGAGGAGAGCATGGTCTCTGCCGTCGTCACGGCGATCGAGCTGACCCTCTCCAAGGTCCCCAAGCCCCGTCTGGAGTACAAGGGGCTCAGCGGTCTGAGAGAGGAGCAGGGTCTCACCCCCGCCCGTGTCGCCGAGGAGGTGACCGCCATTCGGCAGTCCAAGCTTCCCGACCCGGCCGACCTGCCCAATGCCGGATCATTCTTTATGAACCCCTTCGTCTCCACAGAGAAGCTGGAGGAGCTGCAGAGTGACTACCCCGACGTGCCGCACTACGACAGCGAGGACGGCACACGGCACAAGATCCCCGCCGCCTGGCTGATACAGCAGGTGGGGATGAAGGGGTACCGAAATGAGAAGGTGGGGACCTACGACAAGCAGCCCCTCGTGCTGATCAACCACAGCCACGGAGAGTCCGCCGACATCAGACGACTCGCCGACCTGATCATCGCCAAGGTGAATGAGCACTTTGGCATAGAGATACGCCCCGAGGTACGGTATGTACGAAGCATACTGATGCGCTCGGTCAATCAGATGATGGAGGAGTAAAGAGATATGGATAAGAGTACGCTCACCTTCCTCGGCACCGGCACCTCCCGCGGAGTACCTCAGCTCGGGTGCCGCTGTCCGGTCTGCCGGTCTGCTGATCCGCATGACAAGCGTCTGCGCTCCGCTGTCCTCCTCCGATCGGGCGGGCGACTGATTATGATCGACGTGGGACCGGACTTCCGGCAGCAGGGGCTTCGTGAGGGGCTGGATCACCTGGATGCAATCTTTATCACACACGAGCACTACGACCACATAGGCGGGATGGATGACGTGCGGGCTTTCTCCAATCACCACCACACCTTCCCCATCTTTGCCCTACCGAGGGTGATCGATGCGCTTCACCGGGTGATGCCCTACTCTTTCGGACCAAAGAAGTACCCCGGCTCGCCTACGCTGGAGCTCCACCCGCTCACCCCCGGGGAGCCTGTGGCAGACGATCGCTATGCGGATGTGCTACCCTTCACCGTGCTGCACGGACAGCTCCCGATCCTCGGCTACCGCATCGGAGACCTCGCCTACATCACCGACTGCAAGACCCTGCCCGAGGAGAGCTACGAGATCCTCCGGGGCGTCCGCACACTTGTGATCAACGCCCTGCGGATCCGCGAGCATCCCTCGCACCTGAGCTTCGACGAGGCGATTCAGGTGATCCACCGCATTGGACCGGAGCAGACCTACCTCACCCACATTGACCACGACTTCGGCACCCACGAGGAGATCTGTGCCCTCTGCCCTCCCGGCATCACCCCCGCATACGACGGCCTCACCATCGACCTGTAGTCTCTCAGAATCGCCGCTCTATGTCTCTCGTGGCGGTCTGTGAGCGGAAGGAAGAGCTGTCCTTGGCATTAGAGAACTTATAGGAGACGGAGAAGTAGAGCGTGGGATAGGAGTATCTGTTATCAAATCGAATGGTATACCCCTCTCTCAGACTCTCCCCGCGATAGCCTGAGGCAAATAGATTGAGACCAGAGAGCGACAGCGTGAGCCGGCGATTGAGGAGACTGTAGCTCGTCCCCATTTCCATACTGTACTGCGGCTTTACGATGGCAACGGCGGTTTTGGTTCGCCCGGTATAGTCCCCCGAGACATAGCCGGTCCAGGTGCGAGATTCATTGAAACTAAAGGACAGAAAGCCATTCACCCCCCACTCCGTGCCATCTGTCCGCTCCGGCAGTAACGGACTAAGCGCCGTGTATTTGCTCCGTCCATAGTATCCGTCCACACTGGCACTGAGCCAGCTCAGCTTGTCGTAGTAATAGCTTGCCGAGAGCCCGAGGAAGAGCCTATTTTGGGCGTTCTCTGCCTGAGTGAGTACCTCATCCCCCTTCACCGACGACACTGCTGAGATCATATCGCGGCCACTCTCCACTACCCCAGATATAGAAAAAGAGCCACCATAAGCGTACTGAAGCGCCGAGGAGTAGCTCACCTGCGGTCTCAGCCGAGGGTTGCCCTTGTAGAAAGTATGCGCATTAGTCTGCCACACAAAGGGGTTAAGATCCTGATACTTAGGCTGAGTGATGGCGCTATTGACCCGTAGAGACACCTTGTGGCTACGACCCGGCGAGTACGTGATGTGTAGCGTAGGCAACCACGACCCGCTGTAGTGCGAGACGTCCTCAGCAGATGACGATGGCTCGAGCTGCCGAAGAGAAGCATCAGTACCAACGTACCTCACTCCGCCCCGAACCCACCAGAGATCACTCATCTGGAGCGTGGTGCTGACATAGGGTGCAAGGACGAGTTCCATCCAGCGAACCTTATTCTCCTGAGTCACTGCGGCAGGCTGACCGGTCATTTGACTGTCATGATCCCGATAGTTCGTCGTTGCACTCATAGACGCCTTGACGCCTGCCTCCAGTATGTTCGTGTGGTTATCATCGAGGTAAAAGGCGTAGTCGTGATTGAAACTCACCCCGGAGGTATTGATGTCGTTATGCTCTAAATAGGTCGTAAAGGGCAGTCCTCTAGTGCGATCAGTACCGACGAAGTCCAGCCGAGACCGATTAGTAAGACTGACACCGGACAACTCTGCCCATACACGATGACCACGCTGCCCAAAGGCGGACTCCCAATAGGCAGTGCCTGTCAGACGCGGCTCCTTAGCATCATATGTATTGACGCTCTCGATCACCTGGTCCCTCTGACCCGGTATGGTGACACACTCGGTACCATTAAATCCATTGTCATACTTCTTTCTATTCCATGAGAGTGCCAGGCCGAGCAGTTTATTCTCCCCATAAGAGTACTGCAGGACTCCTCTCAGCCCGGCATAACCGTAGGTTCCGGAGGATGGGGTCTCCACCCTGTACTGACGCTCGTCTCTCTCGTATACCTGCCGCTCCATATAGGAGGAGCCGTTCCGATTAAGGCTTGGCGACACCGAAGCAAAAAGACCCTTATGGCTATACATCAGACTCCCGTATCCTCCGTACCGATAGTTCTTGTCTCCCTGTCCGTACATCTCCTCGGTTCCTATGACACCACCCATATACTCGCGGAAAACAGATGAGGTGTGCAGGATAATCATCGCCGTATTCCCATCCGGATCATACCTTAGCGGGGGATGTGTCACCACCTCCACACGGTCGATCAGCCCGGCATCATAGCCCTTGAGGACAGATGACACCTCAGAGGGCTCCATACGCTGCAGGACATCGCCGATCTTGACGATGACCCTCTCCTTACCGACCACTGAGAGAAGATCCCCTCTGACATGAACTTGTGGGATCAGCCTCAGTAGATCGAGGGCATCATTGGCACGCTCTCGCATCTCCTTAACATTGACCTCAAATCCATTATCCAGCATACGGACACGTACCGGCTTGCCCTGCACTACGACCGTCTGAAGTACCTCAGTACTCTCTCGGAGCAGAATCTCCCCAAGATCAGTAATGGGAGAAGAAACACTTATCTGTCTCGGTTCAAGCCGGTAGCCGATGAAACTCACACAGAGGACATAGTCACCCCCAGGCACCTCTAAGGAAAACCTTCCCCTCTCGTCACTGACCACATGTGCGACGATCTCCTGAGACTCAAGGTCTCGTATCAAGAAGACCGAGGCACCATCAAGCGTCCCAACACTGTCACAGACAGTACCCGTGACAGTGGACAGAGCGTCCTGAGCAAACAAACCACCAACACAGGTCAGCAGGGCAAGGAGTAACAAGCTTATTCGATTCATAAAGTCGTTTGTATGAGGATTTGTATAAATCTAAAGAGAATTGTCGCACACGAAAGCATCACATACAACGCTCAAATATAGTATATATATATATCAAACCAGATGGATCCACACGACCTGCTATCCTCCGCCAGACAGAGTCCCGAGTTCGGCTGCAAAGATACCACCACGGCAAGGGGGCGCTGTACCATAGAGTCTTTTACTATTCTGTTACCGTAAATAAGCCTCTCCTTCTTACATATCGGGTGACTACCGATCAACTCGACAAGGATGAGTGACGGGGCTGAGACATCTCACAAGGAGCCAATGCATGAAGTCTAAAGAGGTATAAGGAAATACCGAACTGAATAAGTAAGGCGAGCGCCGACGGAGAATACACTCTCTGTCGGCGCTCGCTTTGTTATCTATTGGCTGACTATGCGTCAGCTCCTAAGTCACTTAGCCTAAAGGACCTCCTGAACCTTCTCGCAGGGTACCACAGCTTGGGTGCCACTGTCCGGTCTGCCGGTCTACCGATTCGCGCGACAAGCGTCTGCGCTCCGCCGTTCTCCTCAGAGCGGCAGGTCGACTGATCATGATCGATGTGGGACCGGACTTCCGCCAGCAGGGGCTGCGGGAGGAGCTGGATCACCTAGATGCAATCTTTGTCACCCACGAGCACTACGACCACATAGGCGGGATGGATGACGTGAGGACTTTCTCCAGAAAGAAACAGAAGGTCTGAGACTTAGTCTGACAACTGCACTGATTCTTAGTTAGGGGGTTACAATTTCTTGAATGTGATCCTCTGGAAGACTATGTAACACGCTATAAGAAGAGGAATCAACAGAACCGCCATCGACACTACTGCCGACGTTAGTAAAGACCAATGCAGAATATAAAGGCAAAAGCCGGCAACGATGACGATGGTTGCAAATCCGGTGAAAAAACCGACAGGGAAGGGAATAGGGTAATAGTCCGGCACGAGGTCGCAGCCGCATTTTTCACACTTGATCGCGTAACCATATGCATGTATAAGGTAGGGCATGCATGTCCTTATGGACTGGCGATGTCCACAGTGTGGGCATCGTCTGGAGTCTTTCTCTCTCATTACGTTCACCAGAGTATTTCGTAGAAAAACGACAGTCTCCTAATTCGGTACAATACGCCTCCTTATGACCACTGCATAGTCTCAGATCAGAAGTGGCTCTGTGAGAATGTCCTCACTCAAGTGATTATTCTCTTTGACTATTGCATCCGAAGTATTCTGCCAAGCTCTCGCTCTGGAAAGCAATGCTTATTCGGTACAAATCCATTCTGAATCAGGAGGCAAAAAAACAAGCGCTAGTAGAGAAAGACTCTGCTTGCGCTTGCTTTGTTTATCTATAGGCTGACTGAGGGTCAGCACTAAGTCACTTTGCCTTGAGGACCTCCTGGACCATCTCGTTGGGGACCATCTGCTCCGAGAAGACATAAGCACCCGTCTTGGGGGACTTTACCATCTTCACTACCTTGGAGTAAGTACGGCCGTCACTGGCATGGAGGGTTGATATCGCTTTCTTTGCCATAATGTACTAGTCGATCTGAGGATTACTTAATCTCCTTGTGTAGGGTCATGCGCTTGAGGATGGGATTGTACTTCATCAGCTCAAGGCGCTCGGTGGTATTACGCTTATTCTTCGTAGTGATGTAGCGTGATGTACCGGGCAGACCACTCTCTTTCATCTCCGTGCACTCCAGGATCACCTGGACACGGTTCCCTTTAGCTTTCTTGGCTTTCTTTCTCTTGGCCATATCGTGATTGATCTATCTATGCGGTTACAAAAAATCAGGGAAGGACTCTCACGGACAGTGCCTCACGCAGCATCACAAGTGAGGGGTAGTGGTCCAAAATCCTCTCGTAGAGTATCAGGCCTTATCGGTAATGATGAAGTCGTCCAGATATCCCTTCGATGCAGCACTACGGAGCGCAGCATCCAGACCCACCTTATTAATCAGGCGGAGACCCTTCGCGGAGACACGTAGGTGTACCCAGCAATCCTCCTCGGGCCAGTAAAACTTGCGGTTAAAAAGGTTGGCATTGAATGTCCTCCTCTCACTGCGGTGAGAGTGAGACACGCTGTTGCCCTTGATCGCCTTTTTGCCGGTCAGTTGACATACTCGTGACATAATATCTTGTCTCTATATTATTGTATTCGTGTACTTAAGTTTCAGGGTGCAAAGGTACCACTCTTTAGGCAAAATAGCAATCCTTCAGCCGGATAATCTGCTGACTCAGACCTTCTGATCACTCTCTCGAGCTACTCAGGAGTGGTGTCACCGCCCGAAGCCTTTACTCTGCGGGAGTAGCTGGCTCAGCAGGTGTAGCAGGTGCCTCTGCGGGTGTTACGGCGTTGCCTCCGAAGGGCTGTGCGTCAGCAGGAGCAGGGATAGTAGCCTTGTCAACGTAGTCGTTGATGACACTCTCCTGCTTATTGATGGCGTGCTGCACGGTGGGGATCCACTTGGCTCCCACAACGCAGAGCAGGCACATGATGCCGGCGAGCCACCAGGTGACCTTCTCGATCATATCGGTGGAGCGACGGACGCCCATCACGTTATTAGCACTGGAGAAGCCACTGGCGAGACCGCCTCCCTTGCTGTCCTGGATGGTAACCACGAAGATCAGCAAGATAGCAGCAAGAACGCCCAAAATATTAAGGAACGTAAACATTTTCCTCTTTAACTTACTAGTACAAAGGGGCTCACACCCCAGATCTCATTATATCCAAAATAGATCAGTCCGCCACGAGCCCCTTGCGACGTTGCTCGAGCTGACCAATTCGCTCGGCAAAGTAACCACTTTTTTCCGGATATTTCAAATTCAAGGTCTTAAGGATCGTCATCGCCTCGGCGTACCGCTCCTGTGAGGCGTACATCATGGCCAGCTTCTCCGTGAAGAGCTCCTCACCGGGCAGTGGACCATTATCCTCGTCCTCGGGAGGGAGGGCCACATCATCCTCCTTGCTGTCGGGACGGATGCGGATCTTCTCCGCCTCGGGCCCCTCATCGAGGAAGTCCTGGACGATCTGAGCCTCAGTCTCCCGCTTCGTCCGCCCGGTCTTAGTCGGTGACTTGGCTGAGGGGGTCGCAGCCGGCGTCTCTTCAGAGACTGTAGACTCCTCGGGCCGATAACTCCGGACAAAGCGGTCGATCAGGTCGTAGGAGTGGGACTGCGGTCCTCCGGAGGTGGCATCCAGTGCCAAGAGGAGTGAAAAAGGGTCGTGCAGGTACATCAGTCGGCGCTTCAGCTCCGCAGGGAAGCGCACATCCTCGCTACGGTAGAGGTCGATGAGGAGAAGCCGGTGGAGTGCCTCGCAGTAGGGGTACTGCCGACTCAGCTCGAGGAGATCATCGAGGTGGTACGCCGTCAGCGTCATCGGGTCGGCAAGGGCACGGGAGAGATCGTCGTAGGTCATAGTCGGGCTTTATCCATAGGGCTACCAATTCTCCACGGTAGCATTGAAGATCTGATTGATGATATCCTTGGTCAGCTCCTCACAGAGCTGATCCTGCACGTCGACAAACATCTGCGAGCTGTCGAAGGTGCCAAAGGAGGTAAACTCTCGCTCAAAATTCTCCTCCTCATTCACCTTATTCGTAAAGCGGACATTGATCCGGAGGGTGAGACGAGTCTTGGCGGCAAAGGCATTCTCCTGGACCGCCTCAGCCGAGAGGTCGTAGCCGACGATCTCTCCCTCGATGCTCAGATCGCCATTGGTCGGTATGTCACGCAGGCGCGTCTGTCTCTGGAAGCGATCCTTCAGGTCCTCCGTGAATCGCTGCGCCAGGGGTGGATAGACAGTAGGGGCGAGGTTCTGGAAGTCTGTGATGGAGACCGTCTTGATCTTCGTGTAGTCAATGCTGGCACCATTGAGCGAGTACTTGACAGAGCAGCCCGCAAGGAGGAGCATGAGGAGGATGGATATGAGGATAGACTTTTTCATCACTGCTTATTGAGCTTACGGTAGAGCGTGCGCTCCGAGATGTCGAGATCCTCTGCTGTCTGCTTGCGAGAGCCCTTATTCTTCTCGAGGACAAAGTCAATGTACCTCTGGCTCATCTCCTCGAGGGTGAGCATCTTGCCCTCGGTACTGGTCAGCTCCTCGAAGTCTGCCTGCAGGTCGCCACCCCTAACCTCCCCGGAAGGGGACGAGGAAGGAGCAGAGGGGTGCACCAGGTCCTGCACCGGCACCTCCGCAGACCGGTCGGGCATCATCAGGCTACCGACCGGCTCGCGACGAACCTGTGTCTGGAGGAAGCGGTAGAAGAGCTGCGTCAGCTCTCCGACACTCCCCTTCACGTCCCGAAGCATTGACATAATGGCCCCCATCCCGGCACTGCTCCCGACCGGCTCATCCATCATTGACTCATAGCCGAGCGTCGGAGAGACCAGCGCAGGGTGGCGCACCTCGGCATTGCGGGGGAGATTGTCCTGTAGCACCTCGCGGCTGATCATCCGATCCGGTGCGATCACGCTGAGACGCTCCACCACGTTGCGCAGCTGGCGGATATTCCCCGGCCAGTCGTAGCTCTGGAGGAGCTGCTCCGCCTCCTCATCGAGACGGATCGGAGGCATATGGTACTTATCGGCAAAGTCGGCAGCAAATTTCTTGAAGAGCAGGATCACATCTCGACCCCGATCCCGGAGGGGCGGCAGGTCGATCGTGACGGTATTGAGTCGATAGAGCAGGTCCTGCCGGAAGTCGCCCCGCTTCACCGCCTCCTGGAGATTGACATTCGTCGCCGCCACGACGCGGATGTCGGTGCGCTGGACGTCAGAGGAGCCAACTTTCATGAATTCGCCACTCTCCAGCACCCGCAAGAGACGTGCCTGCGTCGCCAGTGGCAGCTCTCCCACCTCATCGAGGAAAATGGTCCCCCCATCGGCCACCTCAAAGTAGCCCTGACGCTCCGTCACCGCATCGGTAAAGGAGCCTTTCTTGTGCCCAAAGAGCTCGGAGTCTATCGTCCCCTCAGGGATCGCTCCACAATTGACCGCCACATAGGGTCCGTGCTTGCGGAGACTATTCTGGTGGATGATCTTGGGGAACGCCTCCTTACCGACACCGCTCTCCCCGCCCACGAGGACGCTGACATCGGTCGGAGCGATGAGGAGAGCCACCTCGACAGCACGATTGAGCGCCGGACAGTCGCCGACGATCTGCTGCCGCTGCTTAGCACGGCGGATCTCCTCCTTGGGTATGCTATTATTCATATAGGGTCACACTTTGTCAAGTCCAAAGGTACCCAAAATAGTGGTCTGACAAAAAGTCAGACTACCGCAACATCAGCCGCACCAGCCGCAGATCTCGCTTGATATTTCGACCATAGCGGACCGGTAGATCCAGCCAGGTAGCCTTGTGGAGGATGCTCTTCCGGTGAGAGAAGGTCTCGAAGGAGAAGCGCCCATGGTAGCCACCCATACCGCTCTCTCCCACGCCCCCGAAGGGCATCTGAGACGAGGCGAGGTGCATAATCGTGTCATTGACGCACCCGCCCCCAAAGGGGATGCGCGCAATCACCTTCTGCTCCACCCTCCGATCCTCGGTAAAGAGGTAGAGTGCCAGAGGACGGGGCCGATCGGTCACCTCACGGATCACCTCTTCGAGACTATCGTAGATCAGTATGGGGAAGATAGGGCCAAAGATCTCCTCCTCCATGGCAGCACAGGTCCAGTCCCCCCGCACGATGCAGGGGGCGATCCTGAGGGTCTCCTCCGACACTGCCCCACCCCAGAGGACATCAGACGCAGCGATCATATCGCGGAGCCGGTCAAATTTCTTCCGATTGATGATCCGCGGATAGTCCGGATTAAGCTCCGCATGCTCGCCCACCTGCATGACAAAGGCGCGCTTCAAGGCGCTGATGAAGGGCTCCACGACCGACCGATGGACCAGCGCATAGTCCGGAGCGACACAGGTCTGGCCGCTATTGAGGCACTTCCCCCAGGCAATGCGCCGAGCCGCAAGGTCCAGCTTAGCCGTCGGGTCGATGATGCAGGGGCTCTTTCCTCCCAGCTCCAGCGAGATGGGCGTCAGGTGAGCCGCCGCCTTCTCCATCACCACCCGCCCCACACGGGTCGAACCGGTGAAGAAGATGTAGTCAAAGTGGGCATCCAGCAGGTCCTGATTGACATACCGATCGCCCTCCACCACAGTGATATACTCAGGAGGGAATGTCTCTCGGATGAGTCGGCTGAGTAGCCGGGAGGTATTTATGGAGTAATTGGAGGGCTTGAGCACCACCGTATTCCCCGCAGCGATAGCGCCGGCGAGGGGCGAGATACTCAGCTGGAAGGGGTAATTCCACGGACTCATCACCAGTACATTGCCGTACGGCTCCGGGACGATCCTACTCCGCCCAGGGAGATTGGAGAGGTCGGTGCAGACCCTCCGCGGACGCATCATCCGGGGTAGATGTCGCCTCAGGTAGCTGATCTCGCTCAGGGCAAAGCCGACCTCCGTCATATAGGCTTCGAAGCGGTTCTTCCCCAGATCCGCCTGCAGCGCAGCCTCAATCTCCGACTCACTCATCCGTATCGCATGATACAGGCGGTCCAGCATCTCACAGCGAAAGCGACAGGGGAGGGTCACCCCCGACCGGAAGTACTCCCTCTGCTTTGCCACCAATTCCTCAGTCCTTGTCATATCGTTCCTCACATACATTTCATTTCTCCAAATGTACCCATTTTACCCACAGCCCCCGGCAGGACGAGCTACCGTCTCCGCTTAAGATCCTGGCGAGACTTGCTCTGCGTCACGATGACGACACCGAGGATCACCAGCACACCGGCAACCATCTTGGCGACAGTGAAGGTCTCCAGCCCCATCATCAATCCGGCTGTCGTGGCGATGACAGGGTTGCCATAGTTATAGACCGCAATCACCGTCGGGCGGAGACGCCTCTGCGCATATGGGACCATCAGGTAAGCAAGCACTGTGGCGGCGAGGACGACAAAGCCGAGGTGGAAATAGAAGGTCCCATCCATCTCCCGCCATGGCATCTCCATAGCGGGACCGATGCTGAAGGGCAGCACGATCAGGAAGGAGATGAGGAAGAGCCACTTCATCAGCTCCAGCGGAGAGTACTTATCGATCAGCCGCTTGAAAACAGTCAGGTAAAGGGTGTAGCTAAAGGTGGCGAGCAGAGCGATCAACTGCCCTACGACTGCGCGAGTACCGCTGCCGGCATCACCGCCCTTGGTGAGCATCAGGAGCAGCACCCCACTCAGTCCGACAAGGACCCCGAGGACCTTCTTCCAGGTCACCGGCTCCTTGAGGAAGAGTGCAGCCAGCAGCATGGTGAAGATCGGCCCCATCGTCGTCATCAGCGACTGTCGCAGTGGGGTGGTCATGGAGATGGCAAAGGCGAAGAGTCCTTGGTTACCCAGCACGCCCGTGAGAGATGCCCCGATGAGGAGCCAAGCGTCCCGAGCCTCCACTCGACGCCCCGCAGGCACCACGAGAGAGGCGAGCCAAAAGAGGATGCACGCCGCCCCGAAGCGGCACGCCATATGGAGCCAAGGTGACAGAGTGCCATCGATGAGGAGGGCATTGGAGAAGGGACCATTGAGCCCAAAGGCTATGGTCGCCACCAGCATTGCCAAGTGACCCCTGACTTTATCCTCCTTCATACGGCTATTTCTTGTCGAGGAGTCGAGAGAGCGCCACATCCCAGCCGGCGTAATAGGCTCTGGTGGCCGCATCCGTTGTCTGAGAGGCACGGAGGCGGTATGCAGAACGGATCCGGGCGAGGGCGACACGGATATAAGGGGCCACCTCCTCACTCTTGACAAATGGGGTCATCGAATTATACCGAGCAGCAGAAGTCTCACACGGGAGGGTGTCTGCCCACGAGGGCTCTACAGCGGCGAGATGATCTCCGCCAAAGTGATCCGAGGACTCGACGTAGCCGGTCAGCATCTCTATCGCTGTGCGCTGGAGACTCTGCTCCGAGCGACTCAGCGCACGACCTCCGGCCCCCTCGCGGAGCAATTCATCCACGTAGTCACTGAGGTACGCCTCGATGGTATAGTCGGAGCCGCCCTTGGGAGCCTCACTGCCATCAATGATGCCCTTCAGCCGATAGCCTATGGTGAGGTCATTGAGGACAAGGGAGAAGAAGAAGGGCTCACTCTTATAGGGGTTATAGCTATTGGAGCGATCGAAGCGCTGCTCCAGGTAGGGCGTGAAGAGCCACTCTCTCATCCCTCGCAGCTGAGCGAAAGTCCACCGCAGCGCTTCCTGCTGACGCTCTTTAGGCAGATAGGTAAGCGGCATCCGCCCCTCGCCCTGACGCTCATCGTAGTAGACCCGCCCACCCACTATAGGCGTGACGTGACGGAGGTAGCGAAGCATCTGCTCAAGGATCGCATCATAGACCGCCCTGAGGTCCTCAGAGGACTTGCCGGGCTCCCCGAGCCATTCCTCGAAGTGCTGAGTGATGTACCTCAAGTTCTTCACCCCAAGTGTATTGGCAGCGATCTGATCACCGGAGAGATCCTCCGTCTGAGCTGTGGGGTCGACAGTCATATCCTGCTGCGGACCATACATATACTTTCGGTCCCCGGCATGGCTCTTGATCAGTGCAGCGAGAGCCTTTGCCTCACGCTCCTGAGGATAGCGACGATAGCCCCACTCGATGGCGTAGGTGTCATAGGGGCCGAGGAGCGGAGGCACCAGGCGGACGCCTCGCTCCAAGTCACCGGGCTGTGCGACATAATTGAAGCGCGCATAGTCCATGATCGATGGTGTGGTGCCATACTTTTGGGTAAAGGCGGGATCCCTCAGCTGCTCCACGGTGTAAGCCGAGGAGGCGCCCATATTATGCTCCAGCCCCAGCGTATGCCCCACCTCGTGAGCCGCCACATACCTCATCGCCTCGCACATCAGGCTGTCCGGCAGCTTATCCGCACGCACCCGAGGATCTACGGCACCGGTCTGGACCAGCCGCCAGTAGTAGAGCAGAGAGGTGATATTGTGGTACCAGATCACATCCGCGCAGAGGATCTCCCCGCTCCGCGGATCGACATAGGAGGGACCCATCGCATTGGCGACATGCGAGGTGGCATACTTGACGCAAGAGAAGCGCAGATCATCGGGATCAAAGTCCGGCATCTCCTCCTTGGAAGGGTACATCCTGGCACGGATGGCATTGCTGAAGCCTGCTGTCCGAAAGGCGCTCTCCCAGTCGCATATGCCGTCCAGGATAGCCTGACGCCACTTGGGTGGAAAAGCGGTGTCGACGTACAAGGTGATCGGCTCCACCGGATCAACCACCTCACCACGAGCATAAGCGATGCTATCCGACGGCTCCAGCCTCCAGCGGTGGATGATCTCATACCGCTCGATACGATCCTTATCGGAGGAGTAGTGGCTCCTGCCGGAGGAGAAGTACCCGACCCTGCTGTCTGCTCGGCGGGATCTCATCGGGCGATCAGGCAGCAGAACCATCGACCGATGGATCTCTATCGTGGTGAAGTGCCTGCCTCTCCCATACGCAGCGACACTCTTCACCTCCACATTCCGCTCAAAGGAGCGCACCCCGCTAATGTACGACCCTCCGCCCACAGAGCCACCGAGAGGTGGCGAAAGTGGATCCTCGCTCTCAAAGAGGGACTCCCCATCGAGGAATAGCGACGTGACATTGATCACCCTCGAGTGATCCGTCCTCGCCTCCACATCAAAGACCCGCGCCACAGGGGCAGAGAAATTGCGATCAAAAGAAACCTTGATCGGATCCTTCTCATCCACATAGTGGGTCGTGGGAACCATTTTCATCACGATCTCATCCTTCCCCTTCGCCTCTAATTGCGCAATGAAAGGAGTGATCATCATCTGTCCCGCCACCGCTGCGGTGGGGTCTGACGTGCGTGAGATGCGGCTCGTGAAGAGGAGTGGACGACCGAGCAGACTGTCAGGCACCTCGAAGTAGAGGTCCCCATCCTTCTCTATCGTCACGACCAGCCCGGAGTCCACCTTCGCCTCACTGACTAAGTCATCGTAGGCCTGCTCCTCCTTACTCTTCGTCACTTGTGGCTGCTTCTCAGCCTCTTCCTTAGCCTTCTGCCGCTTACTCTTCAGCCACTCCCTCACCGGTCGACAGGACGTGTCCGCCGTCTGTGCCGACACCTCCTCCACCATTGGCATCATCGCCAAGCAGGCCATCAATAGCCTATACAATTTCTGTCTCATATCATTTCCCAACTCAAGATCACAAAGTTACCAATTAACCGCTGTACCTCGATTGACCGAAATAGAGATTGTTGCACGAAGTGCCATCCTCGCACATTTGTTTCAAATGTGCCGAGACTTTGCACGAAGGATGAGATGCAAGGCGCTGAGGATGAGGTCGAAGGGAGCGTACTCACGTACGTGACCGAGACCGAATTCCGAAAGCAACGCAGCAGATCGCCTTCGTGCAACAGTCTCAAATAGTGATAAAATGTCAAATGGCTTGGCAGTGAATGGCAATAGTCTTAAATTTGCCCGGAGGGTAACTCGGTCGGATGCCTTTTTCGACTCACCCCAAGACCCATTTCAGCGAGACACTATGATCGAAAGAAACTATCCTGCGGACTTTAACGCTCTGAACGCCTCTCCAATGGATGACAAAATACTCTTTGACCCTGCAAGTCACGAGTACACCTATGCGGACACAGGGGAGAAGCTCCACTCGGTAACCAATCTCATCTCTTCCTTTTTCCCACCCTTCAACGTCCACTCTTGGGCGGAGTATAAGTCTCGCACTCTCGGGACGACAGTCCAGGAGCAGCTGGATCTGTGGGAGCACAATGGGCTACTGGCGCGTCACCTCGGGACCTTTATGCACGAGCAGATTGAGCGAAGCCTCCTCAAGCAGCCGGTGGAGCACTCCTTTGACATCACGCTGGACGACAATAGCAAGCAACACCTCTCGATCGAGAGCGAGATGAGAGCCTTCGAGCAGTTCTTCGATGAGGTCCGCCCAACCCCCTTCCGCACCGAGTGGCAGATCTTTGAGCGGGACTACAACCTCGCCGGGACCCTTGACCTGCTGGCTCAGGACTACAATGGCGACTTCGTCCTCTTTGACTGGAAGCGGAGCCGCCGGATGGGCAAGGAGGATGGCTACGACTTTGTACCCAATACCTACAACCCCCACTCGCCCGGACTCAATGGTCTGGAGCACCTCTACAGCACGCCCTATGTGATCGGCTGCCTGCAGCAAAACCTCTACCGACACATTCTCCGAGTGGGGTACGGCATAGAGGTGAAGAGTATGTACTTGGTGGCGCTTAATCCCGCCTTCTCACGATACTACTGCCTCCCCGTGCCGGTCATGGACAAGGAGATCGAGCATATCCTCTTCTGTATCGGGAAGCACTAACCGGCCTCCCCTCAAGCAAGCATCACCCGCCCCTCAGGATCGAGGAGCGGGTGATGCTTGCTTGAAATCTTTGCATAACACCCCATCTGCGGCGTCACTTTCGAGATTCGGGCTTGGTCATGTGCGTAAGCACACTCCCTTCGCCCTCACTCTCAGTCCCTTGCATCTGGGGCATTCTGCAAAGTCCCTGCCGAAAAAGCGGTGCTTTTTCGGCGAAAGACCATTTTGCAAAGGTCTTTGCTTATGGGTCCCTCCGAGGTAGAGGTCTCAGAAGTCGGTGTGCCTACGGCGCTTCACGGGATGGGTCAGCTTCCAGACGTACTGCCCGAGACGAAGGACGACAGCGACACCACCGACGATGAAGAACCATGTCTTATCCTGCGGCATGGCGAAGTAGAGGACGACAGCTCCCACTGCGAGGAGCATAAAGAGGGCGGTCAGAGTATTGTAGATTTTTCCCATACGTGTGTTACAAGAAGTGGGACAGTGCACTATAGACCTCAGCTGTAGGCAGTCCCATCACATTAGTATACGATCCATTGATCCGCTCGACAGCAGCGAGTCCGATCCAGTCTTGGATGCCGTAGCCCCCCGCCTTATCCATCACCTGGAAGTGGCTGATGTAGTAGGTGATCATCTCCTCGGTCAGCGGGGCAAAGGAGACTTCCGTCTCCACACTCCGCTCTATGGTCTGAGTGCCGTCGGTAAGCACGACACCGGTGATGACGCGGTGTGACCGACCGGAGAGGCGATGGAGGTGGTCACGCGCCTCCTCCTCTGAGACCGGCTTATCCAGTATCTCATCATCCAGCAGCACGACAGTGTCTGCCGTAAGGAGGAGGTCACCCGCTGACAGCCCAGCGCGAAGGGCATTGGACTTACGTCGGGCAAGGAAGAGGGCCATATCCTGAGGAGCCACCTCCTCCGGATGAGGCTCGTCAATATTGGCGGGGCGGATCTCCGGATCCTTGATGCCCAAGCGCTCCAGTAGCTCCCTGCGCCTCGGAGAGGCCGACCCAAGTATCAAGTGTCTCATAGGGAATGAGGGGGTCAAAAGGTGGGTAAGTCCGTGACGATGCCCCACTCTCCCCGAGCGCGCAGCATCTCCTCCAGCACCTCACGCGCCACGCCCTGACCACCGGCGACGGCACAGACGTGATCCGCCACCATCAGCACATCCTCCGCTGCATCAGCGGGAGCCACGCTGTAGCCTGCCAGTCGCATCGCCGGTATGTCGATCAGGTCATCACCGCAGTAGATCACCTCCGACGGCTCTATCTGAGCGGTCTGGCAGAGCTCCATCAGCTTCTCCGCCTTACGATGACACCGCTCATAGATGTACTTCACGCCTATGGGCTCAAAGCGGTTTCGGATCTCATCGCCATGTCCCCCGGTGATGATGCCAAGGACGATACCGGCCCGAGCGGCCAGTCTCATCGCATAGCCGTCGTGGACATTGGTCGTGCGGATCAGCTCACCCCGATCATTCATCGCCACGGTCCTCCCCGAGAGGACCCCATCGATATCAAAGACCACAGCCTTGTAGCCGGATAGGTCTTGTGAAAATCTGCTCATGATTTCTCTGCTCTCTCTTGGATGGATTGGGTCATCAGTTGATAGATTGTGGTCAGGTGCGGATCGTTCCTCAGGAGCGCCTCATGCCTCTGCAGTGTGGACGTGTCGTGCCGTACTGCCGGACCAGTCTGCAGTGCCGCCGGATCGTCTGCCGTCAGCGCCTTGGAGATCGTCTCCTCGATGAGTGGACGCATATCGCTAAGCGATAGTGGAGTCCCCCGGAGGAGATCCTGCGCCACCACCAGCAGGTGATTGACAAAGTTGCAGCCAAAGCAGGCCGCCAGGTGGAGCTTACCGCGCTCCCCTGAGGTCACGTGACGCACATCATCGCTCCCGAGAGCACCTGCAAGGTTCATGAGGCGATCCTCAGCCTCAGCATCACTCCACTCCAGGAGAAGGGGGACACGGGCCATATCCAGCGCCCTCGACTTGGAGAACGTCTGGAGCGGGTAGAGGACCCCATACGAGCGCAGCCCGGAGAGCACACTCATGGGCGTACTTCCCGAGGTGTGGACCACCGTCGCCGTGAGATCGGGCGGGAGGCTCTCTGCCACCTCTGCGAGTCCATCATCACTCACACAGAGGAGGAGCAGCTCCACGGAGGGATCTCCCTGCAGCAGGTGAGCAAAGAGAGCCCTGTCTGAGGTACTCTCCGCCCCCACCTGTGATGCCAGCACGGCAGCATGCTCAGGGGAGCGGCTCCATACCGCTCGGCAGCGCCATCCTGCCCGAGTAAGCGAGGGGGCGAGATGAGAGGCGACATTGCCGCTCCCCATGATCGCAAAGGTATGGCTATCTCGAGAGGTCACCACCGCAATTATTCCTCCGACGCCTCGGCCGAGTAACGCCCGACAAAGACATGCTCCCACGGCAGGGAGCGCTCCTCCGGCTCCAGCTGATCGGCATCCTCAGGGACACCGAGGGCGATGAGACAGTGGCAGAGGTAAGACTCCGGCAGATCCAGCAGTCTGTGGACAGTCTCCTGAGCCGTCTCATCGACAGCCCCGGGAGCGTCCTCCACGTGGCACCAGCAGCTACCGAGGTCATTGGAGGTGGCAGCCAGCTGTAGGAAAGAGGCCGCTATCGCCGTATCAGCAAGCGGGCGACGCGTCTCGGTGGTATCCGCACAGACAGCGATCACCACCGAGGCACCGGCCACGAAGGCGGAGCCATGCTCCCTTATGCCACTCAGTGAGCGGATCGTCTCGGGGTCATCCACGATGATGAGCCGTACACTGCGACTATTCCGCGACGTAGGTGCCCGGAGGGCACACTCCACGATATCAGTCAGGAGATCAGGATCGATCTCCTCAGCGCGATACTTACGTATGCTCCGGCGGCGCTGTGTCAGTTGACTAAAGTACGACATATCAGGTATGTGTAAAAAAAGATCAAGCCTGCCGACACCCCTTCTTCGTGAGCTCCGGCAGCCTTGATCGATAAAAGAAAGTATGCGGAGAGTTACTTGGACTCCTTGATCTCAGGCTGCTCAAAGTCGATGAAGCAGAGCCCGGCGAGAGCCGTGCCATACCGCTTCTCGATAGTGATGCCCTCGGTGACGAAATTGAGCTCACCGAGGAAGTACTGCGAGTAGGTCTTGTCGTGCAGGTCGGTGATCACACGCGTGAGACGGCTCTCCAGCTCCTCGATCAGGTAGCGACCGCTCACCTCACAGACGAGCCCGCCCACCTTGTTGTCAAAATTCTCATCGCTGTACATCCACGAGTAGACGACGCCTGCGGAGACAAACTCGTCCTGCGTACCGTGAGATACAGCCATGATCGTCTTCATCTCGGATCCAAAGGGTGGCAGGTCGATCTCATCCATCGTGGTGAGGACCGCCGTGGCGGGGATGACGGAGGAGTAGGTCATGATATTGAAGTCACAGATCCCGGCATCGTGCAGAGCCATATGATAAGACCCCGCATGCATCTCCAGGTCAGACTCCCCACTCCCCTTGGTGATGAAGAAGGTGCGAGGTATAAGGTTACCAACGAGCTTACTCATGTCTTTATTTACTATCCTAATAATTCTTGTTACCAAACGTAGTCCAAGAGCCATACCGGCTCGAGCCACAACAAAGGTACTATTTTGTACCGTCTTCCCACAGCCATCACCCTACTCTGCAGGGAGTGGCAGGTAGTGGCGGCTGCAGTATATCTCCAGCGTGAGCGGGTGCTCCGGCGGCACCGGTCGGTCTATCTCATCGGAGGTTTTTCTTTTACCGATATTAGGCGCGACTAATACCGGTATTAGAGATCACTAATATCGGTAAAAGAAATCACTAATATCGGTATTAGGATTCGATGCTATCCCATAAGAGTCTGTGCGAGGGGTCAAGAAAGGGCTGACTTCATTTCCGAATTCAGCCCATTGTGGTACCACAAGCAAGAGTACACACTCTGCCGGACAGCAATAATAATAGGTAGAGATGTGGAGATACTCACCACCCCTTGCAGGTCACGGATAGATCAGAGAGACTTGCTCGGCATCCCGTAAGGGTCGCCGTATAATAGGTAGAGTGGTAGCCACTTGGGGACAGATCAGGCGACTCAGGTGAAAATTTGTGCGCTACAATGTGGGTCATATCAATAAACTTTGCTACTTTTGTCAGTGAGGTGCCACGTGCTGGCCTCTCGGGCGTTTTCTTTTAGACATAAAACAACCACAATATTTCATCTTATGAAAAATCTCTTCAAGATCCTTCTTGTCGCAGCAGTGCTGGCTCTTGCCTACGTGTGCTACGCCAGGGTAGAGACACCGATCCGCTTCAAGAACACGAAGACTCAGCGTGAGCTTCGCATCATTGAGCGTCTCAAGGACGTCCGCACGGCTCAGGTGGCTTACAAGTCATCCAATGGTCATCACACCCCCTCCTTTGACGAGCTGATCAATTGGCTCCAGAATGGTCAGGTGAAGACCGTGCGTCGTCAGCTGGAGCTCAGCGAGAAGCAGCTCGAGGATGGTATGACCGAGCAGGATGCACTTGCCATCGTCGCTCAGGCTGAGAAGACCGGTGACTGGACGAAGGCTAAGGAGCAGAGACTGGTGCGGAATGTCAATGGCGAGACCGTAGTCTTCTCCCGTGACACCGTGATCGCTCCGGCGCTGACTACCGTATTTGGCGATCGTCAGATCGACCTCAGCACCTTCGGCAGGGTCCCCAATACCGGTGAGTTCTTCCAGATGGACACCGCCTCGATCGTTACCGGTCCGGAGGGTCACAAGTATGCGATCAACGTCTTCCAGGCGAGCGCACCCTTTGCCGCTTACCTCGGTGACCTCGATGCAACGGAGCTGAATAACGCAGTGGATCGCCAGACGAAGATGGGGAAGTACCCCGGCATGAAGGTCGGCTCACTGACAGAGATCAATAATAACGCCGGTAACTGGGAGTAATCCACGAGGACGGAGTGCCTATAGACCCAGCTACTTACTAAATCAATCTGAGAGCCGATCTGTACCGGTACCGACCGTGTGAGATCGGCTCTCTTGCTTACCATCCCACCCTATGGATCAGATCAGAGACCGACACACCGGTCGTGACCTCACTGAGTCAGATATCAAGCGGAGCTCACTCCTCGTCACCCTTAGCGACAATGGGCTTGAGGGGGTGATCGCCGAGAGTGGCGATCGCCCTCTGGTCCGGAGTCACATCCTCGTACGAGGCAGGGAGGCAGCAGAGGACTTCCTCCGCCGGAGGGAGCTGGCTCGCCCCTTTGGCTCCACCACTCTCTACATCGATGAGGGAGGGAGCTACACGCTGGTGCCGAGAGACTTCACCAGCGGAGGAGTGACGCCCCGACACTGGCTCTCCGATCTCCCTGAGGGACACTGCCTACAGAGTACCACGATCAGCGACCTGGGGATTGACCTGATCTTTACCACCACAGAGGAGACATTTGACGAGTGCCAGAGCGCTCTGCAGAGTCCCTCCTACGCTCATCCCGTCGCTGCTCTTGCACTTGCCGGAGCGACCTACAGCCGTCGCCGCTACCCGCGGACCCTCCTGGCACTGGTCTCGGAGGGGCATACGGACCTTTGCTACTGCGAGTCGGGGCATCTACGCCTCGCCAATCGCTACACCATAGCTGACCGCGTCGATCTGCTCTACTACATCACGTCTGTATGGGAGCACTTCCGCCTCGACAAGGAGCAGGATCACCTCCTGATCTTTGCGGAGGAGTCAGAGGAGATAGACTCAGCCACACAGCTCCTGAGGGATGCGGTGGCCAACGTGAGGGTCAATGACTACGGCTCTCTCTGCGCCCACATCGAGGAGTTGGCAGACATCCACTCCCCGATCATCCGTCTCGCTCTGATATGCGCATAATAAGCGGGAAATACGGTCGCCGACGCTTTGAGGTACCTCGCACCTTCAAGGCACGCCCCACCACCGATATGGCGAAGGAGAATTTATTTAACATCCTCGCCAACTACGTCGACTGGGAGGAGAGCGATGCGCTTGACCTCTTTGCCGGCACCGGCAGCCTCGGCTTCGAGATGCTCTCGAGGGGGGCTCGTAGCGTGACTGCCATCGAGCGCGATGAGGCACATGCCGCCTTTATCCGCCAGACGGCAGAGACGCTGGGCGACCCGGGGTATAAGGTCATACGCTACGACGTACTCAAATGGCTCAGGCGGCTTGCCGTCAAGGAGCCGTCGGAGGTGCCGAGCTATCAGGTCATCGTGGCGGATCCGCCCTACGACTTAACGCAGCTGCCGGACCTGCCACAGCTGATCCGGGAGGCGCACATCCTCGCCGAGGGAGGACTCTATGTACAGGAGCATCCCAAGGAGGTGGACTTCAGTGACGATCCTGACTTTGTTGAGATGCGCCACTATGGAGCAGTTCACTTCTCCTTTTTCCGCTCTGACAATTCTGATCATTAATACATTTCACTCATTCAATAAGATAAGAAAAGAACATTATGGGACTCATTTATTCACTTATCCTCGGTCTCATCGCCGGTCTGCTCGCTTCCTGGATTATGCCCGGAGGTGCCAAGGGTATCATCTGGAATACGATCCTCGGACTCGTCGGAGGTGTCGTCGGAGGCTGGGTTTTCAGCCTCATCGGCGTCACTGAGGGGAGTGGCTTCTGGGGACAGCTTGTCGTAGCTGTCATCGGTGCCATCATCCTCATCGCTATCTACAACGCCATCACTAAGCGCAAGAGATAAGCAGTCCACTACTGCACCTTATATCTGAGAGCCCTCCTCTCTTCATCTGTCGATGGAGGAGGAGGGCTCCTTTAGCATCACTCATCTCCTCACACAGCACACTATGGCAAAGCCTTTCCTCCAGCAGATTGCTGAGCACTTCCACAGCCTGACATCGCAGCCGGGCGCCACTCCACTGTATCAGTTCCGCTTCATCTTCCACAATCAGAGAGCGGGGATCTTCCTCTGCCACTACTTAGAGCAGTGCGC
Source organism: Porphyromonas sp. HMSC065F10 (assembly GCF_001808555.1). Classification (GTDB taxonomy): domain Bacteria; phylum Bacteroidota; class Bacteroidia; order Bacteroidales; family Porphyromonadaceae; genus Porphyromonas_A. The sequence continues at coordinate 26,748 of NZ_KV793811.1, forward strand.
AAATGCGAGGCCTCTGCTGCTGCCGGAGTGTACTACGATGAATAGCCTCATCAGGCGTAGGCTGCACCTCTCCGGAGGGGAGGACCCTAATAACGAACTGCTGGTGATCCACAAGATCTACCTCGCCTACCTCGAGGTGATGGGACTCGAACCGGAGGAGCGCTCCTTTGAGGACTTTTACGACCTGGGGCAGGCTCTGCTCCGAGACTTTGACGACATCGACAAGCATCTCATCAAGGTCAGCAGCTTCTTAGAGAACCTCCGCAATCACAAGGAACTCACCGAGGATCTCTCCACCTTCCTCTCCCAGCGGCAGTGGAGTGCGGTCAGCAAGCTGATCCACGACAAGGACCCCGACTGGAGCGTGCTTGCGAGGGTGAATGAGATGGCAACCGAGGAGACGGAGACGAAAACCGAGGAGGAGCAGAAGAAGAAGAAGGAGGCGACGAAGAAGATGCAGGAGATGAAGAAGAGGTTCCTCGACTTCTGGATCAAGCTTCCCGACATCTACAGACGTGCCAAGAGCCTGATGGAGAAGGAGGGGCTCGCCTACGAGGGGATGATGCTGCGGGAGGCGGTCCGGCAGATCAAGGAGGGGAAGCTCAGTCTCACCGACGACGGGATGATCACCGTCTTTGTGGGGCTCAATGCTCAGACACCCGCCATGTACAAGATCCTCGACCACTTCAGAGACTCCGATAAGGATAAGGATAAGGATAAGGCAATCTTCTACTGGGACTACTTCACTTCCCCTATCCTTGACTCTCCCGGACTGGCCGGCTCCTTTGTCAGATACAATACCACCAACTACCCCGCTCCGACCGATGAACCCTACCACATCGACTTTGAAGTCCCCGATCAGGCACACGAGCTCCACACCGCCCTCATCTCTACCGCCTCTGCAGTCGCCCAGACCGCAGCGATCCGCAAGCTGATAGAGGACGGCTGGGAAAAGATCGTGGAGTCACCGAGCAGACCGAGCGAGAGCGCCCCACTCTATGACCCGCACGAACCACTGCGGACAGCGATCGTCCTTCCCGATGAGAGTCTCCTCCTGCCGCTCCTGAGCAATATGCCGAAGGGGATCGACAAGATCAACGTCACCATGGGCTACCCCATCAAGGGCATCCCCGTCGCTGCGATGCTGAGCCTGCTGCTGAAGTACTGGAGCAACTACTACAAGCGGGGGCAGCGGTACCGCCTCACCGAGGTGTGCGAGATCCTCATGCTGACCGCCCTCTCTAAGTTTTTCTCCGGTGAGAAGATAGTAGAAGCACGCCGGCAGCTGATGGATCAGCTGATCGACGAGAAGTGGTACTTCATCGGCACCAAGGACCTACGGACCCTGATCGAAAAGAACTTCCCCGGTGAAAGCCGCACAAGGGAGATACTGCTGACTATTTTCAGCGAACCAGAGACTCTCTGTCCGTCGAGCACCGACATAGTCCGCTATCCCGAGGGGGTTGCGCTGACGAAACAGGTGGACCATCTCCTCGAGCTTCTGATCAAGGAGAGCGCATCCACAGAGGAGGAAGAGGATCCCGAGCAGGGGATGATCAAGTACATCCATCGATACCTCATCCGGCCACAGCTCATCTCTCAGAGAGCCTACCCTGAGCGCCACCCCGAGAGCAGCACGAACCCCTTCCCCTTCCCCATCGTTGTGGATCTCCTCAGCACCACGATCTCTCAGGCGAGGATCCCCTTCAGCGGTAGGCCACTGGGAGGCATACAGGTGATGGGGCTATTGGAGACACGCGGGCTTGACTTCGACACTGTCATCATCCCCGATACGGCAGAGGGCATCCTCCCCACTGCCACCCGGCTCGATACGACCATCCCATTCTCTCTCCGGACAGCGTACGGCCTCCCGACGACCGATCTGCAGGAGCAGACAAGAGCCTACAACTTCTTCCGCCTTATGTCGCGTGCCAAGCGCGTCGTCTTCCTCTACGACTCACGCGCCGGTGACTCCTCCGAGGGAGAGCCGTCACGCTACGTGCAGCTCCTCAGGGACGTCTACAAGGTGCCCATGTACGAGGCGGAGGCCTCTTTCCCCCTCACCAGAGCAGAGGATGGCGGCTACTTCATCGAGGACAAGACACTGGTCAGTCAGTATAGGGCTGACGTAAGCGCCAAAACGCCTACAGAGAAGGCAAAGCGTCTCTCCGCCTCACGGATGAAGGACTTCCACACCTGCCCGAGACGCTTCTACTACAGCGCCATCGAGGGGATAAGGGACGATGAAAACCTATCCGGTGTCCTCGACAAGAGAGACAGCGGTACCCTCTTCCACACTGCGATGCAATTGCTCTATAAGGATAAGGAGGGGGAAAAAGATGGTCTCTCGCGTGAAAGTCTCTCTGATATCCTATGTGGCGATGAGATAATAAACAAGGCGGTAGACGATAGTGCCAAGCTGCTTCACCTCAAGACGAAGGAGAGTGACTACAACGACAACCAGCTCAAGATGACGAGGAAACTTGTCCGGCGGATGGTGGAGGCGGACCTCAAGCGGGTCGAGCCAGGCAAGGACATCACCTACGTCGGCGGGGAGATAGAGATAGAGACCACTTATGTGGGAGCAAACTTCAAGCTCATCATCGACCGCATAGATGTACAGGGCGACACCGTCAATATCATCGACTACAAGACCGGGCGGGACAAGACCGAGTGTGACCTCTCCAAGTGGCCTACTGACCCTAAAAAGCTGGTCGATTGCCTCAAGCAGACTAAGGAAATCAATGGCGCAGTCATCCAGCTCCTTTACTACTGCGACGTTATGCTCAAGTCGGGCGAGCTCAACCGGTTCTTGCCAGATAAAAACCTTAACATCCGCCCGATGATCCTCAAGCCCGGTGCGCCCGACATTAATGATGGCATCATCACACTGAAGGTCCCCAAGGAAATAGACCCGAACCCGGTCGTGATCAGCGACTACCGGACAAATGTGGACTCAAGCGTAAAGGAGTGGCTGCGAGAGGCGGTGAGACTGATCCTCGACGATGACTTCAGCTTTGCCGTAGAGGCCGGCGATGCGAGTGGCTGTAACTACTGCCCCGCCTCCATGCTGTGTGAGAAGTATGTCCCCAAAAAATGGTAAACCCATGACTGAGCTACAAGTCATCATCAATCCCTCCGGCATCAGTTACGCCGACTCCTACCATCAGCAGCGAGAGCTCTTTGACCAAGCAATCGAGGCAAAGCATGGCGGTGAGTTGCCGAGACAGTATCTGATCTTCAACGAGCACAAGCCGGTCATCACCCTTGGGCTTAATGCTAAGGAGGAGAGCCTCCTCTACCCCGAGGAGCAGATCCGCCGGGCAGGCATCGACCTCGTCCGGACCAATCGCGGTGGAGACGCCACCTATCACGGTCCGGGGCAGTGGACCGTCTACCCGATCCTCGACCTCGAGCAGCTACACCTCGGCGTCAGGCGCTACGTCGCTGCCCTCGAGGAGGTGGCGCTCACCGTGCTGCGTAGGTACGGACTCACCGGTGAGCTGATGGACGACGCCCCCGGCGTCTGGCTGCATACAGACAGCTATCCCCGCAAGGTCTGCGCCCTTGGCGTGCGCGCCAGCCGCTTCGTCACGATGCACGGCATCGCCTTCAACGTCAATACCCACGAGGATGCCTACCACTGGATCAACCCCTGTGGCTTCAGCGATAGAGGCGTCACCAGTCTGGCTCGGGAGCTGGGGCACGAGGTCCCTATGGAGGAGGCAAAAGCGGCTCTGCTGGATGCCTTCCACGAGGTCTTCTCCTTTGAGTAAATAAGACCTTTGCAAAACGGTCTTTCGCCGAAAAAGCACCGCTTTTTCGGCAGGAAGTTTGCAGAATACCTCAGATGCAAGGAACTGAGAGTGAGGGCGAGGGGAGTGTGCTTACGCACATAACCAAGCCCGAATCTCGAATGTGACGCCACAGATGGGGTATTATGCAAAGGTCTCTAAATAGAAATGCAAAAGCGCTGAGGTCCCTCCACAAGAGCGGAGAGACCTCAGCGCATTTGGTTTTGTGCTAAAAGCTTAGTGGCACTTGTGGCAGAGGCAGTCGTTACCACGCCCGTGGTGGCACGTTTCATCGTGATGATGCCCACCGCACTCCTCCTCGTCAGAGCCGCAGCAGCAGCCACCGTGGAGGAGCTGCTCAAAGCGCTTGAGCTCCTGATCGGTGGCGGGGTGAGCCTCTTGTACGTGACCGACAAAGTGGAGCGTCTTGCCGGAGAGCGGGTGATTGAAGTCCATCCTCACCTTATCCTCCGTGATGTCGAGCACCAGCCCATTGACCGTCTGACCGTCAGCGGTGCGCATAGGTACGTAGCGCCCCACCTGTACGAAGCCGCTATCAAACTTTCCCTCCGGATCTTGGAAGATGGACTTGTCGAGATCCATCAGGAGCTGCTCTTGGAAGGGTCCATAGGCAGCCTCAGGCTCGAGTGTGAAGTCAAAGGCATCCCCATCATCGAGGCCGCTTAGCTCCTTCTCAAAGTCAGGCAGCAGGATCCCGAGACCATGGACGTAGTCCATAGGGCGATCCTCCGTTGTCTCCTCAACAAATGTCTCAGAGCCATCAGGAGCGACCTCAGTGAGCTTATACTGTACGCGGACGTAGGACTTATCGTTTATCTTCATTGGTTTGTTGATTTTGCGCCTGACTTATGCGTCAGCCACGTGATTAAGTTAAGCAAAATGTAAAGCATCATCGCCCAAGCGATCCCCTCAATGCCCCAGAGGATCAGCGCCACAATCGCTGCAATGACGACGATGATCAGCCCGATATTGGCTCGCCAGCCCTTAGAGAGCTGCTTGAGACCAAAGAACGGCACCTCGCACACCAGCAGCCAGGCGTCCACGAGCATAAAGAGGACGAAGAGGGTCTGGGAGAGCGGTGTGGGGGCGATGCCATGCCCCTCAAAGAAGAGCGCAAGCGGAGCCAGCATCACTGCGTTGCCGGTGGTGGCAAGGCCGATGAAGGAGGTGGTCTGACGAGGGTCATTATTGAACTTCGCCAGACGGTAGATCGAGGCGGGCACGACCAGCAGTGGTGCCCAGCAGGCGACACCCCAGCCCAGCCCCCGGAGCACCAGCGTCAGCAAGATCGCCGGTGCGGCACCAAAGGAGATGACATCAGAGAGGGAGTCGAGGTCGCCCCCTATGTCCGATGTGGCGTGGAGCAGCCGCGCAGTCATCCCGTCGAGTACGTCTGCGATCAGGCTCACGGCTATACAGCAGAGCGCCGCCTGAAGCGAGACCGTGAGGTACATCACGATAGATAGCGCCCCGAAGAGCCCGTTGGAGAGCGTGAGGAGATTGGGGAGGTATTTATAGATCGGCTTTGCCATAGATTCTATTTACTTACACGACTTGCGCGGAGGCAGCTCTGCCAGCACTGTGACGTTGCCGGTGACCGGCTCGTCAAGGTCCACGAGGGGCTTACTCCCGAGAGGAAGGAAGATGTCGACGCGGGAGCCGAGCTTGATAAAGCCCAGCTGGTCATCGATCTCACACCTCTCCCCCTCCTTGAGATAGGTCTCTATGCGACGAGCCATCGCTCCGGCGATCTGGCGAACCACGATGTGGTGTCCCTCGGAAGTGACGATCTCGACGGTGGAGCGCTCATTCTCCGTACTACTCTTGGGGACATAGGCAGCATAGACATTGCCCCGATGGTGACGCACATAGGTCACCTCACCCGCCACCGGCACCCACTGAGCGTGGACATTGAAGAGGGACATAAAGGTGGAGATCATCAGACACTTACCGCCCAAGACCTCCGGCTCATCCACCTCCTCGATCGCCACGATGTGCCCATCCGCCGAGGCGAGCACCAGCCCGTCCGTCGGCTTACCATAGATGCGACGTGGGGAGCGGTAAAAATTGAAGGCGATGCCCAGCAGCACCACACTCACCACGACAGCGAGCCAAAAGGGCCACCGCTGCTCCACGACTAAGTAGACGTAGAGACAGAGGAAGCTGAGGAATAATCCCGCTGCGACTAAGAAAGCCGTACCCTCGTGGTGGATCTTCATCCCACTATCAGTGTAATGACGTGCATCAGAAGAGGGGGACCCACTTCATATACCCCAGAGCCATCGGGTGTGCCAGCAGCTCATGCGTCGGGGTGATGCGAGTAGCTACCTTATAGGTGCCGGGGAGATCAATATCCACCTTCAGCTCATACCGCCGGCGAGATCCCTCCTCGGAGACGAGGTGGAAGGCCTGCTTGCCGGCGAGGTGAAGCTTCTTCGTCTTGGTATCCTCACGAGCGATGATCAGCTCGACAGCCAGGTCACTACGCAGGTCGTGCTGATCCACAGTGACACTCACGCGAGCGGTCCCGCCCACGGTAAAGTTGCTTAGCTGCGTGCCATCGTCCTTGCTCAGCCGGGTGTCGACCACCTCCAGGTGAGACCACGACTGCGCCACATGGCGCTCCCAGTCAAGGAGCTGGCCGAGCTGACGGTAGTCGTTGGCGCGGAGCATGGCGCTTCGTTCGCCGAGCTGATTGTAGAAGCGGTCATAGTAATTCCGGATCATCCGACGCATCGTGAAGCGAGGCAGTATCTGCGAGGTGGCCGTCTTGATGGCATGGATCCAGCCCTCTGAGTAGGACTGCTCCTTATCATTGTCGTAGTAGAGCGGGATGATCTCCTCCTCCAGCATACGATAGATGGTAGCAGCGTCAAGCTTGTCCTGGAGATTGGTGTCGGAGAAGGTGATCTTCTCGGTGAGCGACCAGCCTCCCCCCTTGACGTACCCCTCGTACCACCAGCCGTCGAGGACGGAGAAGTTGAGTACACCATTCATCAGTGCCTTCATACCCGATGTACCCGATGCCTCAAGCGGGCGCGTGGGGGTATTGAGCCAGATGTCTACACCGGGGATGAGGAATTGCGACACTCTGATGTCGTAATTGTCGACAAAGAGGATCTTGCCGAGGAACTCGGGACGCTTAGAGATCTGGAAGATATGCCGGATCAGTCCCTGCCCGCCTCCGTCAGCCGGGTGCGCCTTACCGGTGAAGATAAAGATCACCGGGTGCTCGGGGTCGTTGACGATCTTGGAGAGGCGCTCGAGGTCTGTGAAGAGGAGGTGCGCTCTCTTGTAGGTGGCAAAGCGGCGACCAAAGCCGATGAGAAGTGTCTTCGGGGTAAGTGTCTCGAGGAAGCTCATCAGCATCGTGGGGTCCTGATTGAAGTCGCCCATATGTGCCTCGTAGCGACGACGGAGGTAGTCAATGAGGCGACTCTTAAGCTCCAGCCTCCTCTGCCATACGTCCTTGTCGGGAGTCTGCCAGACCTTGTCCCACAGCCCGAGACTATCCTGATCCCTCAGGATGCCCTCGCCGACACTCTCCTCCATAAGGTCGGCCCACGGGGATGCCATCCAGGTAGGCAGGTGGACGCCATTGGTCACGTAGCCTACGTGGAGCTCCTCGGGGAGGTAGCCCTTCCAGACAGGAGCAAACATCTCCCGGGAGACCTGGCCGTGCAACTTGCTGACGCCATTAGCCTCCTGGCAGGTATTGAGAGCGAGGACGCTCATGGAGAATTTCTCATGCGACCCGGGGGTCTCTCTTCCGAGGTCGACCAGCTCCTGATGCGAAATGTGGAGCTTATCGGCATAGTGACCCATATACTTCGTGAAGAGCGCCTCTTCGAAGTAGTCATGGCCGGCAGGTACCGGTGTGTGGCAGGTGTAGAGACTTGAGGAGCGGACCAGCTCCAGCGCCTGGTCAAAGTCAAGACCGCCCTCCACCAGATGAGCCATACGCTCCAGTCCCATAAAGGCAGCGTGGCCCTCATTGGCATGGTAGACATCGGTCTCGATACCGAGGAGACGAAGCATCTGGACACCACCGATGCCGAGCATATACTCCTGCTTCATGCGATTTTCCCAGTCGCCACCATAGAGCTGATGGGTGATCTGACGATCCCACTCAGAGTTTTCGGCAATATCGGTATCCATAAGGTAGAGCTTCACCCGACCCACGTCCACGCGCCAGATCTGAGCAGACACCTCGTAGCCATTGAAGGGCACACGAAGCATCAGCGGAGCACCATTGTCGTCACGCACCAGCGTGAGGGGCAGGTCCTCAAAGTCCTGTGCCTTATACTCAGCCACCTGCTGTCCGTCAGCGGTGATCTTTTGGTCAAAGTAGCCGTAGCGATAGAGGAAGCCGACACCCACCATATTGGCGCCAAAGTCACTCGCCTCCTTGATGTAGTCGCCGGCGAGGATCCCGAGACCACCGGAGTAGATCTTGAGGATATTGGTGATCCCATATTCCATGCAGAAGTAGGCGACAGACGGGAGATCGTCCCGCATCGGCTGATCCATATAGGCTCTGAAGCTGTCGTATACCTTAGCCAGCCTCCCGAGGAAGTCCTTATCCTTAGTCAGCTCCTCGATGCGGCTCTGAGAGAGGGTGTGGAGCACGTGAACCGGGTTTCCCTTAGAGTGGTACCACACCAAGGGGTCCAGCTCCCGGAATAGATGACGGGCAGGGGCATTCCAGACCCACCAGAGATTGTTGGCGAGCTCCTCCAGTTGCTGCAGGGATTGGGGTAGATCGGAGAGTGCTGTGATATCTCTCCATACGGGCTGATTGGCTTCCTTACTCCTTATCATAGTTCTCGTATTATTGTGCTTACAGTAACGAAGCAAATTTACTTAATACTTTACAATCTACGTGGCTCCGGAGCGACAATTTGCTTTCAAAAAACTACCCTCGAGGAGATGGAAGTCGGAAAAGGTACCCCACGGGTAAGAAGAAATGACTATATTGCACAAGTAAGTAGGACTAAGAATACAACGCTATGGCAAGGACCACGCATGGAGAGGGCTACAAGATTGAGATAGACCTGGACAACGCCTCTCCTCAGAGTGTATGGAACCAGATCTCCACCTCCAGAGGGCTCTCGGAGTGGATGGCACCCCGAGTAGACGTCTCCCTAAGGAACATCCACGTCTTCTGGGACGAGACGGGCGATGACCGCACCGCCACCGTGACTGACCTGAAGAAGGGGGAGTATATCCAGTGGAATTGGAATGACCACCCGGACAGCTACGTGCGCATGGAGATCGTCGTCTCCGAGCTCTCTCACCTTGTGTCGCTCTTAGTCAATGATCACGATGAGCACCTCGAGCCCACCACCCTGCAGAAAATCTGGGGCAATCACCGACGTAAGCTGCGACTATCCCTGGGACTGAGCTAACGACGATCTGTAACACCTGCAATATGATCTGCGGAGTAGCCCGCAGGTCTTAGCACTAGTCATATAAGACCATTGCAAAATGGTCTTTCGCCGAAAA
>NZ_KV793811.1:36167-36804 GCF_001808555.1 Porphyromonas sp. HMSC065F10
GCTGCAGATGGGGTATTATGCAAAGGTCTCAATTAGGGGTACTGCATAAGAGATCCGAGCGCCCTGCCACCCTCCGAGATGGCAGAGCGCTTGATTTTTGCCGAAAAATCTTTGACACACGATTAAACCCTTCCCTACAGTGATCATCATAGGAGTACAGAGCAGCAGTAATGTTGTTGGTACTACAATAGTGGGTTCTCCGCCCTGCATAATAGGAGAAGTGTGTAATAGGGCCTGCATGCCGGGCCTACAGGATAAAGGTTTTGTTTATCAGATGCGTTAATTTCATTAAACAAGTTTTTCCGAGCGGGACTGCGCGTGAGCGTGGTCCCCTCTTTTTTTGCACACCATACCGCTACTATGAAGTCCGATGCCAGGCTCCGCTGCTGCAAAAAGATACCGATCTGTAAAAGTTCACCGACAGGCCTAGGGCATCAGAGAGGTACGGAAATCATTTGGCTCTTTAAGAAGAAACGGGAATAAAGCTACCCTCTCGGGCGTGCACAGGGGTGACGCATTTGAGCATTAGGTTAATCATGTACCGAAGGGGACTTATCCCTGAGGCACCCGAAGGGTGCTCGCTCCAAGAGAATGTTGCACGAAGGGCCATTCTCGCACATTTGTTTCAAATGTGCTG
>NZ_KV793811.1:36904-51987 GCF_001808555.1 Porphyromonas sp. HMSC065F10
GAAGCGGTGACCGATGTGCCGATACCCGCCTTAATTCCCTCTACCCCTTGCGGGTCGCCGAGCAGATATTCCCCTACCGTCGCCCCCTCTGGGCATCGCATTCCCCGGGCAAGCTTGATAGTGCAACGCCCTACCGGAGTCGCAGATTGCTTGCGTTGTCCAGTCCGCGGGTCTTCGGGGCTACGCCCCTCGACCGGTGTTTAAAAAGCGAGCACCCCTGTCGGGGTGCATCGATCACCACGTTTCACAATGAGTTGAATGACTTATGTAAGGATCAAATGCGTCAGCCCTCTCGGGCGTGTATTGCTTAGCGGATTGGCTCAAAGGCGTCACCGACAATCTCTGCATTAAATCATCAGGGATGTGGGATAAATCTAATACCGATATTAGAGATCACTAATACCGATATTAGAGATCACTAATACCGATATTAGAGATCACTAATATCGGTATTAGGATTCTCTCGGTCCGCACGACCCGAAGTCATGGTGGTGGGTGACGCATTTGAGCATGGGGTAACCATGTACCAAGGAGAGCTCATCCGTGAGGCACCCGAAGGGTGCTCGCTCCTTAGGCATCGGTCATCAGCGAAGCGGTGACCGATGTGCCGAAACCCGCCCCTACCCCATTGACCCCGTGGGGTCGCCGAGCAGCCCCCCCCCAACAACCCCGTCAGGGTGTCGCTCTCACCAGTCAGTCAATCAGTGCGACCACTGGCGGGGTCATATATCTTATTTGCGTCATCGGTTCCAGGGGTCGACGGCACTTCGTGTCTCCACACGAGGTTAAAAAAAGCGAGGATCCCTCTGGGGCTTCGCGCCTGCGGGATCGGCAGGCAGTAGCACCAGAGCGAGGATCAGCCAACGTGATTGCACAGCGACAGGGAACATCACCTTTGCCGTTAAGCTCAAATGCAACACCCCCGAAGTCTTGATGGGAGGCACAAAAAAAAGCAGGGACCTCTCGGCGAAGAGAGATCCCTGCTGTAGGTGGTATTACCCGACCGGGGACTTACCCCGGTGGCTCCATATGCCCTTACTGAGCTACCTCAGTATCAGGCACGCTGGAGTAGAATATCTTAAGTGCGTTAGCTTCACGCAACTTCTGCTTGACTTCTGTTACGATACCCATCTTTGTGTCTCCATCGATCTTCAGGATCGTCGTCATGTACTGGGCGTCAGCCTCAGACATGGAGTTCTTCTCCTGTGCGATAAAGTCAAAGATATCATTAGGCGATGCAAACTTATCATTGAGCTGGATAGCAGCCTCCGTACCATACTTGGCCTGGTACTGCTTCAGCGGAACACCCATGTAGAGGAAGGTGGCCAGAGACTTTCTCTCGAGCTTGGTAAGTTCGGTAGCCTTGGGGAGACGTAGCTGTACCTTCAGAGTCACCTCACGTGCCGTGGTGACGATCATGAAGAAGAACAGCAGAGAGAAGATCAAGTCCGGGAGCGACATGGTGTTCAGCTCAGGAACTTCTTTCTCACCTTTTTTGGTAAATCTACTCATACTACTTCTTTAGTTCTGCTCAAGATTATTTCTTCTGCGAGCCGTACTCACGTGGTTCAGCCTCAGAGATCTTCTGCGGGAAGCGATCCACGAGCACCTCCTGGTACTCCTTGGGAAGATCCTCAAAGTGCTTGTTCCATTGCTTCTGCGCCAACTCATCACGCAGCTCATTGTAAGCCTTGGTGAGGATGTTTTGCACGGCGATATAGTCGGAGTACTTGGTATCCACGTTATTGGTCAGAGAGATGACGTGATTCTTCGTCACCATCTGCTGGCCGATATAGGGAAATTCCTCCGGAGTCAGCTCGGGGAGGGTCGGGTCGTTCGTGGGATTAAGCACGAAGTCCTTCACCTTCTGCTTGAGCTGATCAATCGTCATCACCTCACCATTGGCAAGGATCTGACCATTACTATTCACCAGTACGCGCAGCATGTTACGCCTATTGACGTCGATCATGACGTCCTGCTGATCCTCGGTGGGTGCAGGGGGCAGCTGACGAGCGATACCCTTGTCTGAGCCCATAGAGGTGGTCAGAAGGAAGAAAAGTAGCATGATAAAAGAAATATCCGCAGTCGAGGACCCATTGATGCTGGGCACCTTCTTTGTTTTTCCTGCCATAGTATTGTTCTTTTACGATGTTACTTAAGCCTTCTTCTCAGATGCTGATGCGTGCTGCTTGGGTCCTGCAGACATGAACGAGGTCACGACCAGTGCGAGGACGTTAATCACAATGAGTGCATAGATGGTAAACATGCACATATCAGCCAACTTCAGCCAAGACGGGGTGTTGAATTGCTGAGCATCCACACCCACGTGAAGTGGAGCATCACTACCTACGAAGTAGGCAATGACCATGAGCACTACCAGTCCCACGAGCGCACCAAGACCGCCGAGGGCTGCCTTGCGATTGGTCTTAAAGGACTGAGCAAATCCGACGATTCCGAAGATGATCATTGCCAAGAAGGCAATAGCGACCATACCGTACACCGTGTAGAGGAGTACATTGGTGAATACGGGCTCGGGGTACTCAGCATTGGGGTCAACGTAACCGCCGAAGACGGTCATGCCAAAGGCCACAACACCGATGAGAGCCAGAACGATCAGGACAGTGCTCGATATTTTACGAATTTTCTTTACTGCCATGATGGTTTAGATACGATGCTGTACTCCGCGCTTGCTTGTGAAATCGATCATGTAATCCACGAGAGTGATGGAGGCGTCCTCCATATCACTCAGGATGCTCTCATAGCGAGAGAGGATATAGTTGTAAAGCACCTGGAGGATCATCGCTACGATAAGACCGTAGATGGTGGTGATCAGGGCGACCTTCATACCACCGGCAACGACCGTCGGGCTGATATCACCGACCTGCTCGATCGTATCGAAGGCCTGTACAAGACCGATCACCGTTCCGAAGAATCCGAGTGACGGTGCGAGGGCGATGAAGAGGGTGATCCAAGACATGTTCTTCTCGAGGAGGCTGGCCTGTACACCACCGTAAGCGGTGATGGCGCGCTCTACAGCCTCAGGACCCTGGTCGATACGGAGGAGGGACTGGTAAGCGATAGAGGCGATAGGACCACGAGTGTCACGAGCGATGGCAAGGGCGCCATTGACGTCACCACGGTCGAGGGCAGCACGGATCTCATCGAGGAGCTTCTTGCTATTGGTATCGGCAAGATTCAGGTAGATGATACGCTCGAGGCAGAATGCCAGACCGAGGATCATAACGAGAGAGATGATGGCCATGAAGCCAGGACCACCCTCGATAAACTTAGTCTTAAGTGCCTGGTGGAAACCCTCACTCTCAGCAGCCACAGGTACCTCAGCAGTGAGAGTCTCAGTCTCAGTCTCAGTTACAGCGGGAGCTGCCTGCTCGGTAGCCTCAGGCTCTGTTGTAGCCTCGTCCTGTGCAAAAGATGCACCGGCAAACCCCACCGTCATAAGACCGGCCAAGGCGATGCTTACTAGAAATCTTTTCATTGTAAGTTCTTTTTAAGATTAGTGATTTTTTGGTAAAACAATGTCTTTAGGTGGTTTCGCTTCCATTCAGCCCTGACGAGGTACTTTCGGTTAGTCTCCTCTGCCTGGTTCTGCAGTAAGGATACCCCCTTTTGCGGAGAGAGAGGGATTCGAACCCTCGAAACGCTTTTGACGTTTACACGCTTTCCAGGCGTGCCTCTTCAGCCACTCGAGCATCTCTCCATATATATGTGATCTCCTCCCCTACAGCGATTTGTCCCTCTCGGACTACACGCCACGGACCGCTGTCCAAGCCTTTCGATCACTCATTGATCGTACAAATCTACCTTAATTCCTCCAACCACGCCAAAAAGTTGGCGCTTTTAGCGAAAAAAGTTTGTCTACCACCCTGACTCCCCCTATGGATCGGTGGTTTCAGGTGCTAAATTAAACATTTTACGAGAATTGACAAAAAGCTGATGCCGCATTTCCTCCTCGCTCACCTCGTATATATCGGCTAAGCACCTCACAATATGGATGATGTGAGACGACTCATTTCGTCGTCCTCTCTTTGGCTCAGGCGAGAGATAGGGGCTGTCGGTCTCCACGACGAGGCGAGCGAGCGGCAGGCGGTCCTTGATCACCTCTCGGAGTCGGGAGTTGCGGAAGGTGACGATGCCATTGATCCCTACCATAAATCGCTCTCCGAGACTGAGGATCGCCTCCAGATCCTCCTCCGACTCGGAGAAGGAGTGGAAGACCCCCCGCAGCCCATCAAGACCCCACTCTCGCAGGAGCTCCACAGCCTCCGGCACGGCGGCACGCGTGTGCATGCTCATCGGTAGGTCGAGCTCCCTCGCCCACTCCACCTGACGGCGAAAGGCCTCGATCATCTGCTCCCTCCACTCTACGCTCCAGTAATAGTCCAGCCCGATCTCACCGATACCACGATAGTACCCCGGGATAGTCCGCAGCTCCCTCTCGAGCGCATCCAGCTGCTCCTCCCAGTCCTCGCCCACATCGGTGGGCTCTAGACCGATCATGGGGACGAAGAGGTCCGGTGCCATAGACACCATCTCTCTCAGGCGAGCAATGTACTCGCACGAGGTATTGGGGAGCAGGACCGCTGTGAGACCCGCCTCCCGACAGCGACGGATCACCTCAGGGCGATCCTCGTCAAACTCCTCCGAGTAGAGGTGAGCGTGCGTATCGATGAGCGGATACATCAGACGGCTCTTCCGGTCAGCGTGGAGATAATGTGCTCAAGTGCCGAGGTGTCGACAGAGAGGGCACGCAGCTCCTCGAGAGCAGCCTCGGTATATTGGTCGACCTGCTTCAGCGCCTCAGCGTGGATATTCCACTGCTCGTAGAGGTTGGTCACAGATGCTATCCGATCCGCCTCGCTCTCAATGGCAAGTGCCTCCTCCGCACGCCTTGGGTCGCACTCGTAGAGGCGGAGGAGGAGCCAAGTCTTTTTCCTATCTATAATGTCTCCCCCCTTACGCTTGCCAAACTTCGCCTCGCCGTAGACATCGAGGTAGTCATCCATGATCTGGAAGGCGAGACCCATCAGCTCGGCTGCCCGAGCGATGTGCTCCCGATCCTCGACCGAAGCGCCGGCGACGGTCGCTCCCATCACCATACTTCCGCGGAAGAGGGCCGAGGTCTTGAGGCTGATCATCCGTAGGTAACTACCGATCGTCAGGGAGGAGAGCTGTGTGGTCTCAAACTCGAGGTCATACTGCTGCCCGCGACAGATCGCATCGGCCATTGTATTGAAGAGCGAGAAGATCTGTCCCAAGTACTCCGGGCGGATCGACTCCAGGCAGCGGTACGCCTCCACGAGCATCGCATCACCGGAGAGGATCCCGACATTGGCGCCCCACTTCTTATAGACCGTGGGCTCTCCGCGGCGCATTGGCGCATCGTCCATGATGTCATCGTGGATGAGGGTGAAGTTGTGGAAGGTCTCCACAGCTTTCATCACCGGCGCCACCTCCTCCACCGCCCCCTCGGGACAGAAAGCGCGGTACGTCAGCAGTGCGAGGAGCGGTCTGAGACGCTTCCCTCCCTGCGAGAGGATGTACCGGATCGGCTCGTAGAGGCCGTGCGGCTCGCGAGCGGCGAGCTGCTTCACCTCATCTCCTATGATGTCGACCAGCTGGTCGATCTCCTTATCTATATTCATTTTCTCTTATTCCTCAATACGTAACACCCGCATGGCAAGATCGATCTCCTCCGGGTCACCGGTATGCTTCCCGACCGAGTCGGAGAGCTTGACGGTGTCCTGCCACGGCATCTTCTCATCGAGCTTGCAGGCAAAGAGCTTCATCACGATATTCATCGGCTTGATCCCATGCCCGACATCGTTGGTCAGGTTGGTCCCGATCCCGAAGGTGGCCCTGATCTTGCCGTCGCAATACTCCTTGATCGCCGCAGCCTTATCCACGTCGAGGGCGTCGGAGAAGACGAGATACTTCGTCTTAGGATCTATCCGCAGCTCCCGGTACTTCGCCAGCACCTTGTCGGTGAAGGTCTGAGGGTCGCCGCTATCCTGGCGGAGGGAGGTGAAGAGTGCTGCATGCTTCTTGGAGAAGTTTTGGAGAAAAACGTCGGTCGTGAAGGTATCGGTGAGCACCGTGCCGAGGTCTCCGTCATAGACGTTGATCCAATCCTCCATGGCCATGTAATTGGCCATCTTGTAGCCGTAGATTGCTGCGTGAAACTGCACCCACTCGTGCGGATGGGTCCCGGTGACGCGGATGCCATGCTTCATCGCATAGTAGACGTTGCTGGTGCCGAAAAAGTACTTCCCCCCATGCTCGCAGAGGATCCGTGTCACCAGATCCTCCACCTCGCTGCTGAAGCGGCGCCGCATGCCGAAGAGACTCACCTGCAGCCCGTGCTCCTGCATAGCCTGTGCCTTCTCGAGCGCCTTGGAGTAGGTCAGCTCCAGGTCAGGCTGCTGACCGGTCTCCCGGTAGTAGAGCTCCGACACCATCGCCAGGATCGGCGTCTCCCAGAGCGTGATGCGGTAGAGCAGCCCCTCAGCCGATATGTGGAGGTGCCCCTCAGCATCCTGCTCGATCGTCACCTCCTCCGGGTCGTAGCTGTAGCCCTTGAGGTAGTCTATGTAAAGGGGTGGCAGATAGGGGCACTCCTGCCGGAGGAAGTCTGCCTCCTCACGAGTCAGTCGCAGCTCACTCATCCGTACGATCTCCTGCCGGAGGCTCTCAGCGAAGCCCTCAGGGTAGACCAAGTCATTTCGGTCGACGAATTCAAACCTTCCCCACGCTCTGGGGAAAAGCTTCATATACGCATACCCGGTCGTGAATTTATAGAGGTCCGTGTCCAGGATGCTTCGGATGATCATCTCACTCATTATATATAGGCATGCATCGTTTACCTCCTGCCGATGCCATCGTACCGGAAACCCAGTCTCTTTATCTCGGAGGCATCGTAGATATTACGTCCGTCGATCACCACGTCTCCCCTCATCAGCTCCGTGATCCGGGTCCAATTGGGTAGCCGGAAGATCTTCCACTCCGTCAAGAGCAGTAGCGCATCCGCCCCCTCGACCGACCGGTAGAGATCCTTAGTGTACTCCACCCCGTCCGGGAGCACACGCTTAGCGGTCTCGATCGCAATCGGGTCGCAGGCGACCACCTCCGCCCCCGCCTCGATGAGCTGACGGATCACGACGATAGAGGTCGCCTCCCTCATATCGTCCGTCTCGGGCTTAAAGGCCAGCCCCCAGACGGCGATCCGCTTACCCCTCAGGTCGCTACCGATCAGGCGGGTGAGTTTCTCGTAGGGGATCCTCTTCTGAGCTTCATTGACCCGATGCACCTCCTTGACGATGGTCATCGGGACCCCCTCTTCCTCACC
The DNA here is from genome assembly GCF_001808555.1 of Porphyromonas sp. HMSC065F10. Classification (GTDB taxonomy): domain Bacteria; phylum Bacteroidota; class Bacteroidia; order Bacteroidales; family Porphyromonadaceae; genus Porphyromonas_A. The sequence continues at coordinate 44,268 of NZ_KV793811.1, forward strand.
GGTCTTGGCAAGTGCCTGCACATCCTTAGGGAAGCAGGAGCCTCCGTAGCCGCTACCGGCGTAGAGGAAGGCGGAGCCGATCCTATGGTCGGCACCCATCCCCTGACGGATCATATCCACATCGGCACCCAGCTTATCAGCAAGGTTGGCAAGCTGATTCATAAAGCTGATCCGCGTGGCCAGCATCGCATTGCTCGCATACTTCGTCAGCTCCGAGCTCGGTATGTCCATAAAGAGGACCCTGAAGTTTCGGATCAAGAAGGGGCGATAAAGTCTCGTCAGCAACTCCTTCGCCCAGTCGCTCTCCAGTCCGATCACCACCCGGTCGGGACTCATGAAGTCCTTGATCGCATTGCCCTCCTTGAGGAACTCCGGATTATTCGCCACCTCAACCCTCAGGTCGGTCAGGCCGCGCGCCTCCAGCCCCTTCCGGATCTCGGCCATCACCTTGGGGCTGGTCCCTACCGGCACGGTGCTCTTCGTCACCACAAGCATATCCTTACGGATCAGCCGCCCCAGTTGCTGTGCGACGGCACGGACATACTTCAGGTCCGCATCCCCACTCTCGGTGGGAGGCGTACCGACAGCGATGAAGACGATCTCCACGTCATCGATACACTCTGCGAGGTCGGTGTGGAAGGAGAGACGCCCCTCCTCTGTATTGCGACGGACCATCTCATCCAGCCCCGGCTCATAGATCGGGATCTCCCCGCCCCTAAGCCGCTCTATCTTGGTGGTATCGGTATCAACGCAGTGGACGTGGACCCCCATCTCTGCAAAGCAGGTCCCCGTCACCAGGCCGACGTAGCCGGTACCTATGATTGCTATCTCCATAGTAGTATCTACACTATTATATTAGTGACCCGCCCCACATCTCCCACAAATGTAGCAAATAATCCTTGCCTAAGCCTTTTGGTCCAGAGGTGACGCACTTGAGGAGTACTCAGTGATACAGAAAAAAACCATTCAGCTCATTGTGAAGATGCGGAAACGAAGCGCCCCTTGCTCTTCGCTCCATCGTGCAAATAATATAGTACCCCCGCTGCAAGGGTTATCACTTCGTGTCTCTCCCTGATCAAAAGAAAGCGTCTCCAGTGGTCTTCTCCGTCTTGCGGCTCAATCTACGGCTGAGGAGTGACGAACTCTCTGAAGCGCCACCCCCTGCGGGATAGGTAGGAGTATCAAGAGGTCACCCGGTCGGCGGAATCGCACCTGGCGTGGGAGACCGCTTGTGAGAATATTATTTTAACACCTGTGATTCGGCAACTTTGACTACCTTAGCACTTAGATAAGCCGATATACTTGATTTACCGTACAGTGGTCGAGGGCGACTGTATCGGCAAGTCAACGGGCCAGACCTTCGCTATGGGTATCTGTCCGTGGGACCAATAGCATAGGTCCTCACTAATAGTACACCACCGATCGTCACTCGGGCACCACTCGGGGAGAGATCGACACCAACCTCAAGCCACCACACTATGTCACCTTACTTAGTACTTGGTCTGACACTGGGCTACTTCCTCCTTATGTTCATCGTCTCCTATAGGGCGGGTCACGAGGCGGACAATGCGGGATTTTTCATTGGGAACCGGTCCAATAACTGGATGGTCGTCGCAATAGCGATGATCGGCTCAGGCATCAGCGGCGTCACCTTTGTCTCCGTCCCGGGGATGGTCTCCGGTAGCAGTATGGCCTACCTGCAGATGGCGCTTGGCTTCATCGTGGGACAGGCGTTGATCGCTTTTGTGCTCGTGCCACTCTTCTACCGCATCAAGCTCTTCTCCATCTACGAGTACCTGCGGGATCGCTTCGGGATGACGAGCTACAAGACCGGGGCTTGGCTCTTCTTTGTCTCCAAGATGCTCGGTGCCTCGGTGCGTATCTTCCTCGTCGTACTGACGATGCAGCTACTGGTCTTTGACCCGCTGGGGCTACCCTTCCTCCTCAATGTCCTGATGACGGTCCTCTTTGTCTGGATCTACACCTTCTTTGGTGGGGTCAAGAGCATCGTCAGCGTTGATGTGCTCAAGACGATCTGCCTCGTCGCCTCGGTAGTTCTCTCGATCGTATTCATCGCCAAGGGGCTGGGTCTCGACTTCGGCGGTGTGGTGACGACGATCCGGGAGAGCCGTATGTCGCAGGTATTCTTCTTCGATGACATCAATGACAAGCGTTTCTTCTGGAAGCAATTCCTCGCCGGTGCCTTCACGATGGTGGCGACGACCGGGCTTGACCAGGATATGATGCAGCGCAACCTAAGCTGCAAGAGCGACACGGAGGCGCGGCGAAATATGATCGTCAGCTCGGCCTTCCAATTCTTCGTCATCGCCCTTTTCCTCATGCTTGGGGTGCTGCTCTACACCTATGCAGAGCAGATGGGCATCCGGCTCCCGGAGAGCAGTGACCAGGTCTTCCCCTTCCTCGCGACGGGAGACTTCTTCCCTGAGGTCGTCGGGATCCTCTTCATCATCGGACTTGTCGCGGCAGCCTTCCCCGCAGCCGGCTCAGCGCTGACTGCGCTCACCACCTCCTTTACCATCGACATCCTGGGGGCTAAGGAAAAAGAGGAAAAGCGCCTCGAGAAGACCCGCAAGTGGGTCCACGTGGGGATGGCGCTACTGATGGGTCTCTGCATCATCGCCTTTGAGATACTCAATAATACCTCGGTGATCAATGCCGTCTACGTCCTCGCCAGCTACACCTACGGACCGCTGCTGGGACTCTTCACCTTCGGCATCATCTCCGGGCGACGGGTGCGCGACCGTCTGATCCCCATCGTGGTGATCCTGTCACCGATCCTCTGCTACATCCTCGACAGATACTCTGTAGAGTGGTTCTGCGGCTACCACTTCAGCTACGAGATCCTGATCATCAACGCCCTCTTCACGATGCTGGGACTGCTGATCTGTAGCCATAAGGCAGCGAAGGCATGAGTACGGAGCAGGCCAAGGGGCGGATCCTCGCCTATATGCTATACAAGAAAAAGACATTCGTCAAGCTATGATACTTATCGCCGACAGCGGCTCCACCAAGACGGAGTGGACCGCCATGGATGACCTGACGGGAGAGGTGGTGGCACACGCCTACACCAAGGGGCTCAACCCCTACTTCGTCACCCAGGAAGAGATCCGGGACGAGATCCGGACACACCTCCTGCCGATGCTCCCCGTGGACGGCTTCACGAGGATCTACTTCTACGGCTCCGGTGCAAGGGATGAGAAGCAACCGATGATTCGCCAGGCTATCGGCAGTCTCCTGGTGGGCGAGGTGACCATGATGACAGATATGCTCGGTGCCGCCCGCGCCCTCTGCGGTCACGAGCCGGGCATTGTCTGCATCCTCGGCACCGGCGCCAACTCCTGTCGCTACGATGGCGAGACGATCGTATCCAACGTCCCTCCACTCGGCTACATCCTCGGTGACGAGGGCAGTGGGGCGGTCCTCGGCAAGCACTTCATCGCCGACCTCCTCAAGGGGCTGCTCCCGGAGAGCATCGTGAGAGACTTCGAGGAGACCTACCCTGAGATCACCACAGCCACCGTCCTTGAGCGGGTCTACAAGGAGTCGCAGCCCAGTCGCTTCCTCGCCTCACTCGCCCCCTTCATCCGCAAGCAGATCAATGTGCCCGAGGTGCGGTCTATGGCGCTGGAGTGCTTCCGCTCTTTCTTTAGGAGAAATGTGATGCTCTACGACGGCTGGGAGACCACGCCGGTACACTTCGTCGGCTCCATTGCACACAACTTTCACGCGGTCCTCAAGGAGGCAGCAGAGGCTGAGGGCATACATCTGGGTCAGATCCTCTCCGCACCTATGGAGGGGCTGGTCCGCTACCACACGATCAAGAGATGAGTACCGACTTCACCAATATCACCGAGTCCGCCTCCCTCTACGACCACTTAGAGGAGAAGAGTACGCTCGAGCTGCTCACGGACATCAACCGCGAGGACCACAAGGTCGCTGATGCAGTCGAGGTGGTGATCCCCGCCATCGCCGACCTCGTGGACGACATCCTGCCACGTATGGAGCGGGGCGGGCGGGTCTTCTACATCGGTGCCGGCACCAGCGGGCGTCTCGGCGTCCTCGATGCCTCCGAGATCCCGCCCACCTATGGCATGCCACCGACGCTCTTCATCGGCCTGATCGCAGGTGGCGACTACGCCCTCCGCCACCCGGTGGAGAATGCTGAGGACATCGCTGACCAAGCCTGGGCAGATATGTCCGCCTACGACATCAGCGAGGCAGACTCCGTCATCGGCATCGCCGCAAGCGGCACCACCCCCTACGTCCTCGGCGGACTCAGAGAAGCCAATCGCAGGGGACTGGTCACCGGAGGCATCACCTCCAACCCCGGCTCCCCCATCGCCCTCACCGCCAAGCACCCCATCGTCACCATCGTCGGGCCGGAGTACGTCACCGGCAGCTCCCGTATGAAGAGTGGCACAGCGCAGAAGATGGTACTCAATATGATCTCCAGCTCCCTCATGATCCATATGGGTCGCGTGGAGGGCAATCGCATGGTCGACATGCAGCTGAGTAATAAGAAATTAGTCGAGCGTGGTACCCGCATGCTGATGGACTATTACGGCTGGTCCCACGACCGCGCTCAGGCAGAGCTCCTCGAGGCGCACTCGGTCCGCGCCGTCATGGACAAGCATCCTAAGTGATGATGAAAAGGAAAACAACCCTCAACCATGTCAACTAATTTCAGGAGAAGACAGACGGAGCTACTATCGGTATTAGAGAAATCTAATACCGATAAAAGAAAATCCTTTTACCGATATTAGACGCAACTAATATCGGTATTAGAAATTTCCCATATGGACACTGCTACTGCACCTACCGCTAAATGATTTCTCGCAACCCATGACTGTAAGACAATCCATCGTCCTCGCCCTGCTGCTTCTACTCCCCGCACTCTCTGCCTCAGCACAGCTGCAGGTGGGCGCTGACCGGATGGACGAGATCGTCCGGCTCACCGAGGGGAGGAGCGTGGGGCTGGTCGCCAATCAGGCGACTGTGCAGACTGACTCAGTCCACACCTTTCTCCTCGATGCTCTGATAGCTCACGAGGTCAAGGTGAAGCGTCTTTTCTCCCCCGAGCATGGCTTCCGCGCCATGGCCGATGCGGGGGCAAAGGTCGACTCCGCCACGGACCCGGTCTCCGGTCTGCCGGTCATCTCTCTCTATGGCAAGCACTGCAAGCCGACCGCCGAGGACTTCGCCGGGCTGGATGTGATCCTCTTTGACCTGCAGGACGTGGGGGTACGCTTCTTTACCTACATCAGCACCCTCTACTACGTCATGCAGACCTGTGCTGAGACCGGCACACCGATCATCATCCTCGACCGCCCCAATCCCCACGATGCGGTCGATGGTCCGGTGCTCAAGGACAGAAAGTACCGCTCCTTCGTCGGGATGCTCCCCATCCCCACCCTCCACGGTCTCACCATGGGCGAGCTGGGGCAGATGATCAATGGCGAGGGCTGGCTCGGCGAGGGACTCACCGCAGACCTGACCGTCGTCACCCTCCTCGGATGGAAACACGGTGACCCCTACAGCCTGCCCGTCCGTCCGAGCCCCAACCTCCGGAGCGACCGCGCCCTGCTGCTCTACCCCACCCTCTGCTTCATCGAGGGGACCTGCTGGAGCGAGGGACGCGGCACGGAGCAGCCCTTTGAGCAGACCGGCTACCCCGACCGGCGGATGGGCTGCCACACCTTTACCCCACAGAGCATCGCCGGGGCGCATGCGCCCAAGCATAAGGGGAAAGTCTGCTACGGCCCCGACCTCACGGACTATGCCGTCGAGCCGGGGATCAATGTGGAGATCCTCACCGACATCGCTGCCCGCAGCCAGGCTGCCGGTGTCAACCTGATCACCAGACCAAAGTTCTTTGACCTCCTCGCAGGAGGTCCCACGCTCCGCCGACAGCTGGAGACGGCCGCCTCACCCGACGCGATCCGAGAGAGCTGGCAGGCGGACCTCCATGTCTACATTTCTATGCGTGCCCGCTACCTCCTCTACCCCGACGGCCGCTTCAATTGCAGCACATTTTAATCATCTATGCCGATGAGAAAGAAAGCATTACTATACGGAGTGGCAGCGCTGCTGCTACCACTGATGGCAGGCGCTCAGGGCGTCGAGCCGAGGATGATGAGAGACGCAGAGCGTAAGGCCGCCGCAGAGGCGTGGGCCGACAGCGTCCTTGCGACCCTCTCTCCCCGACAGCAGGCGGCCCAGCTGATTATGCCGATGACGTGGCCCAAGGTGGATAAGACCGGGCTCGCCAATTGGCACCGACAGGTGCTGGAGGGGGAGTTTGGCTGCGTCCTTTGGCAGAAGGGGAGCCCCAGAAATGTGGTCCGGCTCACCAACTGGATGCGCCGCGAGGCACGCGTCCCGATGCTGGTCGCCATGGATGGCGAGTGGGGGCTCTCGATGCGCTTCTCCGACACGATGAAGTGGCCCCGCAATATGCTCCTCGGCGCCACCGACAACCCCCGACTGGCGTATGAGTATGGTCAGGCAACAGCGGAGGAGGCTCGACGCATAGGCATACACGTCAACTTTGCCCCCGTCCTTGACGTCAATAGCAACCCAGCCAACCCTGTCATCGGCAACCGAAGTCTCGGCTCCTCGCCCGACCTCGTGATGCGTATGGGACTTGCATACGCCAAGGGGCTCGAGGATAATGCTCTCCTCTCCACGGCGAAGCACTTCCCCGGCCATGGAGATACCTCCACCGACTCCCACAAGACCCTCCCGGTGATCAGTCGTAGCCGTGCACAGCTGGAGCAGGTGGAGCTGGCCCCCTTCCGCGCCTATATCCGTGAGGGCTACGGGGGCATGATGGTGGGGCACCTCAGCGTCCCTGCGCTCGGCACAGGAGCAAGGGCAACCAGTGCCGTCCCTGCCGTAGTCACCGACCTGCTACAGCAGGAGATGGGCTTTAGCGGACTGATCTTTACCGATGGTCTGGGGATGAAAGGGATCATCGATGGTGCCGGAGAGCAGGGCGTCTACGTCACCACGCTCCTCGCCGGTGCCGATATCCTTGTGGCTCCGACAGACCCCTTCCAGGCGCTCGACGACGTGACCGCAGCGGTCGACAAGGGGATCCTCTCCCAGGCGGAGATCACCCGTCGCTGTCGCAAGGTGCTCGTCTGGAAGCACCTCCTCGGTGCCGACAGCCGTGAGCCACTGGAGACAGAGCACCTCGACGCTGATCTCCACCCGAGAGCCTCCCGAGAGCTCCTCGAGCGGATCTACGAGGGGGCGATGACCATAGTGAAGAGTGAGCAAGCCATCCTCCCGCTTCGCAAGGAGGACCGAGTCGCCCTCCTCACCTATGGTGACGACTCAGCCGAGCTCCTTCGCTCCACCATCAACCGCGTCGCTCACGCTGACGGCTACACGATCCGCCGCTCCACCGGTCCCGCCGCACGCCGGGCAATCCTCGACAAGCTCCGCTCGTACGACAAGGTGGTGGTCGCTGTCACGTGGAAGGGATTCGCTCCCGGCAAAGACCTGACAAAGCTCCTCCGTGAGACGAAGAGCGTCCTCCTCTTCCACACCTCCCCCTACGCTGCGCTCGACTATATGGAGGCGATGAAGGCGGCGACCGCTGTCGGCTTTGCGTACGACACCCGGTCTGAGGGGATGCGAGCTATGGGGCGGGCGTTGACAGGTGAGCGCCCCGTCTCCGGCAAGCTACCCGTCG
>NZ_KV793811.1:52087-52422 GCF_001808555.1 Porphyromonas sp. HMSC065F10
GAGCGCCCCGTCTCCGGCAAGCTACCCGTCGACCTCCCGCCTCTCTACAAGCAGGGCGACGGACTGACGCTCGGCAAGTAATCCTCCATATACACAAGGAGCGCCCCTGATGATCGGCCGATCATCAGGGGCGCTTCTCTATTTGTCTGATAAACGCACCATAGGACCAAAGACGTCCACACTTCCAAAGTACATCAGGCACAGGATGTAACACATCCGATGCCTGCCGTCATTCCCCGAGGTGGAGCAATGTCTTAGCAATGTCACTCACATTATCAATGACAAGCGAATTACGATGCGCTCAGTGTTGTCTCTTATTCCCTAAACTGATCAAT
>NZ_KV793811.1:52522-52873 GCF_001808555.1 Porphyromonas sp. HMSC065F10
TATTCCCTAAACTGATCAATCCACAACATTAGGGTGTTCCACACAGAAGTATTCCGGGTTGTCTCTTATTCCCTAAACTGATCAATCCACAACTTGTAGACGTTGTAGAGCCGCTCCGTCTCGGTTGTCTCTTATTCCCTAAACTGATCAATCCACAACCTACGGCTCGCTCCTGTGCATTAACTCCTGGTTGTCTCTTATTCCCTAAACTGATCAATCCACAACTTTCCCTCTTTGGTATACCAAAGGTACTACGTTGTCTCTTATTCCCTAAACTGATCAATCCACAACGTAGTCGGTGGTGAGAAAAGGCTCCCCGCCGTTGTCTCTTATTCCCTAAACTGATCAATC
>NZ_KV793811.1:52973-53196 GCF_001808555.1 Porphyromonas sp. HMSC065F10
CTCTTATTCCCTAAACTGATCAATCCACAACAATACGGGTGTAGATCGCCTCCTCCGCTCCGTTGTCTCTTATTCCCTAAACTGATCAATCCACAACATTAGCTCCGTGAGCTTGTAGCTGTCGTCAGTTGTCTCTTATTCCCTAAACTGATCAATCCACAACGGCTGCTACTCTCCTTGTCTTTGCCATAATGTTGTCTCTTATTCCCTAAACTGATCAATC
>NZ_KV793811.1:53296-53525 GCF_001808555.1 Porphyromonas sp. HMSC065F10
TCTTATTCCCTAAACTGATCAATCCACAACCAGCTCGCCCGCCACGTAGCCCCCGACATCGTTGTCTCTTATTCCCTAAACTGATCAATCCACAACCACAACGGATTTACTCATGTTCCGCAACGGGTTGTCTCTTATTCCCTAAACTGATCAATCCACAACCGCCACGGACGAGAAGAGCCAACAGATGGCGTTGCCTCTTATTCCCTAAACTGATCAATCCACAACC
>NZ_KV793811.1:53625-53846 GCF_001808555.1 Porphyromonas sp. HMSC065F10
TCTTATTCCCTAAACTGATCAATCCACAACCCTTTGTCCACTGCTTCTTCAGCCACAGAGGTTGTCTCTTATTCCCTAAACTGATCAATCCACAACCCCCAGCAGCATGTCACATGCTTCCTCTCGGTTGTCTCTTATTCCCTAAACTGATCAATCCACAACTTCGCGTCGCCCGCTGTCGAGCGATCGATGTTGTCTCTTATTCCCTAAACTGATCAATC
>NZ_KV793811.1:53946-71038 GCF_001808555.1 Porphyromonas sp. HMSC065F10
GTTAGCACTTCTCTTATTGATAAGCTCAAATGCGTAGCCCCTGGCGGATTAAGTCTTTTGTGGGTCAAGGCGACAAAAAAGGGGTATATTTGTCCGTAGGTTGAGACCTGCCGTAACTCCGACTATCAAACCAATACTTCAATACACCGTAACGATGAGTAGTAACTCTCTAAGCCACAAGATCGCTGACAATATCCGGATCCTTGCCCTCTCTATGGTGGAGAAGGCCTCATCCGGTCACCCCGGAGGAGCCATGGGCGGCGCCGACTTCGCTGCTGTGCTCTTCTCTGAGTACCTCCGGTATGACCCGGAGGACCCGGCTTGGATCGCCAGGGATCGCTTTTTCCTCGACCCCGGTCACCTCTCCTCCATGCTCTATAGCGTGCTGGCGATGCAAGGCTTCTTTACCACTGAGGAGCTGCAGCGCTTCCGCCAGTGGGGCAGCCCGACGCCGGGACATCCGGAGCTGGATATCAAGAGAGGGATAGAGAATGGCTCCGGCCCGCTTGGCCAGGGGCATACAATGGCGGTGGGTGCTGCCATTGCGGCAAAGAAGATGGGCGCCCACTTCGATGAGGCGCTGATGCAGCAGCGGATCTACGCCTTCATCTCTGACGGCGGCATCCAGGAGGAGATCTCGCAGGGCGCCGGTCGCCTTGCCGGGCACCTGGGGCTGGATAACCTGATCATGTTTTACGACGCCAATGAGGTACAGCTCTCCACCCGCGTTGATGAGGTGGACAGCGAGGACGTGGCGATGAAGTACCGTGCTTGGGGCTGGGAGATCTTTGACATCAACGGCAATGACCCTGAGGAGATCCGTCGCGCTCTCGATGGTGCCATAGCGGTCAAGGGCAAGCCCTCGCTCATCATCGGTCACACGCTGATGGCTAAGGGGGCGATCGATAAGGAGGGCGGTCGCTCGCTTGAGGATCAGGTATCTACACATGGTCAGCCGCTCTCCAAGGCCGGTGCCGACATCCGTCGTACCATTGCCGGTCTCGGTGGCGATCCGGACGATCCCTTTGTCATCTTCCCGGAGGTGCAGGAGTGCTTCGCCAAGCGGCGTGAGACGCTCCTCGGGGAGAAGAAGGAGTGGCAGGCACGTTTCGACAGCTGGCGTAAGGCTAAGCCGGAGGCTGCAGAGGAGCTGGAGCGGTGGCTGGACCCTGAGGTGAAGGACGTAGACTGGTCGCAGATCAAGCAGGCCCCGGACAAGGCGACCCGCAATGGCTCTGCGACCGTCCTCGGACATCTTGCGGAGCAGGTGCCCAATATGATCGTCTCCAGTGCGGACCTCTCCAACTCCGACAAGACGGATGGTTTCCTCAAGAAAACCACACCCATCACGCGGGACAACTACGATGGCCAATTCATCAATATGGGTGTCTCTGAGCTGACGATGGCGGTAGTGAGCATGGGGCTGATGCTGCATGGGGGGCTGATCGCCGCCTGTGGCACCTTCTTCGTCTTCAGCGACTATATGAAGCCGGCGATCCGCCTCTGTGCGCTGATGGAGCTGCCGGTGAAGTTTGTCTGGACCCACGATGCCTTCCGTGTCGGTGAGGATGGTCCGACACACCAGCCGATCGAGCAGGAGGCGCAGATCCGCCTGATGGAGAAGCTGCGTAATCACTCCGGAAATAATGCGATGCTGGTGCTCCGTCCCGCCGATGTGGAGGAGACCACAGTGGCGTGGAAGATGGCGCTGGAGAATACGAAGAGCCCGACTGCGCTGATCTTCTCCCGGCAGAATATCAAGAACCTCCCCGAGAACGACTACACCAAGAGCCTCCGCGTGGAGCGAGGCGGCTACACCGTCATCGAGCGTAAGACTCCGGAGGCGGTGCTGATCGCCTCCGGATCAGAGGTGAGTACACTGGTCGCCGGTGCAGAGTTGCTTCGCGAGCGAGGCATTGAGGTCAATGTCGCCTCCATCCCGAGTGAGGGACTCTTCCGTCGTCAGCCGGAGGCCTATCAGGAGAGCGTGCTGCTCCCCGGCGTACCGCGCTATGGCCTGACTGCCGGGCTGCCGGTCACCCTCGAGGGGATGATCTCCCACAGCGAGGGACGGATCCACGGGATGGAGTCCTTTGGCTTCTCCGCCCCCTATACGGTGCTAGATGAGAAATTTGGCTACACGGCTGAGACGGTCTGCCGTGAGGTAATGGGGTTACTGGGAAAGAAGTAAACTATGATAGCAGGAGTACATAAGATAGGTCTGGCCAGTGACCACGCCGGATACTATATCAAGATAGCGGTGAGGGACTTCCTCGCAAAGTGGGCCCCCGAGGTGGAGCTGATCGACTACGGGACGGACAGCGGGTCTGACAGCTGCGACTATCCCGACTTTGCCCACAAGCTGGGCGATGCTCTCGACAAGGGCGAGGTGGATATGGGCGTCGGCGTCTGTGGCTCCGGCGAGGGGATCCAGATGGCGCTCAATAAGCACCGGTCCGTCCGTGCGGGACTTGCCTGGATGCCGGAGATCGCATCGCTGATCAGGCAGCATAATAACGCCAATGTGCTGGTGCTGCCGGGACGCTTTGTGCCGGTGCAGGAGGCGCAGGAGATGGCGGAGATATTCTTCAGCACCGACTTCGAGGGCGGGCGCCATGAGCGTCGGGTCCGGAAGATAGCGACAGACTATGGAGAGACTCTATCCTGACTTTGAGCATCGGGATGCCGATACGCTAGTCGCCCGAGTGCGGGAGGATCTGGCGACCTATCGGGAGGAACTGGAGGAGATCCGCTCCGTGCCGATGGAGTCTGCCACCTTCGGCAATACCGTGCTGGCTCTTGAGCAGGCCGGGAGGGCGCTGGACGTGTCGTCTGCCACCTTCTACAACCTCCTCAGCTGCGATGCGGACGATCGCCTCATGGAGCTGTCGGAGGAGCTGACGGAGGAGCTGACCGATGTCGCCAACGAGATCTCTCTTGATCCCGACATTGCCGCCAAGGTGAAGAAGATCTACGATGCACCACAGGAGGCGCTCTCTCGGATCGACAAGCGGCTCCTCCTCCGTACCTACGAGTCCTACCGGGACAATGGGTCGATGCTGCCGGAGAGCAGCCGACAGGAGCTGAAGGGGCTCCGTAAGGAGCTGAGCTTGGCTACGCTTCGCTTTGGGCAAAACGTCCTGCGGGAGCAGAATGCCTATCGTCTCTCAGTCCTCGATGGTGAGTCGCTCCAGAGGTTGCCCTCCTCAGCTCTGGAGCAGGCCCGGAAGAGAGCGAGGGAGGAGGGCGTACAGGGCTGGATCTTTGACCTGAGTATGCCGTCCTACAGTGCGCTGATGCGCTTCTGCAGCAATCGGGAGACCCGCAGGCAGATCTACCGCGACCGCGGTACGCTCTGCTATGATACCTCGAGGGAGACGAGCAACATCGCCACCATTTACGACATCGTACGGCTGCGGCACGCCATTGCTAAGCTCCTCGGTCACGAGACCTACGCTGACCTGGTACTCTCCAAGAAGATGGCAAAGACGCCCGATGCGGTCTATCAGATGCTGGACAGGCTGCGCGATGCTTACCTCGCCAAGGCGCGTGAGGAGGTGGAGACGATAGCCAACCAGGCGGAGCGAAGGGATCAAATCTCAAAGCTGGAGCCGTGGGACTGGAGCTTCTATGCAGAGCTCTATCGCCAGAGGGCGCTGAAGTACGATGAGGAGCAGACGAGACCCTACTTCGAGCTCTCGTCCGTGGTGGAGGCGATGTTTGGCCTCGCCGGCAAGCTCTATGGAGTGGAGCTCCGTCGTAACCCCGAGCTTCCGGTCTACCATCCCGATGTGGAGGCATACGATGTGCTGCGTGAGGGGCAGCTGCTGGGGACACTTCTCCTCGACTACTTCCCTCGTAAGGGCAAGCGGTCCGGTGCCTGGATGACCAATTATGTGGAGGAGTATGAGGGGGTACGCCCGGTGATCAGCTTGGTGACTAACTTTACTCCGCCCAGCGATGATAAGCCCTCGCTCCTCACCTTCGATGAGACGACGACGCTCTTTCACGAGTTTGGCCACGCCCTCCACGGGCTACTGACGACCGTGAAGTACGCCTCTCTCAGCGGGACCAATGTGGAGCACGACTTCGTGGAGCTGCCTTCGCAGATGAATGAGAACTGGATGCGCCAGCGCGACTTCGTGAAGTCCTTTGCGAAGCACTATGAGACCGGAGAGGTGATCGGTGACGACCTGCTTGATGCGATCGAGCGGAATGCACTCTTCCTTGACGGCTATGGCTGCATACGTCAGCTCACCTTTGGCTACTTAGATATGAAGTGGCACGCCACCGACCCGGAGACCCTGCCCACCGACATTGAGGCGGTGGAGGCTGAGGCTCGCAAGGGGCTGGAGCTGCTTCCGCATGCAGCGGGGACGGCGATGAGTCCCTCCTTTACCCATATCTTCAGTGGTGGCTACGCTGCCGGATACTACGGATACAAGTGGAGCGAGATCTTGGATGCAGATGCCTTTGAGGAATTTATCCACAACGGTCTCACCGACCGCGCCACGGCCGATCGCTTCCGGGAGAACATCCTTGAGCGGGGCGACTCGGAGGATCCGGCAGAGCTGTACCGAGCCTTTAAGGGTCGGGATGCAACGGTCGACGCGCTGCTTCGCCGCTCTCACCTGATCCAGTGATCACCCGAAGGCGATCAGGATTACTTGAAAATTATGAAGGAATGCCCCTGCTCGTCAGGGGCATTCCTTTTATCCCTATTAGTCGGTGGTAGGCATAGACTCCGGTATGGGAGCTTTTGCCAAAGTGCCTGACCGGGCTGAGTGGGCTGTGATAAAATGACTACCTTTGCAGTGTCCTCCCGGGCGAAACAAGAGCGCATCCGGCGGACTGGTGTTTCCCATCTAATATAGTGCACAAGTTGTCTATGGCTATTCATTATTACTCAGAGAGCGAGGCTGTCCCCCCATTTCTCCGTCGAGAGGTGGGCGCATGGATCACGTCTGTGGCCGAAGGCTATGGCAAGACCATAGGTGAGCTCAATTATCAATTCTGCAACAATGAGCAGATGCTCGAGATGAATAGCAAGTTCCTCGACCATCACTACTACACCGACATCATCACCTTCCCGAGTGGAGATGATGATGAGGTGCTGGTGGCAGACATACTGATCTCGCTTGATCAGGTCCGGCTCAATGCGGCAGAGCTTGGGGTCACGCCCGGGAGCGAATTACTCCGGGTGATGATCCATGGGGTGTTGCACCTCTGCGGTCAGGACGATGTGACACTTGAGCTGGAGACGGAGATGCACCACGCCGAGGACCGAGCCCTTGCCCAGCTGCCTGAGAGGGTCTGGCGAGCCATCCCGGCATCGGAGGCGTGGATGAGTGAGTGCCCGGTGAGCGAGGGGAAGGAATAAGGAAGAAGTAGTAGAGGGAGCATCTTGTTGTCGAGCTTAAGTGTAGAGACTCACTCTGCCTGGCCCGCCTTTGATGGGTACGAGGCGGCGCAGTACGTCGACTCTGCGCCAGAATATACCGACACCCTGCTGGCGATGACGCTGGTGCTGGTGGCACTGTCCCTACTGCTCTACCATATGCTCCTGAAGCCTCGGGGCAGAGGGCGTGCTATGCTGCTGCTCACAGCTCCACCGAGGGCGATCCCGAGAGTGCGGGAGATGCTGCCGTCTGTAGGTTTTTTTGTCATGGGGTTGCTGGAGAGCCTCCTCTTGGTGGCTCTGCTGGTGACGCTCCTGCTACCGGAGACGAGTGGGGTCGCCTCGCTGTCAGTCACAGGCTTTTGGCTCAGTGTGGGGAGGGTCTCTCTCTGGGTGGCACTACTCTTTGTCATCGCCACAGTGGCGCAGGCGTGGATGGTCTATACCTTCTGCCACTCCGACCAGATCTCGCTCTGGTGGGCGGACTACCTGATCCTGATGATCGTCGCTGCCAATACGCTCCTCTTGCCACTCCTCCTGCGACTCTTCACGCCCTTGAGTGCTACTACTCTCGTGATCCTCTCGGGCGGTCTTTATGTGGTCTATCGAATACTCTTGTGCTACAGAGAGATACAGATATTCAGTCACCTGAGGCGTTATCCCCTGCATATTATTTTGTACCTTTGCGCTTGCGAAATAGGCCCCTTGCTCTTTGGGCTCAAGGTCGCCTCACTTAGTGTGAATCAGTAGCATATCACAAATGTCCACAAAGACACGTAAAGTTCTTGTTCCACAACCCGAGCCTCCTAAGAAAAACTCGCCCTACTATCAGCTGGCGGAGGAGTATGGGCTGGAGTTGGTATTCAATCCACTCTTCCATTTTGAGACCTTGACGGCTCGACAGTTTCGTGATCAGAAGGTAGATATCCTCAAGCATACAGCGGTGATCCTCACCTCGAGGACCATCACGACACACTTCTTCAAGCTGGTGAGCGACCTGCGCTGCACGCTGCCTGAGGACTTTAAGTACTTCTGCGCCTCGGAGCGTGTCGCTCTATTCCTGCAGAAGTTTATCACCGTCCGTAAGCGGAAGATCTTTTTCCCCGAGAAGAATGGCTCCTCATCTGACTTCCAGACGATCATCTGCAAGCACGACAAGGAGAAGTATCTTGTGCCGGAGATAGAGGAGCGGGCGTCGGATGTCGTTGCCATGCTGGCGGATACTAAGGTGAAGGTGAGTACTTGCGACGTCTGCCGGATCATCTACGCTGAGCTGACGCCGGAGGAGATTGATTCCTTTGACTTCCTCCTTTTCTTTAGTCCCAATGGTCTCTCTGCCATCAAGACTGCCTACCCCGAGTATCAGCAGGGGAAGCAGATCATCGGCTGCCTCGGTGAGGGCACTCGTGATGATCTTGAGCAGGCGGGGCTTCAGGTCCACATCAGCGCTCCGACACGTGAGTACCCGAGTATGACCGCAGCCTTAGAGCATTATCTCCAGGAGGAGAAGAAGGCGGCTAAGTAATCCCATGAAGGAGTATGGGCTGACGAAGAGCGAGCGGCTCTATCTGAGGGAGGAGATCGGCGCACTCTTTGAGAGTCGGAGGCGCTTCGTCTGCTACCCGTACCGCGTTGTCTGGCGCCTGGAGGAGCCCTCAGAGGAGCCCCTCAAGGTCCTTATCTCCGTCCCCAAGCGGCTGATCCGCCATGCGGTGGATCGCAATACGATCAAGCGCCGCACTCGAGAGGCGTGGCGACTGCAGAAGGGTCCCCTGAGGGCGCTTGCAGAGGAGCGTGAGGGCACCCTGTTGATCGGTCTGCTCTACATCGGTGATCACGTGTCTCGCTCGGAGCGGCTCTCCGCAGCTGTGTCAAAGTCGATCGGACGGCTCTGCGACGAGATGAAGAGTGGTCCTGCCCTATGAGTCTCAGGTCCATCATACAGAGCATAGGTGCCTTCGTCGGCAAGTTGCTGATCCTGCCGATCCGCTTCTACCAGAAGTATATCAGCCCTCACACACCACCCGCCTGTCGCTTCACACCCACCTGCAGCCAGTATGCGATCGAGGCGATCCGGAAGCATGGGCCGATCAAGGGTCTTCTCTTAGCCATCTGGCGCCTGCTGCGGTGCAATCCCTGGGGTGGCAGTGGCTATGATCCGGTGCCATGAGACTCCTTGACTTCCACACCCACCTACCTAATATAGAGCGCTACCGCGGTGACTCCTCAGTCATCGCGGTTCGCTCGCTTATGCCGGACGAGGAGGTCGATGATCGATCGGACCTCTTCACCATCGGGATTCACCCGATGGATAGGCAGCGGTATGCCGACCCGGAGGGACTGCTCCTCAGGCGGATCGATGAGCTGGGCGAGCGATTTCTCGGCATCGGAGAGTGTGGGTGGGATCGTCGATCGCAGCGCTCTATGGAGGCGCAGACCGCCCTCGTGCGATGCCAAATAGCTCTTGCCGATCGGCTCTGCTGTCCCCTTATCCTACACGTGGTAGGTGGGTGGCACCTCCTGCTGCGAGAGCGGCGGTCACACCCGGAGGGCATCTGGGTGGTGCACGGATTTAGGGGCAAGCCGGCACTCCTGCGACAGCTGGAGGAGGCGCAGATACAGGTCAGCCTCCATCCCCTGTACAGCTGGGATGAGGTGCCACAGCTCCCATACTTCATTGAGACCGATGAGAGCGACCTCCCGCTCCGGACGATCTATAGCCGAGTGGCGAAGCAGCTCGGTGAGCCGTTGACTGAGCTTAGTCAGAGGATCCTCTCCTCCTACAAAAGGCTTCTGCCCTCAGATAGGTGACACCGCATCGTCAGGCTCATTTCTCCCTCACCTCTGCCTGTAGTCTCGGAGGATAAGGTCAGCGGTGGCAGCGGGAGACTCTGCGGGTGTGATCTGGGTGATGGTCAGCCCGCGCCGCTCCATACCACGGATCCAGGTCATCTGCCGCTTGGCAAACTGATGTATCGCCACCTCCAAGCGCTGCTCCATCTCATCGTAGGTGAGCTTACCGGTGACGTAGTCGGTGACGTAGCGGTACTCCAGCCCGTAGTAAGTTAGCTGCTCGGGGCGAAGGTGCTTCAGCAGCCCCTCCACCTCCTCCACCATTCCCTCACGAAGCCTCTTCCTGAGGCGCTCCGAGATCCGCCCCCGGCGGGTCTCGCGAGAGATGTCGAGGCAGTAGATCGGTCCCTCTAATGGCGGACGGTCAAGGTACTGCTCACCGTGGTCGCGGAAGTAGAGTGCCACCTCTATGGCCCGCTCCATCCGTCGTCTATTCTCCGGATCCTTCAGCTCCTCCAGCGCACCCAGCTGCTCCGCCCTCTCTCGGAGGGCGTCAAGACTCAGCCGACCCAGCTCCTCCCGCAGCGACTCATCCCGAGGGACATCGGGCAGGTGGTACCCCCGAAGTGCTGCCTCTACATAGAGCCCTGAGCCTCCGCAGAGGATCCGTGGTGTCTCCTCCGGCAGGGACTGCCATACCCTATCAAAGTCCTCTAAGTACTGATAGAGGCTGTAGTGGTCACCCGCCTCGGCGATATCGATGAGGTAGTAGGGGACCGGGTCCCCATCCACCACATAGTCCTCCAGATCCTTCCCCGTCCCGAGATCCATACCCTGATAGACCTGGCGAGAGTCGCCACTGAGCACCACCCCGCCCACTCGGTGAGCAAGGTGCGCTGCCACCGGGGTCTTCCCGGAGGCTGTCGGACCGATGATCGTCAGCAGCTCAGCCACTGAGTCGCTTACTTGCTCAGCGAGGCGAGTAGGTTGTCGGGGTAGGTCCCCTCCTCGTGTAGGCGAGCAAATTTCTTGACCACCTCGGGACGATCCTCAGCGTAGGTGACGCCAAACCACCGTGCCGGCGTATCCAGCACCTTGCAGGTCGCCTTTCCCTCGTGTACGAGATCATTCACCACCGTGGGGATATAAAATTCCGCCTTCGGCTTTTCCAGGTTGGCATCAAGGAACTTCCGGAACGCCACCTGGCTGTGAGCGAAGTAGTCGGGTGTGAAGCCCCACATATTCATCGATACCGGGGTATTCTCCTCCAGCTCAACCTCCGTCCCACTCTCGTCCTTGAAGCTTATCCGTCCCTCATCATTGCGTGCGATGCTGGTCCGCTCCACCACCTCAGCGAGGTAGCCTCGGTCATCTGTGACACAGACACCGCGAGATACGGTGCCGCTCTCACTGAGGGTATTGCCACAGCGGTAGCCCACCATGGCATACTCACCCTCCTTCCCCTCCACGCTGCGGAGGAAGTCTGCCAGTGCCTCGAAGCTCTCACGACCATAGAAGTCGTCCGCATTGATCACCGCAAAGGGCTCGTGGATCACCTCCTCACCCATCATCACGGCATGGTTGGTACCCCAAGGCTTAGTCCGCTCCTCGGGGACCTTGTAGGAGTAGGGGATCTTGTCCACGCTCTGGAAAACCAGCTCCACCGGGATCAGCCGGTCGTACTTGGAGACGATCTTCTCCCTAAACGCCTGCTCAAAGTCTCTGCGGATAACGAAGACCACCTTGCCAAATCCTGCTCGGATGGCGTCATAGATAGAGTAGTCCATAATGGTCTCCCCGTGGGGGCCGAGACCGTCGATTTGCTTCAGACCTCCATAGCGGGAGCCCATGCCGGCAGCGAGTACAAATAATGTCGGTTTCATTGATAAGAGTTTTACCTGATTGATACTTTTCTTTCCCCAAAGGTACCCATTTCCCCGCAAGGTACCCCCTACGCTCGCCATCGCTTACACATCCGGTCTTTATAGGGATCAATCGCATCCGTGCGTGATCAACCCTCTCGGCAGTCCGCTCCTTAGGTGATCCGATGGTCTCCCACTCCTCTGGGTAGCCGGTCGGTGAGACTTTCAATAGTGCTAAGAGTCTCTGGATAAAACAGCCCCGACTGAAGGCTCAATTCGTTTCCCGGTAATAGAGTACCGGCTCAGGAGACCGCATTGGGGTGATAGACTTGTGTCTTACAGTCTCTCTACTGATGCGAATGCCGCTGCTTAATGGATAGGTCTCGCCCAAAGGGTGTATGGTGGAAGAAAAAAATTGTGTACCTTTGGGGCATAAAGATCAACCCTAAACGATCTTTTCACAACAAGGCTATATGCCGTAGTTTATTCTACGCTCCCGCTTCGGCGGGAGCTTTTTTTATGCCTTAAATTGGTACATTTGGGTGTGATCCTCATTTAATCATTTTCTGATCTATTATGTGTAAAAAACAATATATCCTCGGGCTGGACTTGGGGACAAGCAGTCTTGGCTGGGCTGTCATCGTACGTGAGGGAGATAGTGCAAGATCCATCCTTAATACCGGATCCAGTGTGTTTCCGTCCGGAAAAACGATGGTCGGTAGCAAAGAGAGGTCTAACAATGAAGAGCGACGTAACTTCCGCCAAGCGAGGAGGCAATTGGCTCGCCGTCGTCTGCGCAAGCAGCATCTCCTGAGATTGCTTATAGAGAAAGATATGTGTCCCCTGACGCAGAAAGAGCTGGACGGGTGGGTGAAGTGGGATAAGAGCAAGCCCTCCGAGGAGAGACGACGCTTCCCGCAGTCACCCCGCTTCAGGGAGTGGCTGGCCCTTGACCCTTACCGACTGAGAGCTGAGGCTGTTGATACGCCCCTTGAGGACGACCCCGATGGAGGCTTTACCGCACGTGAAAAGCTGGGGCGTATCCTTTACTCCATCATTCAGCACAGAGGCTTCCTCTCATCGCGAAGTGGGAAGGAGGACGGATCTATCTATACCAGCACGATGGAGAAGGATGGGAAGGTCGGCATCGATGAGACGAGAGCCGCCCTCGGAGATCGCACACTCGGTCAGTATCTCTACAGCATTGCTCCAAAGGAGGGTGACCCCTTTAGTGATCAGACTGAGAGAGTACGGTCCCGCTACACGCTGAGGGAGATGTATGTGGAGGAGTTTGACCGGATATGGACGAGGCAGGCACCAGTACTCGGTCTCGATAGGGAGCAGGTGGAGACGGTACACTACCGGTACTTCACCGGTAAGAGTGACTCGTATGAGGCAAGACGTAGGCTTGAGAGGTATCGGACCAAGGATCCGTCAGCTGTGATAGAGACCTTGTCCGGTGACGAGCACCGCTTCGTCTACAAGACTACCACTTCTCTTAAGGAGCATCTAGCGGGTAAGATTTGGTACGACAAGGATGGGACCATCAGGTTTGTCTCCAAGGAGAGTACCCTCTTCTGGCAGAGACCTCTGAGATCACAGAAGGGTATGCTGGACAAGTGTAGCCTTGAGTCGCACAAGGTCAAGGACAGAGGCACAAATCGATTCATCACCCAGGGACCAACGGTTGTCTCTGCCTCTCATCCCTACTATGAGCTGTACAGAGTCCTGCAGACCCTACTTAATATGAGGATACGGGACCGGAAGCTCGATCTAATGAGGCTCCAGTCAATGCTTGATAAGCTTCTCACTTATGGAAAGAATACTAAGGTCTCTAAGCTTAAGAAAGACCTCCGACTGACTCTTGACCTTAACTTTCCGGATGACTACGAGCTGCCCGGATGCCCCACGATTAGTGGGATAACTAAGCTCCTTGACAGTAAGAAGATGCCCTCCCGTAAGGGAGATGCGAGTCCCGTTGATCGACTGGTCATCCCCTTTGACCTCGATCTATATACCCGGATCTGGGAGAAGCTCTTCTTCTACGACGACAATCATCTGCTGGCGCAAGGTCTGAGGGGGATAGAGGGTGCCGCCTTTGTGGAGGACCTCGAGGACAAGCTCGCCAAGCTGCATCTCAGCGAGGACTATGGCAACCTCTCCCTCCACGCTCTGCGTAACATCCTGCCCTATCTCCTCCGTGGGGAGGAGCTCTACAGTGCTGTGCTGCTGGGCGGTATACGTAATGCTGTGCGGGATGATGCGCTGGTGGACGATCACGATGATGCGCTGAGGTCGTGGATCCACACCCAGGGACCTCTGGCGCGTGGTGAGATGATAGATAGGATCGTGGCCTTGCTGCAGGATCCCGACGGGCCATTTCACCTCAGTACTCCGGAGTTGAAGCTGCGTCAGCGACTCTATCATCCCTCTCAGGGCACAGCTAAGCACCGGCTGATGGATCAGCTCCCGCCGGTGGAGAACCTCCGCAACCCCATGGTCGAGCAGGCGCTATGGGCGATGAGGAGACTGGTTAATTATCTCCTCAATAACTATCGCTCCACGATCCGACCGGACTTTACCTTTGACGAGATACACGTGGAGCTGGCCCGGGACCTCAAGCTATCAACTCAGAAGCGGGCAGAGGTGAGGACGCGTCAGAAGAAAGCCGAGGAGGACAACGATATGGCAAGGGACTACCTGCGCAGCCAAGGTCTGAGTACCTCTCGAGAAAATCTCCAGAAGTACAAGCTCTATATGGAGCTTGCCGGTCGTAGTATGGGGGTCGTCACTTGTCCGTATACCGGCAAGGTCATACGTGGACTGAGTGCTGCATTGGATGGCAACAGTATGTTCCAGATCGAGCATATCGTCCCCCGTACAATGACCTACGACGACAGCTTTGCCAATAAGACACTATGCGATGCGGACTTCAATAGGAAGAAGGGCAACCTGACCCCGTGGCAGTTTTATCAGCAGGATCCAAGCCCAAAGCTCTGGGGTGCCGACTCGTGGGAGGAGGTGGAGCATAGGGCATTCCGTCTCCTACCATATCGCAAGGCAACCCGCTTCGTGAGTAAGACCATAGAGGATCAGCTCTCCGGGGATCAGCTGGTAGATACCGCCTACATTAGCCGTAAGGCAAAGGAATACCTCTCCTACATCTGTCCCCAGGACCATATCCGACTCTATCCCGGTCGGGTGACCGCAAGGCTGAGGCAACTCTGGGGACTCAATTCAATCCTCTCGCAAGGACCCACTATCACCAAGGGTCAGCTCCCAGCGGGGCTTGCGCTCTCAGGTGATCAAATTCCTGCCATCGTCATTGGCAAAAAGAAGAGTGGCGTACTCAGTCGCATTCTGCCTAAGTACACCTCTCGCCCGGAGCGAGAGGAGCGTGACGTGGTCCTGCTGGTAAGGGTGCAGAAGGGAAAGATATATAGTGCCAGGTACAGCGAGCTGCCACTATTCTGGGACAAGGCTGCCTCCCTGGCGGACGGGACATATTACTTTGTCCTCCGTAGTTCAGAAGTGGTCCGTGTGGAGCGAATGTTTACAGACCAACCTCGACTGAGGGAGGATCAGCTGAGAGCCAGGGTTACCATTGAGCTGAATAAAGACGGACAGCCCAAGCTCTCCTCCAGAGAGATGGATGTCCGCATCCTGAAGGATGTCCCTTTGCCCACTGCCCCGGGTAATTACTGGCTGACGATACCCCTTGTCTCAGTCCCTGAGGTTACTCCGGAGCATCCGAGAGCAAAGGTTGCCACCGACACGATCAAGGTCTCGGGATCAGTGGAGCAGGGTGTGTTTGTCTCCAAGGTGTATAGGCAGGGTGGTGTGGCTATGGAGGATGGCTTGGCGCAGGTCATCCTCACTCCGGACCTCTCAGAGGTGTCCTTCACCAAGATCAAGCTGGATGCTCCTGCGATCACCTCGGGGGAGGTGGTTCTCACGGGTGCCATTGACAGGAGTGATCTCTTCGTCTGTGACCAGGATGATGAACTTCGAGTGCAGATAGACTCATTTGATGAGCCGGGGAAGTACTATGCTGTCTTCTCCTTTGACCCGATGGCGTCCTACATCCTGTCGTATGACCAAACACCTAACCTGAGCAGTGACGAGGTGGTACTCGAGGGTGATCTGATCTATAATGATAAGGACGATAGGATCCACTTCAGTCCGTCGAAGAATAGGGATGATCACCGACACCACGCACTTGATGCCATAGTCATTGCCTGCACAGGACAGGGAGTGCTGACCGCAATGTCTACCTATAACGCTCACGCTGATGATTATGAGAGAGGGACAGGCACTAAGCCTACATTTGCCTCTCCCTGGGAGGGCTTCCGTGACGATGTGAGGGAAGCGATCGAGGCCGTTCTCGTCAAGCACAAGCAGAGTACCAAGATCCTCAATAAGGTGACGAAGCAGATCACCAAGGATGGTCGCACTCATCGCTCCAAGGGCCTTGCCGTACGTGGCAAGCTCCACAAGGAGACCTTCTATGGGCAGCGACAGTCACCTGAGGAGCCTGCTCCGACAATGCACTATCGAGTGCCCATTACTTCAATCACCAAATCAAAGCAACTAAATCAAGTGGCAGACCCGACAATCCGGGCGTTGATGATCCGGCGATTGCAAGATATGGGAGTGGATACCACGCAGGAAGACTACGCAATTCCAGGCAATGCGTTCGTGGACAAGGCGGGTAACTACACCATCCTCCTACCGAATAAGCGTGGAGTCCCCGTCCCGGTGAAGAAGGTTAGGCGTAGAAGGGTTGTTAATAATACGGTTCAGCTTGATGGTTACAATAAGGAGGTGGAGACTAGTAACAATGATTTTGCGCTTATCTATGAGGATCAAGAGGGTAATTATTGTGAGGAGGTGGTGACCTTTTGGGACTCTGCAGATCGATTGTTGCATGGACAGGATAGAGTACAGCTCCCAATGGATGCAAAGAGAGTCGTCATGACCCTGCGCATCAATGATATGTTCGTTATCGGCATGAGCGAAGACGAGCTGCGGAGTGCTATCGGGTCTAGTGATTATGGGGGTATCTCTGATCACCTATATAGAGTGCAGAAGCTCTCTTCGATGCATTATGTATTCAGACTGCATAGAGCCAGTACTCTCAATCATGACGAGGAACTCTATACAATTCGCAGCTTTAGTGCACTCAAAGAGTCTACTCCCATTAAGGTGATAATTGACACAGACGGCACAATCTCTATAGCGACACGAGATGATCAAGCGAACAATCACCATCAGTAGTCCCTCGCACCTCTCGCTTGATAGAGGGCAACTGGTTGTGTACAATAAGGATAGAGATCAAGCCAGAACGCTTCCCATAGAGGACATCGGCTATCTGCTCTTAGAGAATGATCGGATCACCATTACACTACCCCTCATCCGGTCCTGTCTGGAGCAGAATGTCGGGGTGATTGTATGTGATGACAGACACCTCCCACTCGGCTCTCTCCTCTCACTCTCCGGTCATGAGCTGACGGGAAAGAGAGTGCGACTACAAGCGGAGCCCTCTAAGCCTCTTGTCAAGCAACTGTGGCGAAGAGTCGTGGTCTCAAAAATCAATAATCAAGCAGATCTCGTACGTTGTCGGGACACTGCCTGCGCACTTAGGCTTAAGGAGCTTGCTCGGGAGGTGCTTAGTGGAGATAGTACCAATAGGGAGGGAGCAGCAGCTCGGCAGTATTGGTGCGCTCTCATGGGCCCTGACTTCTGTCGTGATCGTGAGGGGGCGTTTCCCAATGAGCTGCTCAACTATGGATACGCCATCCTCCGTGCCATCACTGCCAGAGCCATCGTAGGCTTGGGGCTTAGTCCCGAGATCGGACTTTTTCATCACAATCAGTACAATGCCCTCCCACTCGCAGATGATCTGATGGAGCCCTATCGACCCTTTGTGGACGAGATAGTATTGTCTCTGACTGTAACCGGAAGTACCGCTCTGGATAAGGAGGCGAGAGGCCGGCTGATACAGGTGTCCTGCACCGAGGTCAGCATCGGTGGTCTCGTCCGCCCTATACAGCTGGCGATGTCTATGACAACGGCATCGCTTGCCAAGTGTTATGAGCAGGGGAAGGCAGACGAACTACTCCTGCCGTCATTTGTGACCTAAGTGTATGATGATAAGTAAGTATCAGTCTATGTGGTTGCTCGTACTCTTTGATCTGCCGGTGATGACGAAGAAGGAGCGTAAGGTGGCAACGCAATTTCGCAATCAATTGATATCAGAGGGGTATATCATGATCCAGTACTCCTGCTATCTACGCTATTGCCCGACGAGAGCTCTCCGAGATAAGTTTGAGAGCCGCCTCTCCAAGATCATCCCCGAGGAGGGCTTTGTTGTAGCCTTTACTCTTACGGATGCTCAGTATGCCGATGCTGCGTGGTACTATGGGACTACCCCGGTAAAGTCTCAGCAGATCCCGGGGCTCTTTGATGAGCTATAGCATTGTCTTGAGTCCTCTGTCATCCTTTGCAGTGACGCGTAAGGCACTGTAGGGTCTTGCATTGACTTGAGAAAGAAGTACCTTTGTGGTGGCGAGGATAAAAGATCCTCATCATCTACTACCCTTGTACTGTTCTTTTCATAGATTTATTTCCTTTGAGTAGGCTCAGATGCCACTTGTAATCGTGCTTTTGGGGAGATAGGTTGTGGATTGATCAGTTTAGGGAATAAGAGACAACGCGGGCTACAGGCGGTCAACCCCTTTACCTGTTGTGGATTGATCAGTTTAGGGAATAAGAGACAACGATACCCTCATCTCAGTGTATGGTATGTATGTTGTGGATTGATCAGTTTAGGGAATAAGAGACAACAAGAGCTTATCATCATCACAAGTTCTTTAAGTTGTGGATTGATCAGTTTAGGGAATAAGAGACAACGAGTACCAAAGCTATAAGAATAGGTCGTAAGTTGTGGATTGATCAGTTTAGGGAATAAGAGACAACGATGCGCCAAGCAGCGAAGCGGCTCTACTAGTTGTGGATTGATCAGTTTAGGGAATAAGAG
>NZ_KV793812.1 GCF_001808555.1 Porphyromonas sp. HMSC065F10
TCCTCTTGAGATGCGACGGGAATGCCGGGAATTCTCTCCCTTCGAAACAGGGAAAGGATCCCTCATCTCGAGCTCGGAGGCGGAAACGGGGCTCCCCTGGATGTGTTCGGGACCCTCGTGCTTCCTCTCGAGTGGAGACGGGTGTGTCGGGAACTTCTTGAGTTGCAGAAAGGGTGTGAAGGACCCTTTGGAAGTTCCAGGGGTTAGATGTGATTAGCCTCGAGAAGCCTCAGCGGAAATGGGCCTCATCTCGCCTGGAGGGCAAAACCTCCTGGATTTTCTCGAGTTGCGGCAGGTGCTCTCGACTTCCGACG
>NZ_KV793813.1 GCF_001808555.1 Porphyromonas sp. HMSC065F10
GAAAGCGCACGTGCATGCCCCCATTCGAGACGAGGACTTACTTTCCTGGGGAGACTCCAGGAATACCCCAAGATCCATGTCAGCACTGGAGAGGAATCCTCAGGTTCCGGCCCTGAGTTCACACAAGGTCTTAGGCCCCGGCATCAGCGGGAGAGGAATTCCGAAAGGCCCCCGAGGAACTCGCATGGGGACTGGCCTTTCCTGAGGCCACCAGAGCGGGTC
>NZ_KV793814.1 GCF_001808555.1 Porphyromonas sp. HMSC065F10
GGATCCTTTCCCTGTTTCGTAGGGAAAGAATTCCCGGCGTTCCCGTCGCATCTCAAGAGGAGGCGCTCTCCACAGGAAAGGCGAGAGGAACTCCAGGGTCGTGCCACCATTCCAAGAGTCCCCCAGATGTGTCAGTCCATTCCAGAGGAACCGGTTTTCCCTGCACTGCCTTGACGTTCAAGCCGAGGATCGACTCCCACCACGTGTGCACGTGGGACAGCCCTGTGGGAAAGCCTCGTGGGAAAGCCCCGTGGGAAAGACACGAGGGAAAACCATAGATGCTTTGATCCACGGGGCGGACTGCGTGACACTGCTGCTACCGCTCTGGAGGAAAGCGCAAGTGCATGCCCGCATTCGAGACGAGGACTGACTCCCCTGGGGAGACTCCAGAAGTACCCCAA